>DASRJR010000032.1:0-10269 GCA_035649395.1 Vicinamibacterales bacterium
GCCGCGCCGTGGTCGGTGCCGGCCGTGCCGTTCTCGCTGATGCGCCGGCCGAACTCGGAGAACTGCATGATGAGCGTGTCGCCGAGCAATCCCTGATTCTTCAGGTCGGTATAGAACGCGGCGACGCCATCTCCGTACATCCCCATCAGGTTCGCGTACGCCCCGGCGCCCTGTATGCCCTGATTGGCATGCGTGTCGAAGCCGCCGGTCTGGACCCAGTAGACACGTGTGCCAAGACCGCGCACGATCGCGCCCGCCACCGTTCGCAGCGCGAGGGCGAAGCCGTTGTTCGGATACACCGCCGTGCCGGTGTAATCGGCGACCGAGTTCACCCGGTCGAGCGTTTCGAACGCGGCCACGGTGCGGCTGTTGATGAACGCGAGCTGTGGGCGATCGATCGGCACGTGCGAAGCGATCCGTGTCGCCGCCGCACGCTCGTAGGTACGCTCTGGTTCGACGTTCGGGCTCGCAAAGCTGTACGTGCGCGGATCGGGAATGCCGGGGACCGCCACCGTCTTCGACAAGAGCGCGCGCGGCACTTCGCGAGTAGTGGCCCATCCCGACAGCGGATCGAGCGGAATCGTCTCCAAATAGCGCCCGAGCCAACCCATCGATGAGGGTGAAGACGGATCGGCGGTGTTCCAGATGTCGGTGCCCTGGAAATGGGAGCGGCTCGAGTTCTGGTATCCGGTGCGCTGGATGATCGCCAGCCGGCCCTCGTTGTAGATCGTGCGCAACCCGGCAAGACGCGGGTGAAGCCCGAGCGGACGGCCGGCCGAATCGCTGCCGATCTGCAACACCTGCGCCGTCGGCACGAAGATGTTCGGCCGGCGACCGGCGTAGAACGGATCCGTGTACGGGATGACCGTGCTCAGCGAGTCGTTGCCGCCGGCCAGATAGACCACGACGAGGCTGCGTGATCGGGCACCCTGCGCCCGCGCGAGGTCGCTGAGAAACGCGGGAGCCGCGAAGCTGACCGTGAACGCCGCGACGCCGCCACGAATGAACTCTCGACGTGTGACTGACATGGCGTTCTCCGCTACACCAACTGATACTCGGACGAGCCGACAATGAGCCGCGTCAGGCCAGCCGACTTGGCCTGCACTTGCGCGTCCGAACCGGTCCACGTCGCACCGGTCTGCGCGTAGACCAGCAGATCGTCGTGGGCGCCCTTCTCGTAGGGTGCCGCCGAGAACCGGTCGAGGAAGTACTCGACCAGCGAGTCCGGCGATCCCTTGGCGTCGGCAGCCGCGCGCGCCAGGTTGAATCGCTGGTTGCCGGCAAGTGTGGCCGCATAGTTCATTCGCGCGACCATCCCGCCGGTCGAAAACCATCCCTGACCGAGCTCCCAGCCGTTGACGTCGGGCGGCTCGAACAGCGTCTGGCCCATGCCGACGAGCGCCGCGCGCACGGTGTCGACCGAGAACCCGTTCCAGCCGACTTCTTTGACCGAGCGAACCGCGAACTCGACGGGCCACGAGTAGCGCGTGTAGTAATGGCCCGGATTGAGGAAATCACGCGACCGCAGCAAATACGCGACCACCGGCGCGATGCGGGTGCCGTTCTGCAGATAGACGCTCGCCGCCGCGTTCAGCGTCGCATCGTCGGGAGGCGTGACCTCGCTGACGAAGAAGTTCCACAGCTTGAGCGCGAGGCGACGGGCAGTGGCGGGGTGGCGCGCCAGCGCGGTGATGAAATCGATGCCGTCCTGCTCGCCTTCGGCCGCGCTGCGCGCCGGAATCGTCTTGCTGCCGTCAGGGTAGATCGCAAACGTGAACGTCTTCGCCGTCGGCTCGTGGTTGTTGGGGATGAAGATGTACTCGTAGTACGACTGCGGCTCGCTGGCGCCGTTCACCAGTCGCAGATTCCAGCCAGTGAAGACGCGCGCGGCGGCATACACGTCCTGCTCCGTGTAATTGCCGACGCCCATCGTGAAGAGCTCCATGATTTCACGGCCGAAGTTCTCCTGCGGCAGGCGCCGAGTGTTGTTGCGCCCATCGAGCCAGTAGAGCATCGCGGGATCTTTGGCGACGGCGATCAGCAAATCGCGGAAGCTGCCCATCCCCTCTTCGCGGAACAACTCATACTGCCCGCGCGGGCCCGGCAGCTCGCCAGGCTTGAGCGCCATCATTTTCGTGGCGAGGGCCGCGGGCACCATGCCGACGATCTTGCTGTAGGCGGTGGCGAAGTGGTTGTGCCAGAACAACGCCATCTTCTCTTGCAGCGGCCGCGACGAATGGATCATCCGGAAGAGCCATCGCTGACGCGCGTCTTCGATGTTCGTGTTCGGTGCGAATCCTCCTGCGCGCGCGAGCACGCCGATGTACGCCGAGTTTCCGATCTTCGAGTCGATGTCGTCGGGCTGCTCGTCGAAGTTGAGAAGATGATCCAGCAGCCCGAACGTCGACATGTCCTCGAACGACTTCAACTCCTCGGGACTGGCGCCGAACCCGGCTCGCCGGAGCAGGTGTTCGACTCCCGTTCGGCCTCGTGCCATGGCGTGCCTCTCCAGCTAGGGCGGAAGGGATCATACCGCCGATGAGTCGCCTCGAGGGCACCGAGATCTTGGATTGAGTGCCGAATCAGGCACTTACCTGATACTGCACCCCCGCCACGAGGCTGCGGTGCAAACTACCGGGGTTCCCGGTACTATGCGTCAACAGCTCATGAGCAGCCGAAGACCCGTAAAACGGGCGCGTCCCGCCCGGCGTGCAGCACGGAAGAAGGTCGCCACACGACGCCGGTCGTCCGCCGGCCCTCCAGCGCCGCCCGGCGCTCCGTCGGATTCGGGGAGCGGGCTGGCACCGGGGATGTACCCCATCAACACCTACCTCGCCGTCGCCAACGTCACCGCCACCATGGACTTTCTCGAACGCGCGTTCGGCTTTTCCCGAGGGGTCGTCTTGCCCGAGATCGACGGTCAGATTCGCTATGCCGAGATGCGCCACGGCGATTCGATCGTGATGCTGATCCGCAAGGGCGATGCGGCAACGGCGACAGCGGGCGCGCCCGCGCTCTACACCTACGTTGCTGATGTCGATGGAGCCGCCACACAGGCACGCCTGGCCGGAGCCGGCGTTGCCGATGCCCAGGACATGCCCTGGGGCGACCGGACCGCGGTCGTCACCGATCCCGATGGCTATCGCTGGGTGCTGGCCACGTTCAAGAAGCTGGCGCCGTTTTCCTGAACCTGAATCGCGGCCGGCGTCGTCGCGAGAAAACGCAGCGGGCCTCTCGACAACAGTTCTCCGCGAATGACGACGGGCCGGCCGACGAGCGTGTCGAGCGGTGCATCGAAGGCGCGGCCAGCCGGATCGACGAGCGCAAGGCGATCCTGCAGGCCCCAGGCCTCAGGCCCCAGGCCCCAGCGAGCAGACGGCCAGAACGCTGTTGCCCGCTCGGAGGCCTGAGGCCTGGGCCCTGGGCCCTTTGAGTGCGTCGCAAACATCGGCGTGATGCGCCCGAGCAGACATCGAACGGCGCAGTCACGGTGCGTCGGCCCTTCACCCGGCTTCATCACACCGAGGTGGCACTTGCTGTCGACGATTTCGCCGCTCAACACGATCGGCCCCAACGAGCGAAGCGGCTCGACGGCTGGCAGCGTCACGCCCGTCACCATCGCGAGCGATCGCAGCTCGATCATGTGATCGTGCTCTCGCTCGATCAGAGAGCCTGTGATTCGAACGATCGCGCCATCGCGTCCGGCAACGAGTCCGGCGGCGCCGTGTTTGCCTGGGCCCACCAGCCAATACGAGGTCGGCGCGTGTGCGCCTGAGACCAGAAGCGCTGGATACGGGAACTCGATCAACCTGCCTTCGAACACGCGTTCGCGGCCGTACTCGAACGTCGCGTCTGCGGACCGTCTGTGCGCGAACACCAGCATGCTCGACACAACCAATGCGATGAGGAGCACCGCAGCCGCGGTCCGCCGAATGCGCGAGTCGAGGCCGCGTGGCATCTCCGCTTCGTAGCCGATGTAGAACTCGTCTTGCATCACGCCGTCCGTGCATCTGCCGAGCGCGCCACCACGCTCCGTTCAGCGGCCGCCGCAACCCGCGCCGGCTCCAGGTACGTGCCCGGCGGGTGCGGCGTCGGATCGATCAGGACACGCCCGCTCTCGAGTCGTACCGAGAAGGTCGGCAATCGCTCGGTGAACGGCGCCGGCGCGCGACCGGACGCGGGCTCGTATTCATAGCCATGCCACGGACAGACGATGCAGCCGCCGACGATCTTCCCTTCACCGAGCGGACCGTTCTGATGACGGCAGACGTTCGAGACCGCGGAGATCCGGTTGTCGTAGCGAAACACGGCGACGCGTTCTCCGGCGAGGCAGACCGTCTTCGCCCGGCACTCCGGGATGTCGTCGACGCCGCAGACGTCGATGAACGGAGGTGCGGCGCCGGCACTGTGATTGGTATCACGGCGCCGCTCGACCTGTGCCGCGCGCACGTGAAGGCCGATGACGAGGGCGACGCCCGCGCAGAGGATCGTCGGCAGCAGAGGTCCGCGTTCGGCCTGCAATGCGCCGAGCACGACATGCCCCACTACGAGCGCGTACGCGGGATAGACGAGCATGTGCAGCGCCTTCCACACCGGCGCCGACAGCGCGCGCAGCCAGAAGTCGTGACTCGTCGCGGCCATGAGAACGAGGATGACGAGCGCCAGCAGACCGAGCTGCTGGAACGGGAAGTCGGCGAGACTCAGATACTCGCGACTCGTGACAAGCACGCTGACGAGCGGATTGACGTCGCCGAGGGCGTGAAACTGGATCAGCGCGAACACGCCGTGCGTGAGGGCGAGCGCACATGTCGTCACGCCGAGATGCCGACGGTTGTACAGCAGTGGCAGGAACCGTGGATCGAGGCGGCACAACGGCCCGATCGCGAGCACGACATGCAGCAGCAGCAACGCGCCAACACCGCTGGCGCGGATCATGAGTGTTTCGATCGTCGCGTTCGGATCGATGACCAGGCCGCCGAGCACGAAGACGGCAAGGACGCTGAACACCACGGTCGCAATCGTCGCGTCGTAACGAAGTTTTTGGCGATTCCATCCGACGGCCCGGTACGCGGTACTCACGACGCTATCACCGTCGCGCGAGCAGTGCCGCCACCAGCAGCACGGGAATCAGGATCGCGAGCACGCCAAAGGCGAACCGATGCGCGCGGCGGAGGGGCCGAATCATCGGGCTGCCCTCGGAGAGGCATGCGGCGCGTGACCGCGTGCCGCCGCGCGGTGGGCGGTCCACTCCTCGGGCGGCGCCGAATCACCGCGAACGAGGCGAATCGCAAACAACGGCCACAGCGCCGTCACTCCGGGAAAGACGAGTAGCCTGAACCCGAGCGTGCCGTGTACGGCAAGCGGATCGAGCCGGCCCACCCATCGCCACAGGAACATCACCGCGAAGATCGCTCCGCATGTCAGGTATGCGGCAAACGTGTTGACGACGAGCTGCGCGGTGGCCTGGGTCATGGGGTCTTCCGGCTCTGTGTGTGACGGTTGGATGCCTGGAAGTGGGTGCGGTTACTTGAAACTCGTTCACACCTATGGCATCTGAGGGACATGGATCTCAAAGATCGTGTCGTCGTCATCACCGGCGGGAAGCGCATCGGCCGCGTCGTGGCGCAGCAGGCGGCCGCTCGCGGGGCCAACCTGGTGCTGTCCTACCGCGGCTCGAAGCAGGAGGCGGACGACACGGTCGCCGACGTCAAGGCGCAGGGCCGCGGTGCCATCGCCGTCGCCGCCGACGTCTCGAACGCGCGTGACTGCGCCACCCTGATGTCGTCCGCACAGCAGGCGTTCGGCCGGATCGACGCGCTCGTCAACATGGCATCGGTCTACGGCAGCACCCCGTTCGACGAGCTCACCGAAGCCGCCTGGGACCGAGACGTCAACGTCAACTTGAAGTCGGCATTCCTCTGCTCGCAGGCGGCGATTCCGGGCATGCGCGTGGCCGGCGGGGGCCGTATCGTCAACTTCGCCGACTGGCTGGCGCGAAGCGGGCGTCCCGCGTATCGCGGGTTCACCTCGTACTTCGTCGCCAAGGCCGGCGTCATCGCACTCACCGAAAGTCTCGCGCTCGAGCTCGCCTCGGATCAGATTCTGGTGAACGCGATCGCGCCAGGGCCGATTCTGCCGCCGCCTGACATGGACCCCGGCGAGATCGAGGCGGTGGCGCGCGTCACGCCGGTTGGCCGCTGGGGCGGGGCGATCGAAATCGCCAAAGCCGTCCTCGCCCTCATCGAGACTGACTTCATCACCGGTGAAACCATTCGCGTCGACGGGGGACGGCATCTGGCGTGAACGAATTGGTCCTTGGGCCTTGGTGCTTGGTTCTTGGTCCGTCCCTGGTCCGTGGTCCGTCCTTGGGTCCTTGGTGCCTGGTCCGCGTTGTTGGTTTTTCGCGCTTTACTCACTTGATCGGATAGCCCAGGACCAAAGGACCAGGGACCACGGACGGACCAAGGACCAAGGACGGACCAAGAACCAGGGCCTAAGGACCAAGGACTGATATGCACGCTACGCTTCGACGATCGCTGATCTTGCCACCAAGGTTGCGATCGGAGCACGGGCTGGAAGCAGGGCGACGCGTGACGTGGCTCGAGCTGTTCTTCGATCTCGTGTTCGTCGCCGCCGTCGCGCAAGTGGGCACTCACCTGCGCGACGACTACTCGCTCGGCGGCCTGCTTCGCTTCTCGTTTCTGTTCCTCCTGATCTGGTGGGCGTGGCTCGGCCACACGACGTTCTCCACCAGGTTCGACACCGACGATCTCGTGCAGCGCGCCCTGACCTGGCTGCAGATGTTTCTGGTCGCCGTCATGGCGATCAACGCGACGGGTGCGCTCGACAGCCGCGATTCGGCCGGCTTCGCCGCGGCGTACTCCGTCATGCGATTCATCCTGGTGGTGCAGTACTTCCGCGCCCGTCGCATCCGCCAGGCGCGGGCGCTCACCATGCGGTATGCGGGCAGCTGCGGGGTCGCGGCGCTGCTCTGGCTGGTGTCCGCGCTGGTGCCCGCCCCCGAGCGGTTCTGGATCTGGGCGCTCGCGCTCGCGATTGATGTCCTGACACCCCTCGTGACCACGAGGCACCTCGTCAGCGTGCCGCACGACGCCGCGCATCTGCCCGAGCGATATGGCTTGTTCAGCATCATTCTCCTCGGCGAATCGATGGTTGCCGTCATGACCGGCATGGGTCGACAGGAGTACTGGAGTCCGGGTGCGGCTGCATCGGCGATCCTTGGCATGGCGCTCGTTTTCACCATCTGGTGGTGGTACTTCGATGGCGTCGAGGCGGTCGGCGAGCGGACGATCCGATCCACCCGCGACGCGGTTCGTTTTCACGTCTGGAGCTACGCGCACCTGCCGCTGTATCTGGCGATTGCCGTCGCTGGCGTCGGCGTCGAGCACGTAATCGTCACCACAACCATTGCCCCTCTCCAGGCCGCTGAAGGCTGGATTCTCTGTGCAGCGGTGGCCGCACTCATGGCCGCGATCATCGTGATCGACGCGACCCGTCACCGCGCGCGCGGGAGAAGCCGTGCGTCAACCTCAGTCCCGGCGGTGCTGACCGTCCTCGCGCTGCTCACGGGCGCGGTCTCGACCCGCGTCATGCCCTCGGTCGTCGTCGCCGCGTTGACATTGCTCAGCGCAGGTCAGCTCGCACACGCGCTGCGACGCGGATAGGCGTCGCCACTGACTTGTCAGTTGTGGCACAATGCGCCCAACTCATCCGTCTCTAGCGCGGCTTCATACTCGTCATACTCGTACCGTCCGGCATCATGCGGGGTCGTCGGTTCGCTGTACTTGCGGCGGCGGTGCTCGCACTCGCCGCGTTCAATCTGACCTACCGGTTGGGGAACGAAAGCCTCACCGAATGGGACGACTCGCTCTACGCCACGAGCGCCTTCGAAATGCTCGCGAGCGGCAACTGGGTCGTCACCACGTTCAACGGTGAGACCGACTACTACAACTCCAAGCCGCCGCTCAACGTGTGGCTGATCGCACTATCGCTGAAGGCATTTGGTCCGAGCCTTCAGGCCATGCGGCTGCCGTCGATCCTTGCCGCGTGGCTGACCATCGCGGCGCTGCTCTGGTGGGCGACGATCCGCTTCGGTCCTCGAGTCGCTCTGTTCGCCTGCGTCGTGCTCGCCACGTGCTTCGGGTTCCTGCACGTGCACTCCGGGCGCACGGCAAATCCAGACGCGCTGCTGGCATTCTTCCTACTCCTGATCGTCATCACGCTGGATCTCTCGTCTGACCGCCCGTGGCGGCGGATGTGGCTTGGACCGCTCTTTGCCGGCGTGTTCCTGCTCAAGGGAATGGCAATTCTGATGCCGCTCCTGCTCGTCGTCATCGTCGAGTTGTCCCGGCGAATGCGGGCGCGGGACCGATGGCTTCCGCTGGCTGCTGCCTCGATCCTGGCCCTGGTGCCCACCCTGGCGTGGGCCATCTTCCGATGGAACTCGGATCGCCTCGCGTTTTTCGAGCGCATGTTCTTCCAGGACTTCATTACCCTGACCACGACTGCGGTCGAAGGGCATGCACACTCACCGCTCTTCTACCTCGACATCCTGGTGAAGCACCACTACGACTGGATGATTGCGGCACTCACGGTCGTCATCTTGTTCCCGCCGGCGTCATGGGCCCCGGTGCGTGCCGGCTTAGCGTTCTGGCGCAGCCAGAGCGATCGAACCCGCCTCCTTGGCGTCTGGACGCTCATCGCGCTGCTCGTGCCGATGGTCATGCGGACGAACCTGCCGTGGTACATCAACCCGCTGTATCCGATGTTCGCGCTGGGCGTCGGATGGCTGCTCGCGTATGGGTTCTCGGGACACCAGGCGCCGTCGCACCATCGGCCGCTGTTGATCGCGATGGTCGTGATGGCGGCGGTGCTCGCGGAAGGCAAGCTGATTTGGTACTCGTACAACTACCGGGCGCTCGAACGCTCGGTCCAGGGACTTCTGCTCGCCGAGGCCCAACGCGTCCGAGGCGCACGCGTGTTCGGCCACTTCGATCGCGCAGACGCGATCGTCCTGAAGGGGCTCGTCGGCGCGAAGGTCGCGGCCGCGGGTAACCTCGACGAATTTCTGCAGCAGAGCGAACCGGGCGACTACCTCGTGCTTCCCGACGGCCAGGATCACGACGGGCTCGTGCAGCTGGCCACCGTTGGGCATCATGCGCTCTACCGTCGCGATTGACGCATGCCGATCAGCTGATCGCCACCTTCGCGATACCGACGAACCAGTCCTGCCAATTCGAGCACCGTCCACGCCCTCGCCCCGCGCGCGATGTTCGCCGCGCCGATCTCGAATGCGAGCTGCCACTGGTCGAACAGCACTCGATACGCCTCGGTCAGCGTGACCTCTGGGTCGTAGATGTGTGTCGCTTCCGACGTCACGCCGTTCAGCTCGATGATCGTGAAGCGTCCGGCCGTGAAGTCGGCGGTCGATGGCGAGCGCACATCGAACCGCCCGAAGTAGAACCCCGCATAGCTTTGCGCAATCTCGTCGAACGCCTCGTCAACTGACGGCGTGAGCCAGCGACTGCCATTCAGGAACGTGGCACCACGGCAGTGGCTGCCGCAATCACCAAGCGATATGCGCACGTCCTTGGCGGGCACCTGCCGAAGTGCATTACGGTGACGTCGAAGGTGGAAGCGCGCCATACCGAGCGATCGACGATCGTCGAGGATCAATCGCTCGAGCGATCGCATGGCGTCGCCGACGACGGCGGGCAGGTGCTTCTCCGTCATCGAGAGGATGTGTCCGCGCTGCTCTGTCGGGTGGCGGTAGTAGAAGACGCCGAACTCGACGCCGGGTACGTACTCCTGGAGAATCGTGTCGGCGGTCGTGGATGCAAGGTAGCTGATCATCTCCGCCTTCGAACGCGCGACGACGACGCCGGCGCCCCGCTGCCCGACGTCGGGCTTCAAGACAATCGGCAGCTCGAGCCTGAGCGTCTGCATCAGCCGCTCGGCGCGCTGCAGCTTCGCGTCCGACGTCAACATGCCATCGATCAGCCCACTGCGGGCGACCGCGTTTCTGTGCGTAGTGAGAGCACGCAGAATGTCGATCTTCGACTCGCCGATGAAGCCTCCCGCGGGTATGGCCGGATTGGCCGCAGT
Source organism: Vicinamibacterales bacterium (assembly GCA_035649395.1). Taxonomy (GTDB): domain Bacteria; phylum Acidobacteriota; class Vicinamibacteria; order Vicinamibacterales; family UBA2999; genus Gp6-AA40. Next base: position 10,126 of record DASRJR010000032.1, read on the forward strand.
GAACGCCGTCGCGCTGCGGTGGCGCAGCATCAGCCAAAGCACGTACGCCGCCACAGGGACGTAGGTGATCCACGGTGGCCAGTACTCCCAGTGTGTCAGCCGAACCCACGACGAGACGAGCAGCCTGCGACGACGATACGAGCA
>DASRJR010000033.1:0-7563 GCA_035649395.1 Vicinamibacterales bacterium
GACTCAAGGCAACGCGACGATCACCAACGTGCCCGGCATGGACTTCAGTTTTCGCAAGACCGACGCGCCGCAGTCAGCCACCAAGGGCCGCTCGCTCGATCACATCGGTTTCGAGGTGCGCGGGCTCGAGGCGTTCTGCAAGAAGCTGGAAGCCGAAGGCGTGGCATTCGACGCGCCCTTTCGCGACGTGCCGCGCCTCCGGACGCACCCGCTCTTTCAGGTGTCAACGCCGTATGGTGAAGGACGCATTCTGCGTGCTTGCAGTCTCACCGCAGCACCTGGCTGGCGCGTGCTTGATCAATGTACGCCTGGACGTCCGCGCGTAACAGCAACCGCTGTTGCTCGAGTTTCTCGGCCGCCCTCGCGACGGCCGTGACATATCCATCGTGAGTGCCGTAGCGCTCCTCGAGTGAGAGACGCGGATCGCCTGCGGCCAGCCGCGCCGCCTTCGTGGACGCGAAGGGAATGTGCTGACCGTTGGCTTCGCATCCTTCGTTTGCGCCGAAGCCTTCGCGACGCAACGCCCAGCCGGTCGTCGTCGCAATAGGCGCTGCGACCGGCGGCAAACGAATACCGGCAGTCTCGTTTCCGTCTTGATCGACCTTGGAGACGAAGTGCGGATACGCGGTGCGCCCGGAAAGCGGCGGCGGATAGTGAGCGATGATGCCCTGCCCCAGCATCGGGCCGAAGTCGAGGAAGTAACGGCTGGTGATCACGCCCGTGTACGTCACGCCAGGAATCGCCGGCCAACCAAGCGCCTCTTGCGGCACGACCGCCGTCTGATGACCCGGCCGGGGAACAGCCATGACCGCTGTGCCATCAGTCTGTCGTGGCACGAGGCTCGACGGCGGCGCCGTGCCGGCAACGACCCATTGATCGAGCGCCATCAGGAGTGCGCGTAGCGCCGGGAACGGGCTGGTCGGGTTGAGGAACTGCTGGCATTGCCCGCGGCTGGTCGCGTTGCCCACGCCGTGCGAGAGCCCGGAAATCAGATAGAAGCGCACGTTATCCGCGTCGGGCACGTCGCGCCCGCGCGTGTCGGTGTGCAGCAGCGATCCCGCCTTGACCCAGTACTCATTCGCGGAATTGGCGTCGAAGATCTTCGGGCACGTGTTGCTCGCCTGACAGCGCGCGATGCGTCCGGCGGTCTTCCCGCTCAAGTGATCGGTCATTACCGGATAGGCAAAGGGGAATACGCCCTCAGGGTAGAGATGGTTCTGGCGGTTCCGCTCCGTGCGTCCCGTCTGCGCAAAGCGATAGTTGATCTGATCGCCGCTGCCCCCGCCGGTCCATTTGAGCATGCCATCGATGACGCGCCTTCCCTGCTCGTCTTCGTTGAAGCCGAACGCGAGCAGATCGTTGAGTGTGCGCGACGGCTGTGAGATCGAGAAGCTGAAGGTGTAACGGACGTCGCCGGCCAGCGGGTTCGCGTTGCCGGCCTCGTCCTTCACCGTGTGACGGAGAAAGGACACGAGATCGCGCGTGGCCGCGAGCCCGAGTCCTGCAACCACCGGATCCGTCGCGGTGTAGACGAACTCATACACCTGGCTCTGCTTGAACGGCGTGCCTGCCGGCAGCAGACGGATGGTCTTGTCGTCGACGTATTCCCACGCGCTCTCGGGAATCTTTTCCGGCGGGTCGTCGAGTCGCGCGCGCACCGTCAATGTCGCCTTCGACTTGTCGCGCGTTGCCGCCGGGTAAGTCAACACATACCGCACGCTCTTGCCATCGTCGAAGTTGATGTACTCGTACGAAGGCCCCGTAATGCTCGAGCCATCGCGGTTTCTGGCGGTCGGAACCTGGATGGTCATCCCGTCATCATCGCTCGACGCGCCGAAGTCCCAGCCGTTGCCGACGATGGTGTAGCCCAGGTTCATGATGAAGCCGGTGCCCGCCTGCGCGGCTCTTGTCGGGTCGTTGCTCGTTGCGGTGTCGTTGAGCGCGGCCACGCGCATCTCACCGCGATTGTTGAAGTCGAGAAAAAGTTTGTGGTTGCCTTTCGTCAGGTCGATGGGCTTGAGGATGAAGATGTCCATCGAGTACTCGACGTTACCGCGGGCGTTCCGTGGCGCTAGCTTGAGGTCGGTAATCACGGCGTTACGAGGGTCGTCAGGATCGACCTCTCCAAAGGCCTTTCCGCGGAGCTTCTCGTACGGGCCCACCTTGCCGTCAGGCCCAAACGTGCGGCCCTCGAACGTCGGCGACTGCGACCGCGAGGGATCGATCACGATGCGCGTGATGTGGGCCTCGGCGGGCGAGGTGATCAGCGCGGAGGATGCCGCGATCACGAACGCGACAAGCAGTCGGCGATGCATGGCGTCCTCTACTTCAGTTGGTCAGCTACTCTGGCGATGCCGGCCTTTGCGCAGGCTTCCTCCTGCTCCTGACCACCAGGCGCGCCGCTCAGTCCCACGGCACCGATGGTTTCCTCTCCGATGTTGATCGGCATCCCGCCACCGAGCGGGATCACGTCGGCCAGCATGCGCTGGCCTTGATTCACAGTTTCGGTGCGCTTTGCCCAGGCCGAGGACGGCTGGCGAAAGGTGCGTGCCGTGTAGGCCTTGCGGCGCGCCAGTTCGATGTTGTGCGGGTTCGCGTTATCGCCCTGGAGGAACACCCGCAACCGACCGGCACGATCGACCACGGCGACCGACGTTTGCGCACCGCACTCCTGGCTTGCCGTTTGCGCAATCGTCAACGCCATACGGAGTGAAACGTCTCGCTGATTGAGAACTTGGGCGGCAGCAGCATTCGGCACGGACAGAATCGCGGCTGCTCCAGCGGCAATGGCGCAAAGACGGAACGTCATAGAGAGCCTCCGAGTCGGGCCGGAGTGTAGCGCGCAAGCGGGCCGTTTTCTCAGACTTTTTCAAGCGAATCAGGACTCGGCGGCCCGCCCTCCCGGAGGCTCGACCGCGGTAGGTGTTCGAGCGAAGTGGCGTCCGCGGCGCCTGGCGCGGAATGTCGGGCGCCTCCGGACGATCGTCTGGCTATCCTGGAACTTCGGCGCGTCGGACGCGAGCGGCGTGGTGGCCTCGATGCCGAAATCGAGGATTCACGCGACACAACGGCCACTTCGGTCGATTCGTCGGCCACAACGACGTTGGCAGCACGGTTGCTCACTGGTCGACACATGCGCGCTCGAGACGCGCGCGAGGCTGACAAAGGAGTCGTCGTTAATGACGCAGTTGATCGTCCGGTTCGTCCGGAACGATGAGGGCCAGGACCTCATCGAGTACGTGTTGATCGGAGCGCTGGTGACGATCGCGGTGGTCGCGGGCGCCACGGCGCTGGGGACCAGCCTCAACTCCTGGTACCAGAACATGGCTACCTGGGTGTCACAGCAAACCACCGTATAGTAATCGCGCACGCCTCGCTCGGCGCTGCGCCTGGAACTCGGCCGGGATCAGGCGCAGCGACTGGCCGATATTGGGTTCGTCGTCGACGACGACAATGCGCTGAAGACGTTTCATCGACCGGGTGCCGCTGGCGCACCCACGTCATGCGAAGCCAGAGAAGCGGCGCGAGCCCCTTTCGTGTCCGCGGCCGCGGGCAGGACGACTCTGAACGCCGCACCCGACAGCTCACCGGCAATCAGCGTGATGTCGCCGCCGAGCAGCAGCGCGTTCTTCCTCGCGATCGACAGACCCAAACCCATGCCGTGTTTCTTGAAGGTGATCGTCGGTTCGAACAACGTCCGCGCGGTCTCCTCGCTGATTCCCGGTCCCGAATCGTGCACTTCGATGACCACCTGATCGCTGCGGAACTGCGTCACGGTCAGCACCGAACCACCCGGCCCCGCGGCCTCCGCGCCGTTGGTGAGCAGATTCGTCAGGATACCTCGCACGAGGTCGGCCCCGGCGTGCACGCGCGGTCCGCGGACGTCGAGCCGGACCCGGTAGTTCGTGCGCGGGTGCGCCGGTTTCAGCAGCGACACGCGTTCGGTGACGACGGCGTTGATGTCGAACGCTTCCGGATTGACCGGCGGCTCACTGGCAAACTCCGAGAACGCGCGCACCCGGCGCTCCAGCGTTTCGATCTCGGTGATGACGATTTGCGCCGCCTCCTGCATGAACGCACGATCGGCCTGCGGCTGCCGCGCCACCATCTCCTCGACGGTGAGCCGGATCGGCGTCAACGAGTTCTTCAGCTCGTGCGCGGTCTTGCGCGCCAGCGTCTGCCAGCTCGACATCCGCGTGAGGTAGACCAGCCGATCGCGGCTCCGCCGGAGCTGGTCGGCCATGTGATTGAACGCCTGCACCGCTTCGCCCACCTCGTCGTCGCGCCGGCTGTCGAGGCGGCGATCCCAGTCGCCGGCGGCGAACGCCGTCAGGCCGGCTGTGAGCTCCTGAATCGGTCTGCTGATGCGGTGCGCCATGAAGACCAGCGGCACGAGCGAAGCGACCCAGACCAGCGCCACGAGCAGGAGCAGGGCCAAGGTGAACCCGCGGCGCAAATCGCGCGTCTTGGCCGAGGCGACGAGCTCGCGCGCGCGCCGCAGTTGATCGGTCAGGGTCTCCATCCGGATGCCACCGAGATCGCGACTGTAGACGTCAACGCCGTGTTCGTGTCGTGTCATGAACTCGAGCCGATCGCCAGCGCTTCCCGTCACGCCGAATCGCTCGCCTTCGCCGCTGTCCCAGAACGCGCGGACGGCCTCAGGCCAGGTGGTCTGATTGGCGGTGGTGTAGAACGTCGTCGCGGTGCGACCGAGGTTCGCGTCGGCCCGCAGCGCGTCGCGTTCGCGCTGATAGAACTGCCTCACCGTTTCCTCGAGCGTGCGTGACAGTCGGTCCAGCTCCTCGGTCGTGGCGTAGCCGAGACTGCGCTCGAGCAGCAACGAGGTCACCCAGATCGTCGCGCCGAGCGGCACGAGCGTCGCGATGACGAACGCGGCGATCAGGCGCGTGCGGAGGCTTCGCATCAAAAGTGGAAAAGTGGAAAAGTGGAAAAGTGGAAAAGTGAAAGTGCTGAAGTGAAGAAGTGCAGAAGTACGTGCTGAAGTGAAAAAGTACGATGCATCGAGTTCAAGTCGCGCCTACGTCCCTGCCGTCGGCGCGAAGAACGCCATCGTACTTCCCGACTTGAACACTTAACCACTTCCACTTTTTCCACTTTTCCACTTCTTCCACTTTTCCACTTCTGTCAATTCAGTCTGAACGGCCCGCCCTCAATCGCCCGTGCGGCTTCGTGATCCTGACGACGACGGCTCAGGACGTTTATCAGCCGGCCCAACGTGAACGTCGAATCGTCGTCGGCATTCGCGACGGGCATCGGGTCGGGCACGCGATACTCCAATCGTACCCAGAACGGCATGTCGCGGCCGATGCGTCCCATTGCCGAAAGTGGCACGGTGACGTTGTCGACACACCAGCTCTCGGCGTCTCTCGCCGTCAGGTGTGACACCGACCGCGGTGTCGCTCCCAGTTTGGTGACGGCATAACGCTGTTCCCAGATGTCGAAGCTCAGATTGAAGCTCTGTGTTGCCTGGGCGATCGACCGCCCGCCGGCCTTCTCCAGGACGGCGACCGCGAAATCGACGCGGACCGCGCGGCCGTCGCGCAGGTGATCGGCCACGCGGGCTTCGATCAGTCCGAGCCCCGATGCGCGCAGGTGCAGCATGTCGCCGACGACGCGGACCGTCAACGATTGCGCGTGCAGCTCGAGCGTCGATACGGTCAGCGTGAGCGCGAGCACCAGCAGGCGGAAGGATGCCGCGATCGCCATCGCGTTCCTCAAAACCGCACACCCATCATGAATCTCGCTCCGGCATCACCGCTGTCGAGCGGGAAGGCGAGCGTCACGAAGGCGTTGTCGCCGTGGAACCCGAAGCCGGTGGAGGTACGGATGCGCTGATTCGTGGTGGGCGTCCACACCGAACCGGTGTCGAAGAAGACGGCGAAGTAGTGGAAGCTGTATTCGATCGATTGGTGGAACATGCGCTCGCCGCCAGCGGGCGCGAGGTCGTACTTGTTCCAGCCGCGCAGCGTTGACGAGTCGCCGAGCGAGAAACGCTCGAACAGCGGCGCCTGGCCGCTGATGTATCCGGCCGTGAACCCCGCCGTGACGCGGTTCGGGCCGCGCTGGTAGTGATACTGCGCCCGGCCGAGATGACGCTTGTAGCTCAGATCGGTGTCGAGCGCGTCGCTGCCGACGCGCACCTCATATCTCGCCTCGGCTTTCTGAGTCGAGTCGCCGTCGATGCGCCAGCGCTGGTCGTAGCCGATCGCCGCGATCCAGGCGCTGGCCATCTGCGAATCCGAGGGACGTTCCAGCGACTCGAGCTCCGAGAAGCTCACGCCGCCCGAGATCCGGACGTGCGGCGTGACGGCGAACGTGAGCGTGGGCTCAACCGTCAGTCGTGAGCGATACAGCTCGGGAATGTCGGGGCTGGCCGCGACCAGGGCAGCGGTGGAGTCCTGCCACGACGACTGCAGCTTCGAGAATTCCATCGCGGCGCCGAGCCGCGGCGTGCCGATCTTCAGGCTTTCGACCCGAAGCCGGAATCCGGAATACGTTTCCAGCAGGTCGTCCTTGTTGTCCATCGCGACGCCAACCGTCACGCGTCCGCTCGTGCTGCCCATCGGGATGTCGAGCGCCCCGCTCCAGCCCAGATCGGTGTGATAGATGAACTTCGATCGGGTCGGGAGGAATGGAATCCATGGCGCTTCCTGCACATCGAACACGACGCGAATCTGCCCGGGCGCGCTGCCTCGCTCGATGCGACGACTGACGGTATGTCCCGGCAATTCTTCCCGCAGATCCTCGGTGAGATCGTCGGCCTCTTCGTTGTCGAGCCGTCGTCCGACCAGCGCTTGAAGCCGGTCGCGCAGGGAGCGGCCGATCTGCTCTTCGGGAATCCCCGACAGCTCCACTCCCTCGACGACGTAGCGCGCGTTGATGTTCGAGGCGAGATCGCCGTTGTCGCTGATCAGCGCGACGACGAAGACGACCCGCGCCTTGTCGTCGGGACGAGCGATGCTGCGGACGGCGGCGATGACTTCGGGGTGCTCGTCCTGAATTCGAGAAGCGAGCTGATTGAGCCGCTCGCGATTGAGGCGCTCGCCGACGAGCGACTCGATGTCGCGGCGCAGGCCGGGACTGAGCTCGTCGAGCGGTAACCCGGAGACGTCAGCCGATTCGATGATGGTGCCTTCGGGCGGCTCGGCGTCCTGGGCCGCGGCCGGACGCGGCAGGCTCAGCGAGCCGAGGAGGAGGAGGAGCAGAACGAGTGGTCGCATGCGGAGCGGCGAGGCAATCGGCGCGCCATTCTACAAGTAGTTGATCCTCAACAGGATGGTGGCGCTGCGACTGTGACGCCGGTTCACACCTGTGAAGGCGGCGACACACACACCGCATGTGGGGGCCGCATGGAGGGGCCGCCTTTAGGCGGTCCTTCACACCAATCGCTCGCATCTGAAATCGGCAGGCGTCGTGCATTGGGGCCGCGCACGCGAATGGAGGCTGCAATGAATCGTGTGCTGATAGGGCTCGTGGCGCTCACCGCGTTGAGTGCGGGCACGCCGATCCAGGGACGCGGCGACGCGCAGTCGATCGAACGGC
>DASRJR010000034.1:0-9356 GCA_035649395.1 Vicinamibacterales bacterium
GCCGGCTTGAAGATCTGGACCTTCTGCTTGGCAATCTGCGCACGCCGCAGCCGGCGAATGAGCTCCTCGCTCTTGCCGCTGAACATGCTGCCGACGATGACTTCGATCCAGCCTTGGGTCGGCTGTCTGACGACGTCCATATACTACCTGTCGCTGCGAGTTCCGGAGTTCCGAAGTTCCGAAGTTCCCGAGTTCGAAGTTCCAGAGTTCCGGGGTTCCGACGTCCTGAACTTGCGAACTCGAAAACTCTGGAACTTGGGAACTCCGGAACTTGGGAACTCTAGAACTCGCCCGCGTCTCGTTAGGCTCTCGACAGATACTCCCCCGTCTCTGTGTTCACCCGGATCAGATCACCCGTATTGACGAATGGCGGTACCTGCACGACCAGGCCGGTCTCGAGCGTCGCCGGCTTGACTTGCGCGCTCGCGGTGGCGCCTTTGATGCCTGGCACCGTGTCGAGGACCTTCAGGTCCACCGTTTGCGGCAACTCGATTCCGACCGGCTCCTCGCCGTAGAACTCGACCTGAATCGTCATCTCCGGCTTGAGGTAATTCACCGACTCTCCCAGCGCATCGCTCGAGATGTGAATCTGCTCGTAGCTCGTCGTGTCCATGAAATGGTAGGCGTCGCCCTCGTGGTAGAGATACTGCATTTCGCGCTCTTCGAGGACCGCTCGCTCGACGAAGTCTTCCGAGCGAAGCTTCTGATCGTAGAGGGACCCGTTCCGGATGTTCCGTGCCTTCACACGAACGAAGCCGCGCAGGTTTCCAGGCGTGACGTGCTGAACCTCGAGCACTCGATAGAGATCCTGGTTCAACTGGAAGAGCATGCCGTTCTTGAGACGAGTCGCTTGTATGGACGCCATATGCGAAGTATTCGAAGCCGTAGATCCGTCCGATCCTAACACAGCCTCGTCGGCGCCGCCGGAGCGCCTAAACTCGCAAACTCGCGCCAGTGAGCCGTGGTACGATGGCCCTGCAATGGCCTTCGCGCGGTGGGATCCGATTCGCGATCTGCTGGCCATCCAGCAGCACCTGGAGCGTTTCGCCCCGAGTCAGGCCGGCTGGAAGCCGCCGGTCGATCTGCAGGAAGCCGCCGATCGCTACGTCGTCACCGCCGAACTTCCGGGCGTCAAACAAGAAGACATCCACGTCGCGTTCAATGGCGGTGTGCTCACGCTGTCAGGCCTTCGGCGCGAGCGCGAGCGGGAAGAGCCGTGTGAGCAGTTTCATCGCGTCGAGCGCGGACACGGCACGTTCAACCGCAGCTTTCACCTTCCGGCACCAGTGGATCCAGAAGGGATCACCGCCGACCTGCGCGACGGCGTGCTGACGGTGACCTGCCCCAAGCTCACCGACAGCACCGCGCACCGCATTCACATCACTTAGGGAGCGTCACTCGGAAGACCGAGCTGCCTATGCCCAGACGATTCGTCTTCATCCTGCTGATGTTGGCGTGCTTCACCGCCGGAGTCCTGCTCGCCAGTCGGTACCGCGAGGCCACCGACGCGGGCGCACAAACGCAAACGCCGGCGCGGCCAACCGTCACCACTCCCGTGACCGTGGCGGGTGCAACGGCGCTGACCGATTTCAGCAAGATCGCGGAGCGCACGATCCCCGCAGTCGTCAACGTCTCGGCACAGCAGGTCGTGCGGCGGCGGGTCGTCGATCCGTTCTTCTCGTTCTTCGGCGGCCCGGACGATCTCTACGGCACGCGGCGCGGGGTCGAGAACAGCCTCGGCTCGGGCGTGATTGTCAGCAGCGACGGGTACATCCTGACCAACAACCACGTCGTAGTCGGCGAGGCGCGCGAGCAGCGCGCGGTCACGATCGAGCAGCTGGACGTCACCGTGACGCTTGCCGACAAACGTGAGCTCCATGCCCAGCCTGTGGGCGTCGATCCCGCCACGGATCTGGCGTTGCTGAAGATCGAAGCGAGGAACCTGCCGACGATGCCGTGGGGCGATTCCTCGAAGTTGAAAGTCGCCGAGTGGGTGCTTGCGATCGGCAACCCGTATCAGCTCAATCAGACGGTGACGCTCGGCATCGTCTCGGCCGTCGGCCGCACCAATCTCGGCGTCAACGCCTACGAGGACTTCGTACAGACCGACGCCGCGATCAACCCGGGCAACTCGGGGGGCGCGCTCGTCAACGCGCGCGGCGAGCTCGTCGGCATCAACACGGTGATCTTCAGCCAGAGCGGCGGCTACCAGGGCATCGGCTTCGCCGTCTCGAGTAACCTGGCGAAGCGCATCTTCACCGACCTCCAGCAGTACCAGGAGGTGCGGCGAGGATCCATCGGCTACTTCGATGGCGAGCAGCTGACGACGCGTGCGGCCAATGCGCTCGGCTTGTCCGACACCAAGGGCGTGTATCTGTCACGCATGTCGCGCAATTCCAGCGCCTACCGCTCCGGGATCCAGCCGGGCGACGTGATCGTCACGTTCAACGGCACGGCGGTCGAGGATCCGTCCCACCTCAATCGCCTGGTGTCGGATGCGAAGATCGGCAGCACTGCCGTCGTCGGCGTGTACCGCGAGGGCCGGCGCGTCGAGGTGAAAGTGCCGATCACAATGCCGCAGACGCGGTGAGCCGATTTGTGATTCGTGAATAGTGATTAGCGATTCGTTGGTGATTGGTGATCTCTCGAGTGGTGATTTGCGACGCAGCTCGCATATCAATCACCGACAAATCACCTGATCACGAATCGCCAAGCACCAACGAATCACTCATCACAAATCGCTAGTCACAAATGGATCCGACCTGGCCTGAAATCGCGCTGGCGGTGGCGGTGGCCATCGTCGGTGCGTATCTGATCGCCGACCGCGCCGGCCGCGTGCTCGAGTCGACGCTTCGCTCGCTCATCCCCGATGAACACGAAGCGCTGCTCTTCGATCGCTCGCGCCGTGCGATTCGCGTTTTTCTGTTCTTGATCACCGGCGCCGCCCTGTCGCTGGTGGCGCTGCGCGTCGTCGGCTACCGCACCGCTCGCAACCCGAACCTGCTCGCCGAGCGTGTCTGGGAAAGCGGCCTTCGCATCGCGTTGATCGCGCTCGCCGCCTACGTCGTCATCCGTGTCGGCTCGGCCGCCACCAAGCGGCTCGAGAAGGAGATGTCGACCGGTTCGGGGCTCAACGTCATCGAGCGCACCAAGCGGGCGCAGACCCTCGGGCAACTCCTTCACAACGCGCTCGTCGTCATCGTGCTCGCCATCGCCGGGTTGACGATCCTGCGCGAGGTCGGCGTCGATACGACGGCGGCACTGACGATCTCGAGCGTGTTCGGCGTGGCGATCGGCTTCGGCGCCCAGACGCTGGTGCGCGATGTGATCTCGGGTTTCTTCCTCATCCTCGAGGACCAGGTGCGGGTCGGCGACATCGCCGTCGTCAACGGCCAAGGCGGGCTGGTGGAATCGGTGAACCTGCGCACCATCGTGCTGCGCGACGACGAGGGGACGGTCCACGTGTTCCCGAACGGCGAGGTCAAGACGCTCGCCAACAAGTCCAAAGACTTCGCCTACTACGTGGTCACCGTGAACGTCTCATACGACGAGGACCCCGATCGCGCCATCGCCGCGATCAAGGAAGCGGGCGACGGCCTCATGAGCATGCCCGATCTGCGCGTGCACATCCTGGAGCCGATCGAGATCTACGGCGTCGATGCGTTCGAGCAGCAATTCATGATCATCAAGGCGCGAATCAAGACCGTGCCGATGAAGCAGTGGATTGTCGGGCGCGAGCTGCGCAAGCGCATCGCGCACGTGCTGCGCGACGAGGGGATTCAGCTCGCGGTCCCAGCCGCCGCCCCGCCGCCAGTGAAGAAATAGACCTGGAGTCTTGAGTTCTTACACGCCATGTCCGTAGCCGGACTCCTGAATCGGCTGGTGGGCCGCGGCTGACGGCGTGTCGAACGGGTCGATCGGGTCGTGCGAGACCTGCGTCTCGGAGCGCAGGGACGCGATCACGGCTCGGACGTCCTGGTCGGTCAGGATCTTCTTGTCGTCGGCAATCGCCATCAAGGCGCGATAGACCTCGACGAGCTCGTTGCCCTCGACGTGATAGCCAAGGTCGGCACAGCGGCGCTGTACCGCGTGGCGGCCCGAGTGCTTGCCGAGCACCAGCGGATTCCACGGCGCGCCGACGTCTTCGGCCCGCATGATCTCGTAGGTGCGGCGGTCCTTCAGCATGCCGTCCTGGTGGATGCCGGCCTCGTGCGCGAACGCGTTCCGTCCGACGACCGCCTTGTTGACCTGGACGCCCTGTCCGGTCAGCGACGTCAGCATCTCACTCGACGGGTAGATCTGCTTCGAGTCGATGTTGGTCGTGTACGGCATTCTGTCGGCCCGGACGCGCAGCGCCATCACGATCTCTTCGAGCGCGGCGTTGCCGGCCCGCTCGCCGATGCCATTGACCGTGCACTCGACCTGACGGGCGCCGCCCTGAATCGCGGCGAGCGTGTTGGCGACGCCGAGCCCGAGATCGTCATGGCAGTGGGCGCTGAACACGGCCCGGTCGGCGTTGGGCACCCGGCTCCGGATGCGGTGAAAGAAGTCGCGCGTCTCCTCTGGCGTCGTATAGCCCACGGTGTCCGGCAGATTGATCGTCGTGGCGCCGACCTCGATCACCGCCTCGACGACGCGGCAGAGGAAGTCGAAGTCGCTGCGGGTCGCGTCCTCGGCCGAGAACTGGACGTCGGAGGTGTGATCACGCGCGTAGCGCACCGCATCGACGGCCGCCTCCAGACACTGCTCGCGGGTCAGCCGCAGCTTGGCCTGCAGATGCAGATCGGAGGTCGCGATGAACGTGTGAATGCGCCCCTGCGCCGCCGGCCTGATCGCCCACGCGGCGCGCTCGAGATCGGCGCGGTGACAGCGGGCCAGACAGGCAATCGTCGGACGGCGTACTTCCGTGGCGATTTGGCGGACCGCCGCAGCGTCGCTCGATGATGCGATCGGGAAGCCCGCTTCGATGATGTCCACGCCGAGCGCATCGAGCTGACGCGCCAGCTGCAGCTTCTCCGCCGGATGCAACGAGAACCCCGGAGCCTGTTCGCCGTCGCGAAGCGTCGTATCGAAGATGCGGACGTGGTCGGGCCCCATCAGACTCTCCTCCCCTCATGCCAGTACACGCCGAGGGCGGGATAAAGTCAAAATGATAATTATTCTGTTTGAATTATCATCGGTTATGTTGATCCGAGTGCTCTTCCCCTAGGCCACGCCCGTGGAACTAAGCGAATTACGTGTGTTTTTGAAGGTCGCCACCGAGCGGAGCTTCTCCCGGGCGGCGATGAAACTCCATCGCACGCAGCCGGCGGTGAGCCAGGCCGTCCGCCGGTTGGAGGACAGCGTGGGCGAGCGCTTGTTCGACCGCGCGACCAAGGACGCCTCGCTGACGGATGCCGGACGCCTGCTGCGCGACTACGCCGAGCGGCTCCTTCGCCTGTCGGAGGAAGCGGAAAGCGCGGTCAAGGATCTGCGAGACCTGCGTCGGGGCCGCGTGCTGATCGGCGCCAACGAAGCGTCGGTCCACGTCGTGCTGCCGCTGACCGTGCGCTTCCGGCACGCGCATCCACTGGTGCACGTCGACGTCCGCCGCATCCCGGCGCGACAGGTCGGTGCGGAAGTCGCGCAGGGAAGCCTCGATTTCGGCGTGCTGACGTTCCAGCCCGCCGAGCCGGGCCTGAGCTCGATCGTGCTCGGCCAGGACGAGCTGGTGATGCTGGTGCACCCGTCGCACTCGCTCGCGCACAGCAAAGAGGTGACGCTGTCGGAGTGCGCGCGCCAGACGGTCATCGCGCACAACGACCCGTCGCACGTCCGCGATCGCGTGCTGCGGCTGTTCGAACAGCATCACATCCCGGCGAACATCCTGGTCTCGCTGCCGAGCCTCGAGGGCATCAAGCGCGCGGTCGGCATGCAGATGGGCGTGGCGCTATTGCCTCGCCGCTGTGCCGAGCTCGAGATCGCTCGCGGCGAGCTGGTCGCGCTGGCGATGCCAGAGATCAGGCTTCGTCGTCATGTGAGGCTGATCTTCCGCAAGGCAGGCGAACGCTCCCACGCCGCTGCGGCATTCCTCGCATTGCTGGAAGAAAAGAAAAAGGTCGTGAGCGCGACCCACGCAGTGTAGGCCGGGTCTTAAACCCGGCGTCAAATCCCCACGACGTACGGAAGGCGTTGGGCCGTCGCTTTGACCTCGTCGTAGCGATCGAGCAGCAACCCGGTCGTGTCCCACGTGCCGCTCGCGAACGCCTCGCGGACCTTCGCCGGCAAAACGATGGCGCAGCGGAAATCGTCCGCACCGCACGTGCCGGCCTGCAGATCGAGCGTCACGACCGTGGCCGGCTGGCGTTCGACGCGCGTCATCAGCGCGCCAATATCCTCGGGCGCCGCGGTGACGCACGGCATGCCAATCATCGCGGAGTTGCCGAAGAAGATCTCGGCAAACGACTCGCCGAGGATCGCCTGAATCCCCCAGCGCTGAATCGCCTGCGGCGCATGCTCGCGCGACGAGCCGCAGCCGAAGTTGCTGTTGACGAGCAGAATCGACGCCCCTTGATAGGCCGGAACGTCGAACGGATGGCGGTTGTGTCCGGGGCCGCCCAGCTTGCGATCGTCTTCGAAGAGGTGTTGCTCCATCCCCTCGAACGTGATCGCCCGCAGGAAACGCGCCGGCATGATGCGGTCGGTGTCGACGTCGTTACCGCGCATCGGAATCGCGCGACCGCTCACACTGGTGATGCGCTGAATCATCAGCCGAGCTCCCTGACGTCGACCACCTCGCCCGCGAGCGCCGCCGCGGCCACCATTGCCGGGCTCATCAGCAGCGTCCGTCCGGTCGGGCTTCCCTGCCGTCCCTTGAAGTTCCGGTTCGACGAGGACGCGCACACCTGATCGCCCTCGAGCCTGTCAGGATTCATGCCGAGACACATCGAACAGCCGGCGCCGCGCCACTCGAAACCGGCCGATCGGAACACTTCGTCGAGGCCCTCGCGCTCGGCGGCTTTCGCCACGCCGGCCGACCCGGGCACGACCAGCGCTTTCACGTGCTTCGCGACGTGCTTACCCTTGACGATGCGTGCGGCCTCGCGGAGATCGGACAGCCGCGCGTTGGTGCAGGAGCCGATGAACGCCACGTCCACTTTCATCCCTTCGATCGGCTGCCCCGCCTCCAGGCCCATGTAGCTCAGCGCGTCGGCCACCGCTTTCGGATCGGCGGCCTCCCCGGGCGACGGGACACGGGAGTCGATGCCGATCGACTGCCCCGGATTCACGCCCCATGTCACGATCGGCGTCAGCTCCCCTGCCTTGATCTCGACATCATCGTCGTAGCGAGCATCCGCGTCGGATGCGATCGACTTCCACCACGCCGCCATGCGATCGAACTGTTCCGCGCGTGGTGCAAATGGACGGCCGCGGACGTAGTCGACCGTCGTGTCGTCCGGGTTGACGTAGCCGACGCGCGCGCCACCCTCGATCGACATGTTGCAGATCGTCATGCGCTCGTCCATCGTCATGCGATCGACGGCGTCGCCGGCGTATTCGTAGGCGTAGCCGTTGCCGCCCTGCACGCCAAGCCGCTGAATGATGGCGAGAATCACGTCCTTGGCGTACACGCCTTTCGCCAGCGTCCCAGTCACGCGGATGCGTCGCACCTTGAGCGGCTCGAGCGCGAGGCACTGCGACGCGAGCACATCGCGCACCTGCGAGGTGCCGATGCCGAATGCCACCGATCCGAACGCGCCGTGCGTCGAGGTGTGGCTGTCGCCGCACGCGATCGTCATGCCCGGCTGCGTCAGCCCGAGCTCGGGACCGATGATGTGGACAATGCCCTGGCGCTGGTCGTCGAGTCCGACGAAGCGGATGCCGAAGTCGCGCACGTTCCGCTCGAGCGACGCCATCATGTCTTCGGCCATCACGTCGAGGAACGGCCGCTGGCGGTTGCGCGTCGGCACGATGTGATCGACGGTGGCGAACGTCCGATCGACGAACGGGACCGTCCAGCCGTTCTGACGCAGCGCATCGAATGCCTGCGGGCTGGTCACTTCGTGGACCAGATGCAGGCCGATGAAGAGCTGCGTCTGCCCCGTCGGCAGCTGCCGCACGGTGTGGAGATCCCACACCTTCTTGAGGAGTGTCTGTCCCATCGATCAGCTCATCGTAGCACGCGCTTTCGCACGCGACTGGGAACCCGACACGCATGGATGGCCGTCGATCCAGCAGCGCCACGGGCGATCCGATCCAACACGGATCCCGATGCGAGGCCCCCACGCGATCCGCGACGGCACGTGACCGCGGTCTTCGATCGAGAGCCTGCTGGACGTCAGATCGAGTCGATTCTCCGCCAGTGTGATCCCGAGTGCCTGCGTGAGGTTGCCAGGGCCGCGGCACAGATCCGTAATGGGGTCGGGAGTCATTTTACGTTTCACGGAAAATGACTCCCGACCCCCTTTTTCCGGACGGCGACGGCGAGTCATCAGCGCGATGCCGTCGATCGGTTCGAGCGCACGTATCAGTACGGCGGCCGGCGATCCTTCGCTCTCTGTGACTGCGTTGACCAGGTAATGGATCCCGTAGTTGAGGTAGACGTAGGCGACACCCGGCGGACCGTACAACGGCGCGTTGCGCGTCGTCGGCCCAGGCGCAGCATGACAGGCGGGATCGTCCTCGCCGATGTACGCTTCGGCCTCGACGATCAGGCCTGCTGCGACACCAGCGCGTGTGCGGTGTACGAGCACCTTGCCGAGCAGTTCCGCCGCAACCGTCAGCGTCGGCCGCTCGAAGAACTGGCGTGGTAGCACGATCCGGGTCGAGATCGTGGGCTGATTCCTCGCCAGCCTGCGTCCTTCAACCTTGCCCAGGCCTGAATCCTGATTCCTGATGCCCGATTCCTGCTTATCTCGCAGCGTACGCATTCGGTCGGCCGGTCGCCAGCAATACGCGCAGAGCGCGCCCGGTGTGCGACGCGTCATGCTGCGCGACCTGCTCTGGTGTGCCAGCGATCACCAGTTCACCACCGGCGTCGCCGCCCTCGGGTCCGAGATCGATCAGGTAATCGGCCGTCTTGATCACATCGAGGTTGTGTTCGATCACCAGCAGCGAATGCCCCGCCTCGACGAGCTTGCGGAAAGCCCCCAGCAGCTTCGCGATGTCGTCGAAGTGCAGACCCGTCGTCGGCTCATCGAGGATATACAGCACTCGTTCTCCGCCGAACGAGGCGAGGTGTGCCGCGATCTTGATTCGCTGCGCCTCTCCACCGGAAAGCGTCGTCGCCGGCTGGCCGAGGCGAAGGTAGCCAAGGCCGATCTCGTCGAGGACCTGCAGCCGGCGCAGCACCTTGGGCGAGCTGCTGAAGAAGGTCA
>DASRJR010000035.1:0-4575 GCA_035649395.1 Vicinamibacterales bacterium
GGCGTCGTGAGCGACTGAGGATCTTCGACGATCGTCGTCACGACGAACCACGTGGAGCCGTCGCGTTCAGTGGAGAGATCGAAGTACTCGCGCAACACCGTGTTCTCGCTGTAGGGCGCGCCATTCTTTCTGAGGTAACCCGCCTTGAGGTTTGTCGTGACGACTTCGAGCGATCGGCCACGCGTGCCTTCACGCGGGTTGAGCGCGATCGGAAGGAAGTCGGGTGGCCCTGCGCCACGCATCGGCTGCTCCCACTGCGCGCTGGAATAGCCTTGCCATGACGGCGCGAGTCCCGCCGCCGGTTTGCCGCCGAAGTGCAGTAGACGCGTTTGCGTTCCTTGATCGCTATCGATCCGAAGTGTGGTGTCGTCCTGCCACGTGATGTGCAGCCGCCCGGGAATGCGCATCAGCGCGGGGGCGCCATAGGCCTTGCACTGATTCCCTTCCGCGTCGTCTTTGGCCGGGTCCCATGCCTGACCGATCTTGCGGGCGGCAGCGTTGAGGGGAATGCCGGCGAAGTCGCCGCGCGCCGGAGTGACCATCCGCCAGCGCCAGTCCTCGGTCACCACCGAAACCCAATAGCCGGTGAGGTCGACTGGTGCCGCGGCTTTCGGCGGCGGCGGGGGGCCGCCTCGCCCGCCGCGTCCTCCCGGCGGTCCCTGGGCGATCGCCGACGAGGCGCCGACCGCGAGGAGCGCGAGCACGACACCAGCGCGCGCGATCACTTGCTCAAGCTCCTGAACACGGCTTCCACGAACGCCTCCGGCGACGAAGGGCCGCTCGCGGCGCCGTAGTCCGCATCGTAGTCGCGTGACGGCCGCGCCGCCTTCACCTGCTGCAGTGACTGGCCCTTCTTGATCAAGTCGGCAATCCGGTCGCGGACGATCGTCAGCATGTCGCGATACTCGACGACCTCGGCCTCATCGCACAGCCGCCCGTGGCCCGGAATCACGTAGGTACCGCCTTCCTGGTACTTGGCCGGTACCGTGATCTCCAGCACCCGATTGAGAGCCGCGATCACGCCGTTGACCGAGCCGCCGTTCTGCGCGTCGATCACCGGGTAGAGCTCTGGCGAGAACACGTCGCCGACGCTGACCACATCGGAGCCGCGGAAGTACACCAGACTGTCGCCGTCGGTGTGGGCCTTGGCAACGTGCTGGAGGATGATCGCTTCGCCGTTGAGAAAGAAATCGCGCGTCGGTGTGAAGTACGTGTTCGTCGGCATCGCAGCCGACGGCGTGTTCGCATTGGCAGCCACAGCGGCATCCATCATTCGGTTGAACGTGTTCTCGTGCGCCATCACGCGCACCGGTTGCGGTCCTCCCGCGCCCAGCTTCACCAGCGCGACGTTTCCGCCGGTGTGATCCGGATGCAGGTGCGTATTGACGATGGTGTGGATCGGCTTGTCGGAGATCGTGCGGATCGCCGCAAAGACATCGGCTGCGACATTCGCGGTTCCGGTATCGACCAGCAGCACGCCGTCGGTTCCCACCTGCGCTGTAACGTTTCCGGCGGGTGTCACGATCATGTAGACGTTCTTCTGCACGGGGAGCACGTGGACGCTGTTCGTGCTCGTCGTACGAGTCGCCGGCGCAGCACTCGGCGCAGCCGGGCCTTGAGCAGAGACGACCACGAGACCGATGATGACCGTGGCAACGACGAGCAGCGTGACCTTCATCGTCCGGTTGGGGAGAGGCAGTCGGTGAACCCGGTGCAATTGCAGAACCGCTCGCAGCGATCCTTCGGCTTGAAGGCGCCCATCTTCAAGCGGTACTCGGGATAGAGCGTTTCAGCCCCGCCTCGTGTCGCATCGAAGGGCAGCGAGTACCACTGCGAGAACTCTTTGAGCCAGGGATTCGTGCCCGGCAGATAGTGCGGCACCGTCCCTTCGGGCGCCGGAACCTCTGGCACGTACTCGCACGGGAAGAGCCCAGCACGTTGACCCGGATCGAGGAACCAGCTCTCGCTGCGCACCAACGGCTCGGTGAGCATCACCGGGTCGTGAACGACGTGAGTAATGGTCAGATAGTTGCCGTGGAGCACCCAATGCTCGGTGAACGTCGCCTTTGCACTGCGCGGCACTCCGTTTCGCCGCAGATAGTTTGGCTTGAGGTGCGTCGTCGTGATCGTGAGCATGTTGCCTTCCCACACACCAGTCGAGAACCCCTGGAAGGTGTGCGGCGCGTAGTCAGGCGGATGCGGACGGCCGTCGAGGTAGATGGTGCGCTTGTTTTCGTAGGCGCCGATGTGCGTCTGAAAGGCGACGATCTTTTGTGTGGCGGTGTCGTAGTCGGCCCAGATCCGCATCGGCGCGAGGCCACGCAGCGCGTAGTCGCTCGAGTGCGGCCGGCACTGATACTCCTGCACGATCGAGATGCGATCAGGGTCCCACGAGTCGGCACGCAGCCGGGCGGCCTCGGTCAGCGGCAGCCCGGTGTAGTCGCCCAGCTCGGGGCCGGGAATCCGCTCGATGGTGTCCTCGTGATAGAGCGGCGCCCACTGTCCCGTGAAGTCCACCTGTGCACGCGCCGGAGCGGCGGTGACGATCAGAAGAACGACGGCGGCACCGATGCCGACACGCGGCACGTCCATTGAACCCCCCCGCGACAGGAACATGAATGGGCACATTTTATACATCGCTTAGAATCGCCACGTGAATTCGCGAGTGCTGATCGTGGCCGTCATCGTCGGCGTGTTCGTCGCCGGTGCGGCCTACCTGATCCTTCCTCGCCGGCCGGCGATCTCGAATGCCGGCCCTGGCCCATCGCCGCCGCCGAGCCGCGAGACGCCGCCGCCGACGGCGCCATCCGAGCCGGCGACGTCCGCCGCGCCCGCGGCACCACGCACGAGCGCGCCGCGAACGCCACGCCGGACGACCGGCGAACCCACCTCGGCGCCGACGCCGGCTGCCGCGTCGCCTGAGCTCGGCACGCTGCGGATCGCGGCGGATGTGCCGGGCGCGCAGGTATTTCTCGACCGGCAGTACATTGGGGTGGCGCCGATCACGGCGGAGAACGTCAAGCCGGGGACGCATCAGCTCAACGTGACTGCCGAAGGGTTCGACGGTATCGCCCGATCGATCGACGTCGAGCCCGGACCGCGCGACCTGACCGTCCGCTTCAGAGAAGTGCGCCTCAATGCCACGCTCGCCGTCGTGCACAAACACCGCATGGGCTCGTGCACCGGACAGTTGTTGGCGACGCCTCAAGGCCTGCGCTACGAGACGAGTGACAAGGACGACCGCTTCGACGTGCCGCTCAAGGACATCGAGACGTTCACCGTCGATTACCAGGACAAGAACCTGCGCGTGAAGGTGCGCAAGGGCAAGCAGTACAACTTCACCGATCCCGACGGCAATTCAGATCGGCTCTTCGTGTTTCATCGCGACGTCGAAAAAGTGCGGCTGCGCGTCGCTCAGGAGTAACGTGATTTGATGCCTGCTCTCGTGTGGACCTGTCAGATTCTCCTCGCTCTGGCGTTTCTCGCCCACGGCCTGCTGTTGCTGTTTCCGCCAGCCGACATCGCCGTACAGCTGAACGCGTCGTTGCCGCGCTGGTTTTGGCTCTTCCTCGGTGTCGCGGAAGTGCTGGCGTTCGTCGGCCTCACGGTGCCGCCACTGGTTCGCCGTGAGCGATGGCTCATCGCATGGGCTGCAATTGGAATCATGATCGTCATGGTGTCGGCGACCATCTTTCATCTGGCTCGAGGCGAGTTCAGTTCGGCGCTGATCACCTTTGTGCTGCTACTGATGGCGACGCTGGTGACGAGGGTCAGGCTGCGGGACTATCCCAGGGTGACAGAACGTCGTTAAGCCGTTCCGAATCAGGCGAGCGCGTCGGCCACCGCCTCGACATGCCCGTCGACCTTGACGTTGTCCCAGCGCTGGACGACCTTTCCGTCAGGACTAATCAAATAGGTCGTGCGCGCGATGCCCATGTACTTGCGGCCGTAGCGCGACTTCTCCTGCCAGACGCCGTACTTCTCTGCGACGCCATGGTCGGCGTCGGCGAGCAGCGGGAAGGTGATGCCGTGCTTGCTCGCGAACCGCGCTTTGCTCTTCTCGTCGAGGATGCTGACGCCGAGCACGGCCGCCTTGGTCTTCTTCAGCGAGGGCAGCTGCGCCTGAAAGTCGCACGTCTCCTTGGTGCAGCCAGGCGTGTCGTCCTTCGGATAGAAGTACAGAATCAACGGACGGCCTTCGTAGTCCGAGAGTCGATGCGTCTGGCCGTTCTGGTCTTTGAGGGCGAACGCGGGCGCTTTCTTGCCGGAATCGATGAGACCCATATAGAACGTAATAATACGTCGTCGCCATGACCGAAACGCGTACCGCCATCGTCGCTGCCGACGGCACGTTCACGTATCAGGATCTCGACGAGGCGTCGCAGCGTGTTGCCGGCGCGCTGCTCGGCGACAACGAGGATCTCAACCAGACGCGCGTTGCGTTTCTCGTGTCGCCAAGCTTCGCCTATGCCGCGGTGCAACGCGGCATCTGGAGAGCAGGCGGCGTCGCGGTGCCGCTCGCGATCTCGCATCCGCCACCGGAGCTCGAGTATGTGATCCGCGACGCCGGCGTGT
>DASRJR010000036.1:0-14552 GCA_035649395.1 Vicinamibacterales bacterium
CAGATTCGCTGTGCCGTGACCCACCCACAGTCGGCGCTGGCGCGCGCACTCGACCATGATTCCACGATGAAGCTGCAGTTCAGTGATGCCCGCTGGTCCGTGTTTGTTCCGACACGCCGGTTCCAAGAAGCGGCGCGCTGACGGCTCACGAGACCCCGTTCATTTCGATGACCCGCGTGGCGACACACCGGGTGAAGGCGCACTGGACACGACAGGCACGATCGCCAGCGAACGACCGTCGCGAGCCCTCAGCCGCACCACAACCGAATGACCGTTCGACGAAGACGCCGCGACAGGCCGCAGCGTGATGCGCCTGGGTTTCGAGACGTCGATGCCGAGATCCACGCGCATGCGGGCGCCGCTCTCGTCCAGCACGGCGACCTCGTCGCTGCGCATGCTGTCGCCGAGCGTTCGATCCGCGTCGACATCCACGACGGCGATGCGCGCGGCCGCGTCGCGATCGATCGATGGGAGCGCGAGGACGATTTCCCCTCCTTGCCCCCATCGTCCTTCGTAGACCGAATTGACAGGGGCGTCGCGGCGCATCCGAAATTCCCACTCGCCAAAGCGTCCACGCGGTTCGAACTCACGCTGCAGCCAGGCCATGAGCGGTCGGGCGGCAATGTCGGGTGGTGCCTCCATGCGCGGTGGAGACCATGCGACGCAGAGTCGCTTCACGCGCTCGGCGGCCGCCACGATTCGGCGCTGCTGATCATGGTCGAAGAGCAGCGGCCAGAGCGTGGTATTCAGCGTCGAGACGGGCGCGACGTCCGTCCAGAAGTGGAGCGAATTCAGTCCGGGCGCGCTGATCAACGCGTCGCAGTTCTCGCGGATGTTCGCGCTCAACCAATGATAGGTCGCGACGTTGCGCTCGGTCGTGCGCACACGTTGGGCCCCAGGCAGATCGAGCGGGACCGCGCGTGCATAGAGGCGCTGCGCCTGCATCCCGATGTTCAGCGCCGCCGCCACGACAAGTGCCGCCTTCAGTGCGCGCCGGCCGAAGGACTGTTGCGCGGCCTGCACGGACTGCTGCGGCGCACGCAGCGTACGTTGCGCGTCGGCGATCATCACGAGGGCGATCGGCACGTAAAGAACAGTGCCGAGTACGATCTGCGTGCCAGCAGGCATCGGATAGGCCTGAAGCGCGATGAAAATCGCGGCAACGGCCAGCACGCGTCGCGCCGCGCGCTCCTCTGCGCCGACAGCACGGTCAGACAGCACCAGCCAGACAAGCAGCGGCCCCACAGCGAACAGCGCCGAGAACACCTTGGCGACCGACAACATGAACAGGAGCAGACCGCCCGCCAATCCTGCGAAACCGATCCAGCGTTGCCGGCTGATCATGCCGCGGTGCCAACACCACGCCGCAACCAGCGTAAGTGGTGCGGCGGCTGCAGCAAGCGCCGGCACCGGCAATGGACGCCAGAACACTTTGGGAAGCAGCAGCGGCGCGACGAACAAGCCATCGAACAGCGCCCTCAGCGACGATCCCTCGTACACGATTGCTGCGACGACGAGACCGCATCCGATCGCGAACGCCGAGACACCGACGACGACGTCCCATGCCGTGACGATGTTTTCCTCCGCGGCTCCGCTCGATCGCGAGATGAACACGGCAAGCACACTGCACCAGACGACGACCACGTATGCCGCAATGTCAACGCGAAGCAGGTCGCCGCGCACCAGTACCGGCACCGCGGCCATCGCCCCGGCCACGACGATTCGCTCGACGACCGTCCGCCACGCGAACCGGCTCAAACCGGTCACCAGCCCCAACGTCAGCGCACCTGCGAGAAATGCACCGACGTTGATCTTGGTGAGCACGGTAATCGCGACCAGAGCACAGACAGCGATCGACGCCGCTCCGATGCGTTTTTTCACGACGAGCCGCCACGTCGTGAGTGCAAGGGCGCCCAACACGCCGAGGAGGCAGAGCTCCTGCGGATGCCCGGGCTCGAATGTCAACTGCGTCAGGTGCAGGAACGCTGCGGTGGTTCCCAGCACGGCGTGCAACTGGCGCTTCGTCAGCAGCCACACGATCGCTCCGACCAGCACCGCGCACGTCAGCCAGACGACGATCGTGACGATGCGCGTCGCGTCGTGCGTCAGGGGAACCCCGATCACCGTGTGCAGGACCTGCTGCCAGAGGTAATAGGCAGGTCCGTACTGCGTGTAGACCTGGTCGTAGAGCGGGAGACCTCGAAGGAACTGCTGGACGGTCAGCAGCAGGTATCCTTCGTCGTCGTAATCCTGAAATTGCGAGAAGACGAGGCGATGGCCGAGCCAGGCGAGCGCACACAGGAGGAGTGCCGCCGACAGCCCGACGGCAGCGCGGTTCGTGCGCCGCTCCGCGTAAGTGGTGATCTGTGTCATCCTGCTGCCCGTTGCCCGTTCTCTTACAGTCTCGGCGCTATGCAGGAACGGCAACACCTGGCCGAAAACGTGTAATGCCCATCTGCAGGTGAGGCGTGCCAGTCACAGGTTCCTCGGACACAGTCCATTCGGCGATGCGCGGGCGCACGGTGCGAGACAAGTTGCTCGTCCTGGTACCGATCTATAACGATTGGGCGGCAGCCGGTCTTCTTCTGCCACGACTGGACCGGGTACTGGCGGATGCCGATCTGACCGCCGACGTCCTGTTGATCGACGACGGGTCGACTGCGGGCATCCCGGCGCATTGGCTCGGAAACGACTGGCGCGCTCTGGATTGTATAGAAGTGCTCTCGCTGCGGCGTAACGTCGGTCACCAGCGCGCGATCGCCATCGCACTGGCGTTCGTCGAGCGGCACCGATCGCCCGATGCCGTGGTC
This sequence comes from Vicinamibacterales bacterium, assembly GCA_035649395.1. GTDB lineage: Bacteria > Acidobacteriota > Vicinamibacteria > Vicinamibacterales > UBA2999 > Gp6-AA40. The sequence continues at coordinate 2,811 of DASRJR010000036.1, forward strand.
GTCATGGACGGTGACGGCGAAGACGCTCCGGAGGACGTTCCGCGCCTGCTCGCGTGCCTTGCCGAGCACGAGCGGAGCGCGGTGGTGTTCGCCGAGCGCACCAGGCGATCCGAGAGCGTGACCTTCCGCGTGTTCTACGCACTGTATCGCTGGACGCACCGGCTGTTGACCGGGATTCCAGTCCGCGTCGGAAACTTCAGCGTCATTCCCTTCCGCTTGCTGCGGCGACTCGTCGTCGTCTCTGAGCTGTGGAATCACTATGCCGCCGCCGTGTTCAAGGCGCGGCTGCCGCGAGCGAGCATCCCGACCGAGCGGGCACCACGTCTCGCGGGGAAATCGGGGATGAACTTCGTCGATCTCGTGATGCATGGGCTCTCGGCCCTCTCGGTGCATGCCGAGCTCGTCGGAGTCAGGCTGGTGGTCGTCACGGCGATTGTGGTGACGGCGATGGTGTCGGCACTGCTAGCGGTGCTGGGTTTCAGGGTCTTCATGCCGCTGACGTTGCCGGCCTGGACGTCGACGGCTGTCGGCGTCCTGCTGATCGTGCTGCTTCAGGTTCTGGCGTTCACGTCGCTGTTCGCCTTCCTCGTGCTCCACGCTCGCTCGCACCCCACATTCATCCCGGTGCGCGACTACGAGTACTTCGTCGATCAGTGTCAGACGCTGGTCGCGTCGAACCAAGGGCGCAGCGCGTCGACGGCATCGCATGCAAGCGCCGGATAGGGTCGTGTCCTCCTCCTACGTTGGCAACGAGCTCGAACTCTTCCAGCACGCCACGCATTGGAAGTCGTACTACGCGCGCACCATCAAGCCATATGTGGTCGGCGACGTGCTGGAAGTCGGCGCCGGCTTTGGCGGCACGTCGCGTTTCCTCTGCGACGGACGTCAGCGGTCGTGGACTTGTCTGGAGCCGGACCCGACGCTGCTGCGTCAGCTCGACCAGCGTCTCGCGGCGCAGCCCTTGCCGTGTCCGGTGCGCGGCGTGTGCGGCACCGTGGACACGCTCGCCGCCGCTGAACGCTTCGACACGATCCTGTACATCGACGTGCTCGAACACATCGAGGACGACCGCGCCGAGCTCGAGAGAAGCGCGAGCCGCCTGCGGCCAGGCGGTCACATCATCGTCCTGTCACCAGCGCACCAGTCGCTCTACAGCGAGTTCGACAAGGCACTCGGCCACTTCCGCCGCTACAGCAAGGCGTCGCTCCTTGCCGCCGCTCCGTCGGCGCTTCACCCCGTCGAGGCGTTCTATCTCGATGCCGCCGGCATGACCGCATCGCTCGCCAACCGTCTGCTGCTTCGCGCATCCATGCCGACCAGCGGCCAGATCATGTTCTGGGATCGCGTGCTCGTCCCCGTGTCGCGCGTGATTGATCCGGTGCTGGCTCGCAGCGTTGGCAAGAGCGTGGTGGCGATTTGGACCTTGGCGCCGACGAAGACGGTTTAGCGAATTCGGTTTAGCGGCATCGCCGCGTCGTTCTGAAGATGCACGCACTCTGGCAACGCCTTCCCTTGATCGCGCGCGCGGTCATCGCGGGACTGATCGTCCTCGTCGCTGGCGCGGGGCCGTGGAGCATCCTGGCCGGGTGGAATCTCCGGGTGTTCTCGACGGTGCCATGGTCGATCGTGCCTATGGCGGTGTATCTGTGGCTGTTCTGGAAGTACGTCGGCGGCGCCGGGTGGCCGGACGCAACCGCTGATACGCGCCGCACCTCCCTGCGCGCCAACCCCGTCGCCGCTGACGTCTGGCCGATGGCCATCGTCGCAGGTCTGATCGGTCTGGCCGCGCTCATGCCGCTGCTCGGCATCATGAGCCGCCTCGCGCCGCTACCCGCCGAGTCGCAGCCGATCGAGGTGCCGCCCGGGATTTCGTCGACCACGGTGTTCCTGATGCTCGTCATGGCCTCGATCGTCGCCGGGGTCGTCGAGGAGGCGGCGTTCCGCGGCTACATGCAGACGCCGATCGAACGCCGGCACGGCGTCGTAGTGGCCATTCTCGTCAACGGCACGCTGTTCGGTCTCGGTCATTTCAGCCATCATCGCGCCGCGGTGCTGGCGATGCTGCCGTTCTACATCGGCGTGGCAGCGGTCTACGGTGGGCTTGCGTGGGCGACCGACTCGATCCTGCCCGGTCTGGTCCTTCACGCCACTGGCGACGTCTTCTCGCTCACGCGTCTGTGGATCACCGGCCGGCCCGAGTGGCAGCTCACGACGACAGCGCCGCCGCCGCTCATCTGGGAGACCGGCGTTGACGCCGCCTTCGTGCGCTCGCTGTTGGTGTTCGTGGCGTTAGCCGCAGCAACGTCGTGGGCGTATTGGGCTCTCGGGCGCGCGACGCGAGCGACCTCGCTCCAGGCGGTTCGCTGAGGCGGCTCGACGAGCGACGCTACAATACAGAAACCGCATCTCTCGATTGCCGTGAGCAGAATCCTCGTTTCGCTTGCGCTCATCGCCATCGCGCTGGCACCAGGCGCAGCTGCGCGACAACCAGCGCCATCTCCCGAGTCGCTGATCGTCACGAGCGGGCCGCTGCAACTGCGGGCACTGCTGTTTCGGCCGCGAGGCACCGGTCCGTTTCCAGCGGTTCTGTTCAATCACGGCAGCTATGTCAGCACCTCGCCGATGCCGATGCCGCCCGACACAGCAGCGATCGTGGGAGACGTCTTCGCGAAGCACGGCTACGCGCTGCTGTTTCTGTTTCGCCAGGGCATCGGCCTCTCGATCGGCCAGGGCACCGCTGACGGCGACCTCATGGAGAACGCCTTCAAGACCTCCGGGACGGAGGCAGGGAACCGCGTGCAGCTCGAGCTGCTCGAGGGCGAAGAGTTGAACGAGGTCACCGCGGCATTGAATCTCTTGCGCCAGCGTCCCGACGTCGACGCGCGCCGCATCGCCGTCGTCGGTCATTCGTTCGGCGGCCAGCTCAGTCTGGTGGTGGCCGAGCGCGACGCACGCCTTCGTGGCGCGGTGCTGTTTGGCCCGGCCGCCTTGAGTTGGGAGCGATCGCCGATGCTGCGCACGCGTCTGATCGAGGCGGCGCGACGGGCGCCGGCGCCGCTCATGATCGTGCATGCAAGGAACGACTATTCAGTGGTCCCGGGTCAGACGATCGCGGCCGAACGGCGACGGCTGGGCAAACCGCATCAACTGAAGATGTATCCGCCGTTTGGCGCGAATGCGAGCGACGGCCACAACATGGTTTTCCTCAGCGTGCCGACCTGGGAGCAGGATGTGTTTGCATTCTTGGACCCGCTGATGCGGCGCTGAGCGTCACTAATTCTGCATTTTGCATTTTGAATTCTGCATTCGGCTATGCGTCCCTATCGATCCCTCGACACGCCGGCACACATCGACGACCTGGTCGCACGGCTCGCGCGTGTGCACCCCGACAGCGCTCGCGCGTGGGGCACGATGACCTCACACGAGATGCTGTGCCACCTCGCCGATTCGTTTCAGGCCGTGCTCGGCGACCGATCGGCTTCCAGCGTCGACACCTGGTTCTCGCGATCAGTGATCCGCTGGATCGCGCTCCACACGTCGCTGCCGTGGCCGAAGGGCGTCGACACGCGTCCCGAGGTCGATCCCAAACGCCACGGCACGAAACCGATCGAGTTCGAGCGCGACCGCATCCGGGTGCTCGAACTGCTCCAGCGATTCGTCCAGCCGGGAACCCAGTGCGTCCCCCATCCGATCTTCGGCCCGATGACGCGGAAGGAATGGCTGCTTTGGGGGTACGGGCACGTCGATCATCATCTCCGACAGTTCAAGGTGTGATCATTCCCGTTTCCCCCGCGTGAAGATTTCTCCGTTTCCCCCGTGTGATCGCTACGGCGTGCACGCAGCGGGCAGCGCGAACGATTCGACGATCGTCACGCCCTTGCCGCGCGGCGTGCCGCTGGCACCGACGCCGACACCGAACTGGGCGAACGCGCTCCAGACCAGGCAGGCGTCGCCTGGATCATCGGGCGCCGCGTCGACCGACGCCAGGATGCCGTCGCGCATCAGCTCGTAGGTTGGCTGCGGCGGCGTGAAGTTCATGCCGTCGACGAGGTAGTCGAACAGCACGTCCTTGCGTGCTTCCCCGAACAGCTCGTAGAGTCGCCAGCCGATCGCGGCGTAGACTTCGCCGTCGTTGTGCACCTCCTCACCGGTCACGTCGCCGTAGGTGAGCGTGTATCCGTCATAGCGCTGTCGGCGGAGACCGACGGGATCGTTGAACGCGTACTCGGCGATGACGTCCGCTCCTGGACTGGTGCTGTTCATCAAAATGGCGCAGACGTCGCTCATGCCTTCGCCGATGGCGCCGGCCAATGCCCCGGTCATCTTGCCGATCATGCGCCACGTCAGCCCATGGCAATACTCGTGGAACACGATGTCCGAGTCGATGTCGCCATCGCGCGACAGCGGTGGCGGATTGGTCTGGCGTACCGTCCCGGTCGTGCCGGGTGACAACGCCCTGAGCGCGGTACCGGTGGACTGCGCGACGAATACCGACGGGATCGAGATCGAGCGGTCGGTGCCGCCCATCGTGATGATCGACTCACGGTTGAGCGTGTTTGCGACGATCACCGCAATCGCACCGGCGTTCTGCGCGTTCTTCACCTTGACGGTGAAGTCGCACAACCCGCGATCGATGAGCGCGATGGCGTTGGTCAGCGACGTCGTGATCGCCTCGCACCCGTCACTCGTCGGTGCGGTGCCGTCGTTGACCAGCACAATCGTGCCGGTGAGACCGCTCGGCGTCAGTGCTGGGCCGAATTCGGCGCCTTGCGCCGGGTAGATCTGGCCGCCGGCGAGCACTTGATTGATCCCCTTGCCGGTCCAGAGAAACATCTGCATGCGCGGGTTCTGGCCATCGCGCGGCGTGGCGAAGTTCGCGTTGTCGATGCCGCTGCCATCCTGCGCCTCGGCGTTGACCGAATCGCTGCCCTTGCCGCCGTTGGCGAAGTTGTTCTCCTGGAAGTTGCCCGCCGCCTCGGTGAAGCCGTGGCGATAGAGTTCGTCGTGAATCACGTTGTTCAGGTAGAACAGGTTCTGCACGGCGACTTCCCGATTGTCTGCCGTTCCTGGTGACACACCGAGATTGACCGCCGTGAGGAAATTGCCGGTGGTGACGGCATCACCTTCCGCGTCGGAGCGGTTGTTGCTGGCGACGTCCAGATACGCATTGGCGTTGTTGCCGGTGATGTGCGTCGCGCCCTGTGCGCCGCCGAAGAGCCAGCCTGACGGCGACTCCGTGTTGCCGCTCCCCGGACCGGCGACGACCACCTGCGGCGTGACGTCAGGGTTCACGCGGACCACGTTGTAGCTGTCGCGACCGGTGCGCGACTCCACTTCGAGAATCGCACCCGTGCCGCTCACCAGCGTCTCGTTCAGCTCGTTGGTGCCGGCCGTCCACGTTTCAACGAGGTAGCCGACGCTCATCGACCCATCACTCGAGGGAATCGCCACGCGCGTCGCGCTCGGCGCACGACGGAAGAAACTCGACGGCTGCGCGCCTTGATACAGGTTTGCGACCGCCGCGGCGACGGCCTGAGGGCCATTGATGCGCGCCGGCGCGATCGATCGCGGAACGTTGACGAGGTTCTCGACGACGCTCACCAGCAGACCGTCTCGATCGAGCGACACCTTCGCATACGTGCCATGCACGGCAAGTCCGTTCGTACGCTGTTCGAATTGCGCGTGCGTGACCCCCGCACGCCCGCGCCCCCGCGACGTCTCCACCACCGAGTCGACCGTGGCCTGATCGCGACGCTGCGCGCGAAGCAGCTGCTGCAGCGCGGCGCGCGGCGAGGCCGCCGCTGGCAACGAGCCCCCAGGACGCGACGTGCGTGCACGAGGGGCCGCGAACGTCTCTTGGGCGTGCGCCGGCGGAACGAGCGACACGACCGCGGCCAGGCAGAGCAAGACAGGAAGAGTGGTGCGCATGGAGTCCATCCTTGGTGAGAACCGCCGACGGGAGGGACGGATCGTACGACAGCCGGGACGGGTGCGGCAAGGCGCGTGCAGATCCGCGCGACGACGGGCAGACGCGGACGCGAGCTACTTCTGCGGCGGCGGCGCGTCGCCACCCGACGATCCGGCAAACACGCGGCGGCCGTCGGCGAGTTTTACCACGCGCGCGTTCGCCATCTTCGAGCCATCCTTCGCCAGCGACCCTTCGACGGTGACTTCGTCGCCGACTTTCAGCGAGTGCCGCGTCCACCCGTTCCGCACCAGCACGTTGGGACTGGCGAGCTCGAGGTTCCAATTCGTCACGGTGCCCTTCTCGTCCTTGACGTCGACATAGAAGCGGGCGTGCGGATTCATCCACTCCACTTTCGACACAGTGCCCTTCAGGGTGACCGGCTTGTTCGCGTCGTATTCGGCAGCGAACGAGTGATGGGCAGCGACGGAACTGACCGTCAGGGCCAGCATGACGAGCCCCGTTAGAACCGCGACCGAGATTCGCATCGAAGCCTCCACACGGCGGAAACGAGGAGAGCAACACACGGGGAGAACGGACAATGATCCCCCGTTTCCCCCGTGTGACGCTTCTCCCCCGTGATCCCCGTGTGAATCTTGATTTTGCGGCGCCCAAAAATCAAGATGTGCGCTGGGGAGGGATGTTGATGAGACGTGCCGCGGGCATCGCCATCGTGACGGCCTTGGTTATCGCCTGTTCGCCGGCGCCGCCGATGACGCAGCAGCTCGCGCAGGAGGCTGCGGCCGCCATGGGTGGCGCCGACCGGCTTCGCGCGATCAAGACCCTCGCGATGAAAGGCGGCGTCGGGACCCGCCTCAGGCTCGGGCAGACCGTCCACGCGACCGACACGGAAACGCCGGCCACCCTCAAGAATGTCGTCGAAACCGTCGACCTCGCCAACGGGCGCGCGCAGCTCGACTACGAGCTGCAGCTTGGCGCGTTCGGCCAGCACCGCAAGGAAACTCTGACCAAGAAGAACGGACGCGCCGTCGGACTCGAAGATGTCGCGGGGCGACCGCTCGCCATCATGTCGCCATCGGGTCTGTTCAGCTGGGGCACTCAGAACAACCCGGAGGTTTTGCTCCGCCGCAACATCATCACCGTGATGAGCGCAGCGTTGATGTCACCCACGAGCGATGCACCATCCGACCGGCAACTCGACGGCAAGACCTACAAGTACGGAACAGCGACGCTCGCAAATGGCGAGCGCGTCGGCCTGTACTTCGATCCCCAATCGAAGCTCCTCAGCGCGTACGAGACCACCGATACCGAGACCATGCTCGGCGATCTTCCGGCGCAATACCTGCTCGCCGACTACCGCGACATCAACGGCGTGAAGCTGCCACATACGATCACCATCCGCAAAGGGAGTCAGCCGTACTCCGACGTGCGCTTCTCGTCCGCGTCGATCGACGATCCGGCGGACGACAGCCTGTTTGCGATTCCGGACTCGGCGAACGCCGAGGTCGACAGGGCGATTCAGGCCGGCGACTACTCGCCGATCGCGATCAGCAAGATTGGGGACGGCGTCTATTTCGCGCGCGCCTACTCCCATAACAGCATGATCGTCGAGTTCCCGGCGTGGCTGGCCGTCGTCGAGGCCGCCTACACCGATGCCCAGAGCGCCACGCTGGTGCGCGCGCTCAACGAGCAATTCCCCGGCAAGCCGATCCGCTACGCCATCGTGACCCACCATCATTTCGATCACACCGGCGGCGTGCGAGGGCTCGCGGCCGCGGGCGCGACGATCCTGGTCGAGAAGGGACACGAGCCATTGCTGCGCACGATCGTCGAGTCGCCGCATACCAATCCGCCGGACGCGCTCGAGACGGCGCGCAAGAGCGGGAAGGCGGGCGCGCTCGAGATCTACGAAGGCAAGAAGGTGCTCAGTGACGGCAAGCAGCTACTGGAGCTCTATCCCATCACCGGAAACCCGCACGTCGACCCGAAGGTCATCGTCTACGCGCCGAGTGCGCGCGCGCTCTTCCAGAGCGACCTGTTCATTCCAGGCGTGGGCGCACCGGCCGGACCCGAGGCCGCGCACCTGTTGAAGTCGGTGCAGGACTTGAAGCTGCGCGTCGACCGCAATGTGGGCGGCCACGGGGGCGTTGCGCCGTTCGCCGAGCTCGTCAAGGCGGTCGCCGCGACGGGCAAGTAGCTCGTCACGGCTCCGCCCTCACCGCTCGGCTTCCTGCGTCTGCGGCGCGGCTGGAAACGTCGCCGTAATGGGCACTCCCATCGGGCCGACCGGGATGTAAACGACCGTGTGGTTCGGCGAGTTCACCATCTGCCGCTGCGCCTCGATCGCTTCGTGCTGGATGTACATCGCGCTCAGCTGGCCGCGAATGATCTGCATCGCGTTGGCGATGCCCTGCGCCTGCACCTCGCGCTTCGTGCGCTCCTTCCGCTCGATCTCGATCTCGGTGTCCTTGCGCTGCAGGTCCTGCGTCGCGGCAAGCTTCTTCGACACGGCATCGGCGACTTCCGCTGGGTATTGCACGTTGCCGACCACCACGCTCGACACGATGAACGGGCTGTCGGCCGCGTAGGCGCGAATACGCGCCAGCACCGCATCGCCGATCGGAATCAACGCGTCTTTGACCTCGAGGCCGTTGCGTCGCTGCACTTCATCGCGGGCAAAGGTGCGGAGCGGCTCGCGGACGAAGTTGCCGTACGCCACCTGCACAATCGAATCAGGTGCGTTGTCGTGTTGGCTACCCTTCACCGTCGTGCTGTAACGCTCCATGAACTGCGGGATCCGCCGATCGTCGATCCGCCACACCGTGTGCACCCGGAAACTGATTTTCAAGTTGTCGCGACTGAGGACGGCTTCGTTGTTGGTGAAGTCCTCCGTGTAGGTGTAGGGCGTGATGCTGACGTTGGTGACGTCGAGCAACCATGTGCGCCCCGCAGATGTCGGACCTCGTTGAACCCCGTAAAAGGTCGACCGGCCGAACACGGCGCCCTTCGTGAGATAGCCGACATAGCCGGCGGGTGTGAAGGGGTTGCGCGATCCCATCAACCAGATCACGACGACCACAGGGATGAGACAGGCGATCGCCAGGCGCCCCAGCGCGCGCAGAGCGACACGATTCCCCTTGGACCACGTGACGGGAAAAGCCGACATGGCAAGCCTCCAATCACGCCGACGGGGTTAGCTGACGGGCTCGAGGTTGGAAGTCCTCGTCCGCTTTGGCCCGCGTGAACAACCGCGGGCTTTTGGCGCGATTCGCCCCTTGAAGTGGGTCCCCCGTGACGCCGCTTGCCGGCGTCTTAGGCGTTCGGCTGTACGCTACTCCTGCGCTCGTCCGTAGTCAAAATTCACTGAAATTCGTGAGAGATCTCGCGTAATCCGGAAAGTTAGCGCGTCGCAAGTACAAGCTCTGGGCTGTTTCGCTTCCGCGCCTTCAGCACGGCTTTCATCGACAGTTGCACGTCACGGTAGACGCGGCTGTCGGGGCCGAGTCCGAGTTGAATGAGCGTGATCAGCTGGCGGTAATAGGCGCGCTCCTCGTTGTCGCCGTACCGCAGGTGCGCCTCTTCATGAACGAGGATGCTGGCCAGCTTCTTCACGGCGAACAGATCGCCGCAGCCGCCGCGCGGGTCCACCGCGTCGCGCACGACCTCCGACGACGCGATGATGAAAATGATGTTCGGGTTGCGCTGAACGAAGGCTTCGGCGCCGGTGGAGACGAACGCCGGTGGCCGATCGAGGATTTCAATCCGCGGCATGCTCGCCTCCGATCGATTGAGCACACCGAGCGCGCAGACGATCGCCGCTGTGGCGGTCCACATGGCCAGCCTCCAACCTTTTCACCCCGACGCGTAAGCGTGAGGTCCGGTGCGGGCTGGCGTCCCCTATACTGGAGTCGGTCCGGCCCGCAGCTATCCCTGCGGGTTGCGATCAAGGGGCATCGGTGCGTTTGCCGCGCATCGGTGCCCCGCCCTGTTCGAATCGTCCTGAACCTTGCTCTCTTTGACGGTACGACCTGTGAAACGGTTCGCGCGTTATGTGGACTATTGCAGGCAGGCGAGACGAACGTTCCAATTTCGAACGACCGTCCCAACAGCGGACGTGGATTGGTCCTTCGTTCTTGGTGCTTGTCCGTCCTTCGTCCTTGGTCCGTTGGTTCTTGGTCCAGGCCTCGTCTGGTCCGTTGGTGATTGGTCCAGCGTGATTGATTTCCGGTAGTCAGCTCGTGCTCACGTACCCAAGGACCAGGGACCACGGACGGACCTAGGACCAAGGACGGACCAAGAACGAAGTACTAAGGACCAAGGACGATTACGGTTCCCTCTACTTGACGATCGATTGGAAGACCGCGTTCTCGAAGTCGCGCTGCAGCGCCGGCGTGCTCGTCTGCATCATGATGATCTGCACCATCTTCTCCTGCGGCTCGATGTGCACGTTGGTCCCGTAGGCGCCGGCCCAGCCCCACGCCCCCTTCGAGACCCGTAGATCGGCAGCGACTGGATCCTCGACCACTTGTACGCCAAGGCCGAAGCCCATGCCGCGCGCGGGGCGACCGAACTGGCCGTTGACCAGATCCCCGGTGTGATTCGACGACATCAACTCGACGGTGCGCGGACCGAGATAGCGTTTGCCGTTCAGCTCGCCGCCGTTGACGAGCATCAACGCAAACTGCGCGTAGTCTTCAGCGGTCGTCACCATGCCGCCCGCGCCCGAGAAGTACGTCGTGCTGCTCAATCCGGTCTGGTTCTCGACTCGTTGGAGTCCGTTCGGTGTTCTCTGATATAGCGTCACGACTCGTGACGCACGATCAGGCGTCCAGGAGAAGCCGGTGTCCTTCATCCCCAGCGGATCGAACAGACGCTGCTTCAAGAAACGATCGAACGTCTGCCCCGACGCGATCTCGACGATGCGACTGAGGACGTCGAAGCCGGCGAGACCGCTGTACCGCCACAATGTGCCGGGCTGAAAATCGAGTGCCACCGCACCGAGCTTCGGGATGTACGTGGCGAGCGTGTCGTTCTCCGCTCGATTCATACTGGCACCGGCCTGACGGTTGCCCAGGCCGCCGCTCATCAGGCCCGAGCCATGCGTCAACAGATCGCGGACAGTGATGTCACGGTTCGCCGGCACGAGATCCACTTCCACCGGGGGCCCGCCTCGACCACCGCGTCCACCGGCGGGCGCAGGCGGCGGCTCGACGCCGCCCTTCGGCACAGCCACCTTCATCGCCTTGAACTCGGGAATGAATCGCGAGACCGGGTCGTTGAGTCTGATCTTGCCTTCCTCGATCATCATCATCACGGCGACGGCGGTGATCGGCTTCGACATCGACGCGAGTCGGAAGATGCCGTCTTTCGGCATCGGGCGTTTCGCCTCGATGTCGATCGACCCGTGCGCCTCGAGGTGCACGATGCGCCCGTGGCGTGCCACCAGCGTCACGGCACCGGAGACGGCTTTGGCGTCGATGTGGCGCTGCACCGCCTCCCGAATGCGAACCAGCCGCTCGGAGGACAAGCCGACTTCCTCGGGCTTGGCCATGATGGTCGGACCCGCCTGAAGGGGAAGGGAGAGGCACGAACACAGTAGCAGCATCACGGCGATCGATCTGGCCATCGGTGTCGTCTCCTGTCTGAACGCGACGGCATGATACGGGAAATGGGGGCGGGCAAGGAAAGCGCTACGAAAGTCTGCTCCCGGGTTGGCGTTTCGTGTCGTCGGGCATGTAACGACGGGCGATTCCATGCGGCCACGTGCAGGTACGCCGGTTGCGGGTATCACTCGCATGAGCCGCTCGCCATGGCGG
>DASRJR010000037.1:0-3170 GCA_035649395.1 Vicinamibacterales bacterium
TCCGGCACGTCCCGACAACACGCGAGGTGATGGGCTTTCCACGCGGTGAACTGGAACGCCCCGGCCAGGAACACCAGCACACCGACGGCGATCGGTACGGCGCGCGACAGCGCCGGCTGCTGCATCTCGATCGTCGTCAGTGTGACACCCAGCGGAAAAGCCGCCATTCCAAACACCGTCCACACGAAGAAGTAGCCCGCGGAGACGAGCACCGTCAGCGCCGCGAGTCGCATCTCGCTGATCCCCGCGACGGCCTGGCGATAGCGGCGCAGCATCGGGACCAACGACGGCATCATCATCGCCATCATCATCACGACCCACATGCCGAGGAATGACATCGCGGTGATCACCCACGTCTGCCCCGGCATCCGCATCCACGCCATCGACATCGTCCAGCCGCCGGGCATCGCCATCCCGCCCATCGCCGACATCGATGTGCTCCACGCGATCGTGATCGCGGTGCTGACGGCGAAGCAGAGTGCGACGACGATGAAGAACATGAGTTCAGCCCTTGTACTCGTCGTGACGGCGCCACCACACGCCCTTTTCGTTGCGCCCCCGAGGAGCCCGGTCGAGCCACTGATACATGCCCCAGAGAATGTCCAGTCCGCGCGCGTAGGTGGAATACGTGTGGTAGACGTTGCCGTCCTCGAGCGCGAAGGCGCTCATACCCGGCCGCTCGCGCGTGTACGTGGCCAGGTCGGTTCCGGTCATGACCGCGTTATCGCCGACAGGGTCCCCCGTCATCTGGGTGGCGAACCCTTGGTTGCTGCGTTGCTGCCACGCGGCCTCGCGCCGGTAGTTGTATTCGATGCCTTCGCGCTGCTGCTGCTCGGTGTAGGAGGCGCTGAAGTCGTAGTTGAACGCGCCGTCGACCGCGGACGCCCACGGAAATGTCCACCCCATCCGCCGCTTGTACGCCTGCAGCTTCGCCAGGGGCGCTTTGGAAACCGCCATCAGCGTGACGTCGTGGTGAGCCAGGTGGACGGTGTAGCCATTGAAACCATCGGCGATGGTCGAGCACGTAGCGCAACCCGCCGTGAAGTCGGGTCCGAACATGAAGTGGTAGATGAGGAGCTGCGATCGCTCTCGGAAGAGGTCCGCCAGCGATACACTTCCCTCCTCCGTCTCGAATCGATACGCCTTGTCGACGCGGACCCACGGCAGTTCCTGTCTGCGCCGCGCCAGCTCGTCGCCGCGGCGGGTGAGTTCCTTCTCGTCCTTGAGCAGCGCCAGACGCGCGGCGAGCCACTCTTCGCGCGTCCCGGTCCTGTGTGTCGTCATCGGTTTCCCCTTCGTCGGTTGTTCGTGAGTCGCTGTCTTCATACGACCTCCTCGTGTGCCGACCGTGAGATAGATTTAGCGCCAGGTATCGAACCGGTGGGAGTGACAAGGCTGGCGCGAATCCGATGGACTCGCTAATCACAGCGGCCGCGCGTGCCCTTGCAAAGGGGGATCCCATCGAGGCCTTGAAGTGCGTCGCCCTGCGCGATGACGCGCCTGCGCTCGCGCTTCGCGGCATCGCGATGGCACAGCTTGGCGATCTCGCTCGGGCCAAGGCTCTCGTGCGGCGTGCGGCGCGTGCGTTCGGTCCAAGGGAAGCGGTCGCTCGGGCGAAGTGCGTGGTCGCCGAGGCAGAAATCGCGCTGGTGTCTCGCGACCTGAGCTGGCCAGCGAAAACGCTCGACTCGGCGCGCGCGACGCTCGAGACACACGGCGACCGCGTGAATGCGGCGCATGCGCGATATCTCGGCGTGCGGCGGTTCCTCCTGATCGGACGTCTCGACGAGGCCGAACGCCTGCTGGCCGATCTCGACCCGACCCGGCTCACACCCGCGTTGAGGACGGCCCACGAGCTGGTGGTCGCTGGCATCGCCATGCGCCGGCTTCAGACGAAAGCCGCGCGCGCAGCGCTGGCGCGAGCGACGCACGCCGCACAGCACGCCCGTATTCCGGCGCTGCTAGCAGAAGTCGAGACCGCAGCTCACGTCCTGAACACCCCCGCTGCCCGGCTCATTGCACACGGCAGCGAGCGACTTCTGCTGCTGGACGAGGTCGAAGCGCTGCTCGCGTCGAACGCCTTCGTCGTCGACGCGTGCCGTCACGTCGTGCGTCATGCGGGTGTGGTGATCTCGCTCGCGACCCGGCCGGTGCTGTTCGCGCTCGCACGCGCGATCGGCGAGGCGTGGCCCGGCGATGTGACGAGGGACAGGCTCGTCGCGCGGGCGTTCGGAGGCCGGGATGCCGACGAGTCGCATCGGGCGCGACTGCGAGTTGAAATCGGGCGCCTTCGCAGGATTCTTCGAGCCATTGCGAGTGTCAGCGCAACCAAGGGAGGCTTTGCACTGATGCCGCGTCACGCACGCGAGGTCGTCGTACTGACGCGGCCGATCGAGCATGAGCACGCGACGGTGCTCGCGCTGCTGGCGGACGGTGAATCGTGGTCGAGCTCGGCGCTCGCACTGGCGCTCGGCTCGAGCCAGCGCAGCGTGCAGCGCGCGCTCGACTCGCTGGCGGCGGCCGGCAAGGTGCAGTCGTTCGGCGGCGGCCGATCGCGTCGGTGGATCACACCGCCACTGCCGGGATTCACGACGACGTTGTTACTCCCCGCTCCGCTCCCGATTGAATAGCCTGGTGACATGAAGCGATCAACCGCCGAGATCCTCCGTGAGTACGGACCGTTCCCAGGTGTCGACGATGTGCACGGTGTCACATACGACGGTCAGGACGTCTGGTTCGCCTCCGGAGACGCCATCAACGCCTTCGATCCGACCAGCGGGAAACCGCTCCGATCGATTGACGTCGCGGCGCACGGGGGAACTGCCTTCGACGGTCAGCACTTGTTTCAGCTCGCGGCGGATCGCATCCAGAAGATCGATCCGAAGACCGGCCGTGTGCTCGCCACGATTCCCGCGCCGGGTCGCGGCGGCGACTCGGGACTGGCGTGGGCCGAGGGCACGCTTTGGGTCGGGCAGTACCGTGACCGGAAAATCCATCAAATCGATCCTGAGACCGGCGCGATTCTTCGCACGATCGAGTCCAACCGATTCGTGACCGGCGTCACCTGGGTCGACGGCGAGCTCTGGCACGCCACCTGGGAAGGCGACGAGAGCGAGTTGCGGCACGTCGATCCCCAGAATGGAACGGTACTCGAGCAGCTCGAGATGCCC
>DASRJR010000038.1:0-23546 GCA_035649395.1 Vicinamibacterales bacterium
TATCGCTGCCGCATCTGGTCTTCGAAGAAGCCGGTCAGCACCAGACACTGTGCACCCGCGGTTTCCATGATCTCGCTGTCATCGATCAACGTCGTGTCGGCGACGAACTGATCGAAGATCGCACTGAGATCGCGCGGAGCCGGTAGATCGACGTTGGCGTGGATCGAGACCTGCGCATAGTGCGCCAGCACGCTTGCGTTGTACAGCAGTTCCTGCCGATCGACTTCGCCTTCCGAGACATCCTTGAGACACACGACGAAGAACTCGAGTGCGCGACGTTGATCGACCGCGAGCAGCTCCCGAAGCGACTCCATCCCGGTCCTCCGCAGGCTGTCATTGCAGAGCCTGTACCAGGCCATCGGCCCTAGACGGTGGCGTCTTTAAGCTGCCGAGCTCGACTTTGCACGATTCGTCATCGAATGACGACCCGGGTTGCGGTCCTTTTTTGTCACGCTGGCGTTGACAACGGGACGTTTTCGTCGCCGAGGCGAAAACGAGTTCGCGAGCGTTCAGGCGTCCAGTTCCGGTTCGAGTTCTTCGATCAGCGCGATGAACTCCGCGAGCACCATCGCGGTGGCGCCCCACACCCGTGCGCCTTCGACGGCGAAGTACGGTACGTTCATCATCCCGCCGGGCGGCAGCATCCGCATTCGCTCCTCCCATTCGACCGCGTCGTGCTGCAGCAGACGCGTCAACGGCAGTTCGATCAGCCGCTCGACTTCGGCGGCGGCGACGCTGAACGACGGACGCTGACGCGCCACACCAACGACGGGTTGCAGGAGATGGCCGCTGACGACGACCGGGATTGGGGTGAGACGGCCGAGCACCTCGACGTCCGCGGGCACGACGCCGATCTCTTCGTGCGCCTCGCGCAATGCGGCCTGTTCGATCGTTTCCTCCGGGTGATCGAGCCGACCACCGGGAAGCGCCACCTGACCCGTATGATGCCGAAGGCCGGCGCCGCGTACTGTGAGCGGCACATGCCACTCATCGTTGTGCGGATAGATCAGGAGCAGGGCTGCCGCCGGTCGCAGTGTTGATTCGAGTGCGGGATCCGGGCGGTAGATTGGACGCGGCGCCATTCGCAACTGCGCCGCCAGACCAGGCAGCGTGGATGCGAGTCGTCGCCGCACCGCATCGGGAAATCTTCGGTCGTCAGGTCCGATCAGTTCCGGCAGCGTATCACGACCACGCCGGCACGGCGGCGCGTCGGGAACCAAACCGCTGCGGTGCCGCGTCATACTAGGGAGACGTGAGATCTGCGCCATCAATCCGGTTTGGCCCGACGACCAGTTGGGGTGCCAGATTTCTGCGGCAGCGGTTCGAGGAAATCGGGCGGTCCCTTCCTTCTCCACCACACAAGCCCGACCCGCATAGCTGGTCGGACAATGCCGTCACGCTCGCGTGGTTGGGACATTCCACCGTCCTGATCAATTTCTACGGCGTGCGAATCCTTACCGACCCTGTGCTCTTCCGCCGCATCGGCGTCGACCTCGGGCTGGGCACGCTCGGCCCGCTGCGCCTGGTGTCGTCGGCGCTCACGCGCGCCGAACTGCCCGATCTGGATCTCGTGCTCGTGACCCACGCACACTTCGACCACCTCGACACGCCGTCGCTCCGCTCGGTGCGCGGCAGACCAGCGGCGGTGATGTCGTCGGGCACCGCGGACCTGCTGCCACGCCGGCGGTATCGGTCAGTGACTGAACTGCGTTGGAACGAGTCGGCAGCGATCGATACACCCCGAGGCCGCGTCGATGTGCGGTCGATCGAGGTGAAACACTGGGGCGCCCGCATCGTCCGCGATCGCTGGCGCGGCTACGGCGGCTTCATCGTCGAGCGCGAAGGACGACGGCTGCTGATCGCGGGCGACACGGCGATGTCGCCGATCTTTCACGAGCACCGTCGCTTCGGTCCGTTCGATGCGGCGATCATGCCGATCGGCGCCTACAACCCGTGGATCTGGGCGCACTGTACGCCGGAACAGGCCATCGCCATGGCCAATGCCGCCGGCGCCCAATTGATCGTGCCGGTGCACCATCAATCCTTCAAGCTGAGTAATGAGCCGTTCACCGAGCCGATCGAACGGGCACAGCAGGCGCTGGCTCGAGAACCCGAACGGCTCGCCATCCGTGAACTTGGGCAGACCGCAGTCATCGCGCGTTGATCGATTCGTTAACGGTGATCTAGCTGCGGCCGTCCCAACGGCTGCTCAGTAGATACTTCAGCATGACCTGCCGGTGATTGATCTGCCGCTGCGTCAGTCGCTGTGTGGGCGCGCAATGGCCGAACGGGCTGGCTGCCTGGCTTTCACTCCCATCGGGCCGGGTGCCCCACGTACGTCGCAGGAAGCTTTCGAACGAGATGATCCGCGCGCCCGCCGGCCGCTGCATTGTGACGTCGTCCATCCCAACCTCCTCCGGCGATGGTCGCCCAGGGGTGTGACAGCGCAGGTCACGCGTCTGTTTTGGCCCAGCTGATCGTAAACTTGTCGTGCTCGGGAGGAGCGGCGATGCGACGAATAGTGCGTGGTCTTTGGATCGTGCTGGTCGCGACCGTGCTGGCTTACGGCGCAATGATCCTCTCGGAAGTGGCCGGGTTGACCCTTGCACGCCTGGCCGAATGACCATCCCAACCCCGTGAGCGCTCATCTGCGGAGAGCGGACTTCGGACCGCGCGGACAAAGGCATTGATCGCATGAAACGACTGGCTCTCGCTATCACGATTGGTCTGCTCGCGCTCGTCGCCGTCGCGGCGCAATCCCGGCGCCCGGCCGGCACGGCGCACAAAGGCGTTGCGTTCAAATTCAACAAGGTCCGCGACGGTGTCTATCACGCGATCGGCACCGGCGCGCTCGCGGTCGTCGGCAACTCCTCGGTGATCGTCAACGACGACGACGCGATCGTGGTCGACGATCACGTCTCTCCCGCTGCGGCGTGGGTGCTGCTCGAGGAGATCAAGACGTTCACGAACAAACCGGTCCGCACGGTCATCAACACGCACTTTCACTTCGATCACGCTCACGGCAATCAGATCTTCGATCCGACCGTACAGATCATCGGGCACGAGTTCACCCGACGGATGCTGTTGAGCAACTCGATCGGCATGCCGCTCTACCAGAACTACGTCAACGGGATGCCGAACCAGATCGCCGACTTGAAGAAGCGCATCGCCGAGACGTCCGACGCGGCAGCCACGGCCAAGCTTCAGACACAGTTATCGGTTACGGAGAACAACCTCGCGTCGCAGAAAGAGCTGAGGCCGACCCCGCCAAACGTGACGCTCAACACGCAGATGACGCTCTTCCGCGGCAAGCGCGAGATCCAAATCCGCTACCTCGGTCGAGGCCACACGGCCGGTGACGTCGTCGTGTATCTGCCGAATGAGAAGGTGGTGATCACGGGCGACTTCTTGACGTCAGGGCTCTCGAACATGAGCGACTCGTTCCCCACCGAGTGGGCCGACTCACTCGACGCGCTGAAGAAGCTCGACTTCGACACCGTGATGCCGGGCCATGGCGAAGCGTTCACCGACAAGGCAAAGATCGATTACTTCCAGGCCTATCTGCGCGATGTGTGGACCGAGGTCAGCCGGTTGAAGCAGCAGGGCGTGTCGGCGGAGGAAGCCGCGAAACGGGCGGACCTCACGAAACACAAGGGCAATTTGCCGATTCAAGGCCCTGGAGTGCCGCTGATCGCGGCGCAACGAATCTACGAGCTGCTCGACTCGAAGAAATAGTCGCTCGTGGGGGCCGCCTTCAGGCGGCCCTCATCACGGCTTCGGGACGCGCAGTGTCGCGCTGATCATCGCGCTGCCGCTGGCGACGTAGATCAGCACGAGGGGGTGCAGCGTCGCCGGTCCGACGCGCACCACGCCGAACCACACCGCCTCGTCGACGCGCGCCTGCCAGAACGCCACGGCCAACACGGCCACGATCACGATGCTGGTGGGAATCGGTGTGCCCTCGAAGTACTTCACCTTGCCGGTGCGACTGTCGGCGAGCGCAGCCGCGGTCACGTTGAACCGCGCGAGACGACTCACGCCGCAGACCACGAAGTACGTCAGGCACACCATGTCCCAGCCGCCCCGCAGACCCATCGTGAACCCGAGCACCGCCGGCCCGACGCCGAACGAGATCACGTCGGCAAGCGAGTCGAGGTCGCCGCCGAGCACCGACTGCCGGCTCGTCTGCGTGCGCGCGACGATGCCGTCGAGCACGTCGCACACGAGCGCGAGCGGCAGCAACGCGAACGCGATCCAGAGATAGCGCGGACTGCCGGTCGCGAGGTAGTCGAGACAGAGGAAGATGGCGATCGTGCCGCAACTGGCGTTGCCGATCGTCAGCGCATCGGCTGCGGTGTATGACCGCAGCATGGACAAGTGTTTCGTCGGCATCGTGTAGTCCGGCTAAAGCCGGACACTAATACGCCCTACCTGGCGTGTTCGATCCCCTCCGCACACGCGAACTCGCGCAGCTGATCGTCGCCCTTCGCCGCTTTGCGATATCGCTTCACGGTGGTCCAGGGCTTCACCAGCGCCTTGGGATCGGTCACCGTGATCGTGTCCTCGAGGATGCCGTTCTCGATGAAGCGGATCCGCTCGTGCACGGTCATCTGGTCGCTATGCGGCGAGAAGCCCTCGATGTAGCTGTTGCCACGCAGCGCGACGGTTTCGACGACGAGCGTGTCCCCTTCCCACTGACCCGTCGAATAGCCGGCATACGTCGGGTCGTCGAGAATCGCCTGGGTCGGCTTGCGGCCGTCGAGATAGACGCGGCGCAAGGCGTCGTTCAGCTCGCTGAAGAAGGTGATCTTGTCTTTCGTCTGCATCACCTCCATGCCGTACGCCATGTTCATCATCGCCGGCATGCCGGGCGGCAGGCACTTCGCGGTGTTGTCGGAGGAGGTGTCGCCAGCAACGCGCGCTTTGCTGATCGCCTGCCACTTCGCCAGATACTCGGGCGTGAGCTGCGGTGCATCGGGGCTGCGGCCTCGCGACCCATCGGAGAGCGGCGCCGTCCGCGTCGGTGGCGGTAACGGCTGTCCCGGCGCCGGACGCGGTTGTGCCGGAGCGGCAGCGCGTCCGCCGGCGGGAGGGCCGAATGCGTTCATTGGACGATAGACGCCGGAGAAGTCAGGCGGTGTGTGCGCGGTTTGCCCGCGCAGCACGACCACCGAGGCGCCCAGAACGGCGACCGCAACCGCCGTCATCACGATGGAGCGAGATGATATGGCTCTCATGATGCCCTCGTTCAGTCATTCGGCGGTGCGTTCGCCAGCACTCGACCATCTTCGAGTGTGACGCGTGCGATCATGCCCACCTTGCTGCCGTCTTTCGATGGGCTGTAGTGCACGAGCACTTTGTCGCCCGCCTTGAGCACCTTTGGCGTCCATCCCGCGCGCAGCAGCACGCCGGGTGCGCGTCCCTCCATCGCCCAGTCGGTCTTTCCGCCCTTGCCATCGTCGACCGTCATGATCAGCCAGGTGTGGGGGTTGCTCCATTGCCACTCTTTCACCACGCCCTTTGCCTCGAGTACGGTCTCGACCGCAAACGCGACGTTGCTGTGATGGGCGGTCACTCGGACCAGCGACAGGAGTACGAGGGCGCCAACGATCATCGCGATAGGCCGTTGTGTCATCTACGTATCGCCTCTCTTCAGTTCCTGCATTCGAAGTTCTTCGCGTCCTGCGGATCCCCTTGCCCCTTGTAGTGGGCGTGCTGCGGGTAGGCACAAAGCGGACGACTGCTCCCCGGGAAAGCGCGGCCGGTTGCGATGACCGACGCTGGCGCCACGCCCTTCTCCACCCAGTCCACCATCGCGGATAACAGATCGAAGGTGTCGAGTGCGGCTGGTCCGCCACTGCAGTGTGCCATCCCTGGAGCGAGATACAAACGGCTCCAGCTCATTACTTGCTCGGCGCCCCCGTTCGCCTTCGTCATCCGCTCGTAGTAATCGACTGTGTCGAGCGACGAGAACCACGGATCGCTGACGCCGTGGAAGAACATCAGCTTGCCGCCATGCTTCGAGAACGTGTTCAGGTTCGTCCAGCTCGCCGTCGCGGTCAAGATGTCGCCGACGCTCGCGGCGGCCGCATCCGCGCGGGCATCCACGTCCATGCTCGTCGCCGAGAACGGCGGTCCGACCGGGTTCAACCCGCCATGCAACAGGCCCGGTATGCCTTGCGTCGCGGCGATACCGGTGTCGAACAGGAAGCCCGGATAGACCTGGCGCCCCTTCGAATCCCTCGGCCCGGCGAAGCCCTTTTCGAGCGCACCGGCCTGCGCCATCGAGAGACACGAGTCGCCGCCGCTCCCACTGCACACCAGCGCCTTCGGATCGAAGCGACAGGATTTCGTGTCGAAGATCAGTCCGTCCTTGAGGCCGTCATTCGCATCGCACGCATTGAGCACGCCGTCGATCACGGCCTTCTTCTGACTCTCGGTGAGCGCCTCGCGCGGATTCGCTTTCCCAGTCGCGTCTTTCGGCGCCACGGTATTGAGCATCGTCGCCACCCACTCGTCGCCGATGCCGGAGTAGGCAGTCCGCATCGCCGGCGCGCCTGCGATCACGCCATCGAAGTACGTCGGATGGCGCTGCGTCATCAACATCGCTTCGCGCCCGCCGGTCGAGCAACCGGCAAAGTACGAGCGCTCGGCCGGCTTGGCGTAGTGCTGCGCGATGATCTGTTTGGCGAGCAGCGCGACTCGGCCAACCGCTTGATAGGCGAAGTCCAGCGCGGCTTGCTGCTCCTGCATGAAGCTCGCGTCGAATCCAGTGCCGGTGTGACCGGTGTCGGTCGATACCACCGCGAACCCGCGAGCGAGGGCGGGGGTGCCTCCAGTGGCGACGGCCCCGAGCGGCGTCTGCACGGATCCATTCAGTCCGCCGCCGCCCTGAAACAGGAAGCGTCCGTTCCACTCACCAGGCAGCGCGAGGGCGAAGCCGATGCCGTAGTTCTTCCCATCCGCACCGCTCCGTTTGTCGAGCACGCCGTCGACGCGGCAGTACGCGGGAAGCTTGGTCGCGGCCGGCGGCGTACCGCCTCGCCCAGGCGATGGGGGAAGGGGCGCGCCGGCGGCGAACCACTCGGCCTTGGTGATTGTCAACGCAAGCCCGGGTAGCTGCAGCTTCGTCAACGCCGCGCAAGCGGACGCGTCGCGCGTGGTCTGGGCGGCGGCGTGCCTCGCGCCCGAGCCGACCAGCAACCCCGCGACGATCATCGCCACGACTCGATGCGAAGCGCTCACCATGCCCGGTCCTCCCGCGTGGATGGTACACGCCATCTGTTGCAACATGGAAGGGCCGACGATGAACGACCGAGCGGCCTACGTGATCTTCGTCACCGGGGTCTTCATGGGGCTCGCCCTGCTCACCGCAGCGCTCGTGGCGATTGCCGTCGCCCTGATCCGCCAACACCGCCGCGACAGACCACGGTAACCTAAGGCATCCATACAGGTGATGCCGAAGACCAGCGCTGGACTTCTGCTGTTTCGATACCGTGACGGGAAGGTCGAAGTGTTGCTGGTCCACCCCGGCGGACCATTCTGGGCACGGAAGGACGAGGGCGCCTGGTCTATCCCGAAGGGCGAGATTGGCGAGCACGAGGACCCGCTCGCGGCCGCCCGACGTGAGGTTGCCGAAGAAACCGGGGCGGTTCCGGAGGGCACTTTCCTCCCGCTTACGCCAGTCCGGCAATCGGGCGGCAAGATCGTGCAGGCCTGGGCCGTGGAGGGCGACCTCGATCCGGCCGACATCAGAAGCAACACCTTCGAGATGGAATGGCCGCCGCGCTCCGGGCGGCGCCGGGTGTTTCCGGAGATCGATCGCGCGGCCTGGTTCACGATTCCGGTCGCCCGCTCGAAGATTCTGAGAGGACAGTTGCCGTTGCTCGACGAATTCACCCGCATCGATTCTCGCGCCGGGTGAGTCGCCGAACGCGGCGCGAATCGTGCATTGCGTGGCGGCAAGGCGAAAAGAGCCTGCGAGGTGGATCATGAAGGCACAACTGACGGTGCTTGGCCTGTCGATGCTGGTCGCAACGGCATCGTTGCTCGCGGACACCTTGGTGCTCAACGACGGCCGCCGGGTGCGCGGCGAATTGATCGGCGTCTACGGCCGCGAAGTCGAATTCGAAGAGCGCGACGGCGGACGCCGGCGCACGTTGCGGATCACGCGCAACGATATCGACCGCATCGAGTTCAACGATCGGGATCGTGACTCGTTCTTCGACCGCGATCGCGACAGAGATCGTGATCGCGACGACGTCGCAACTGGTGCTGGTGCCGTGACGATCCCACGCGGGATGCGCGAGCGCACCGTCTACGTGAACGCGCGCGAGCAGTGGACCGCTGCCGGCATCGAGGTCCGCCCCGGTCAGCCGATCTATTTCATGGCGAGTGGCGAGGTCCGCTGGGGACCGAACCGGCGCGATGGCGCCGCCGGCGAACGTAACTCCCCGGGCAACCCGGGCCGTCCGTTGCCCGATCGTCCGGCCGCCGCGCTCATTGGACGCATCGGGGATCGCAACGAGTTCTTCTTCATCGGCAACGACCCGGGGCCGTATCGCGCGCGCTCGAACGGACAGCTCTTCCTCGGCATCAACGACGACGTGCTGACAGACAACTCCGGCGTCTTGCGCGTCAACGTCTATTACTGAAGGACGGGGTCGTTCCGAAGTTCAGCGTTCAGCGCTCCAGTTTGAGGTTCGATTCGCGGCCGCGTCCTCCTGCTGACGACCGCGAATCGATGGTGGGCACGAGGAGCGGACCGCCGTGCGACCCCCCGGTACGCGCGGACAGTCCGCCCCTCGCAGGGGGTGGGCTCAGTGGACCCGGGAAGCCTCGCCGCTCGAACGCGGGATGTGCCTCTCCATATCCGCGACAATCGCATCGAGGCTCGTGTCGCGGGGGTCGAACGTCTCAACAATCGCCTTCGACGGATCGAAGACGGGTGCCGCCGGAGGCGCCGGCTTCGGCGCGACCTTGACCTCGTGCGGCGTAATCAGGCGGCCGACGCTCGGCGCGGCCGCGGGCGTGACCACGGGACGTGCGGTGCGGGGTGGTACCGTCCGCCGTGGGACGCGTGCGCTCGACGGCGATGTCACCGCGGCGCGCGCCCGCTCGAACCGATACCAGTACACCTGCCCGATGCCCCAGGCCAGCCACACGACCCACGCCACTTTCAGCGGTGACGTGAAGGCGTTGGCCACGTCCAGGAATTCAGCGATCACGGCTACTCCACCCACGTGAAGGCCTTTGCCGCCGACAACGAGTAGCGTGTCAGCAGCGCCTCGAAGATTGGCGCGTTGATGCTTTCGAGCGCCATCGCGGCGCGCAGCGCCTCGTCGACGTTCGTGCCGTCTTCACGTTCGAGCACGAGGATGATCACGACACGGCGTTGATCCGAGGTCTCCTTCGGACCGAGCGTCGGCATGTGGTGACCGACGTTCAGCTTGCGCACCGGGATTGGACTCGAGAGCGCTTCGCGCACCCATGTCGCAATCCGCTCTGCCCGCCGCGCCGCCCGCAGCTCCTCACGCTTACGGCCGGCTTCTGCGTGCAGCCCGGGCACGATCTCTTCGGAGCTCGCACCGACGGCGATGATCTCCTTCGCGCGGTTGAGCACCGTCTTCATCTCCGGCGTGAACTCCGGCCGTCCGAGCTCGTTCTCCAGCAGATCGTCCGAGGACAAGCGCCACCGGAATTCATCGGTGAACAACAACACGCGAAACGACGCGCGACGCCCGACGTGGTCCTTCGCGTTTCGCACGATCAGATCGGTGACCACTTCGGGAGGCGTCGGCGACGTGAGCCGCGTCAACCGGTTCACTTCCACCACGGTCGCGTAGGACAGCCCGACACCGGCAATCACGAAGGCGAACGTCGACGCGCTCCATGCGAGCGCTGCCCACGTCGATCGCCACCGCTTCGGCACCGGAACCGCACTCGACTCCACGTCGCCTCCCGTCCTCTGCATGCACTGAGTGCAGGTTTGCCGCCATGTCCGGACCGCATCGGACGATGGGCATCGTCATGCACTTTCAGCAAAGAGAGAGAAGCGCGCCGCTGACACAAAGTGGCGAGCCGACAAAAAATGCCCCTGA
Source organism: Vicinamibacterales bacterium (assembly GCA_035649395.1). Taxonomy (GTDB): domain Bacteria; phylum Acidobacteriota; class Vicinamibacteria; order Vicinamibacterales; family UBA2999; genus Gp6-AA40. Next base: position 10,101 of record DASRJR010000038.1, read on the forward strand.
GCGAGCGAAGCGAGTCGAAGGGAGCGAGCGAAGCGAGTCGAAGGGCCTAGCGAACGAACGTGAACTTCGCTTGGGCGGAGGTGCCGCTGCCAAACGGCCAGAGGATCGACCCGTTGCTGGGTCGGGCCGTGGCGCTTACGCGGACGTAGTACTCACGATTGGGTTCGAGGGCGGTCGTGCGGAACAGGGGGAGCCGATCGAACGCGGTCATCCACTTGCGCACCACGGCCTCGTCGGAGGTGACCTTCGCGTCCTCGGTGCGGCCATCGAGCATCCGCACCAGGTGGTGCTCGCGCTCCAGGTTGTAGTACTCGACGCTGCTGGTGACGGTCGCGAGGCCGATGGTCCGATCCACCCACGCGGGCACGTCGAGCCGCAGTTCGACCGTGTAGGTAAACGTGGTCTTGAGACCGCTGAGAATCGCCTGCCGGACTTCCTCGGTGAGGCCGTCGGTGAGCTGGAACGACACGAGCACCTGGTCGCCGTGCACAAGCGGCACCACGCGCAACGCCTGGCCGGTTTGCGCCCGGGGGGCGGCAGACATCACCGCCAGAGCGCACACCAACGCTCCCCACAACCGCGTTCGCGCAGAAACGTGACGCATCAAGAAATCGCGATACGAATGTAGCACACGTCGGCGCCGGTTCCATCTCGCGGCATGTGTCAACTGGAAGGGTGCCATCCGGAAACCAGCCCTCGATCTGCCGGCCGTGACATCGGAGCGGCCGGTCCAATCCGGGAGGCGCGCTCCACTAGTGATCTCGTCCGCAGTGTTATCATTCACTAGAGCTTCGACCCAGACTCAGTGCGCATTGCCAGCATCACTTCTGTCGTGCTGCTCAGTCTTGCTGTCTGCGCCCCCTCGGCGTCTGCCCAAGGTCTGTCGTTTTCCCTATTCGAGCGCTATCTGGAGTCGTTTCGCGTCGAGGCCGGTATTCCCGGTATGTCGGCCGCGATCGTCCAGGACAATACCGTGGTCTGGAAAGCCGGGTTCGGTCGACAGGACGTAGAAGGCATCATCCCCGCCACGGCCGACACGCCGTATCAAGTCGGACCGCTCTCGCAGGCACTTGGGGCAACACTCCTTCTGCGCAAGTGCATGGACCAGGACACTGCGGAGGCGACCGATCCGGTCACTCGGTGGGTACCGACCTACGGAGAGACATCGACGACGCTCGGGCAGCTGCTCAGCCACACCGCACCTGTGGGCGGCTTCCACTATGCCCCTGACCGTTTCGCCTCACTGACTGACGTCGTCGAGGAGTGCGGCGATCGCAAGTACGGCGACCTGCTGGCCAGCGAAATCTTCGAGCTGGCAGGAATGGTGGATTCCGTTCCTGGCGAAGCGCTCGCTGTGCCAAGTCCCGCGGACGTGGCGACATTCGGGGAGGCGCGACTCAGCCGATACGCGGCGATTCTCCGGCGCGCCGCGCTTCCTTATCGCGTCATCAGCGGCCGGGCGCAGCGCAATGCCGATTACCGGGCGCACCAGCTCGATATGTCGAGCGGCATTGTCACGACCGTTTCCGATCTCGCGCGGTTCGACATCGCGCTCGACAGCGAAGGATTGCTCAGCGAGGCAGCGCGCATTCAGGCCTGGTCTCCGGCGTACTGGGGCACGCTGCCCTTGCCAACCGGACTGGGCTGGTTCCTGCAGGGTTATAACGGGCAGCCGATCGTCTGGCAGTTCGGCCTCGTCGATGGCGCGTATTCGTCGCTGATCATCAAAGTCCCCAACCGCCATCTGACATTCATCCTGCTCGCCAACAGCGACGGGCTCAGCGCGCCGTATGGGCTCGAGGCGGGCGATGTGACCAGCTCGCTGTTCGCCAGACTATTTTTGAGATCCTTCGTGCCTTGAGCGTGACTCCGCGAGCCAAGCGAGCAACAACTGCGGCGCTCGTGGTCTTCTTTTGCAGTCTGTCGCTCCCGGCACAGGCCGACTACATTTTCACCCCGTTCTTCGGCGCGACCTTTGGGAGCAACACCGCGTTTCTCGATCTCGACAGCGGCACCGATTCGACACATTTGATCTTCGGTGGCTCTGCGGGGTGGCTGAGCCAGGGCATCCTCGGCGCCGAGGGCGGCTTTTCTTACGCGCCGCGGTTCTTCGAGCATGACGAGCAGGTGGTGATTGCCAGCAGCCTGTTGACGTTCACCGGCGACGTCATCGTGGCCGCGCCCCTAAGGGTCACCGGGTACTCCTTGCGGCCTTACCTCATCGGTGGCCTTGGACTCATACACTCTGGCATCACTTACCAGGCTCCACTCGATCCCGTTGACAACAACTCGCTTGGCATGAACATTGGAGCAGGAGCAATTGGGTTGCTCAGCCCTCGAACCGGCCTTCGCTTCGAGTTACGTCATGTCAGGACGTTTGGCAGCGACGTCAACGAGGCGACCGGTGAGTCGAGGGCCCGGCTCAGTTACTGGCGCGCGACGATTGGCGTGCTCATACGACGGTGACGGCTGCGGCTGTCATCAGGCTTGCACCAATTTGAGAGATATGGCTGTGCGTACATCACCGGCTCGTCATTTATCAGGTATCTGGACCCTCGCGATGAGCGTCGTCTGCGTCGCGATGCTGACGGCTCAGACGAAGATCGTCGCACCCGACAACCGGTATTCGGTTGCGGATGACGTCAAACTCGGCCGCGAGGCGGCGGCAGAAGTCACGAAGGAGCTGCCGCTGCTCAACGACTCGCGCGTCGATCAGTACGTCGCGGAGATCGGAACGAGGCTCGCGTCAGCGATCCCACCCGAGTTCCGCCATCCTGAGTTCATGTACACATTCAGAGTCGTGAACCAGAAAGAGATCAACGCGTTCGCGTTGCCCGGCGGCCCGATGTTCTTGAACCGCGGGATGATCGAGGCGGCGAAGACCGAAGGCGAGATGGCCGGCGTCATGGCGCATGAGATGTCGCACGTCGCGCTCCGTCACGGCACGGCACAGGCCACGAAGGGACAGAAGTTCCAGATTGGCTCGATCCTCGGACAGATCGCCGGCGCCGTCGTCGGCGGCACCGCGGGGAGCGTGATCTCGCAGGGCACACAGTTCGGACTCGGGACGTACTTCCTGAAGTACAGCCGCGAGTACGAATCGCAGGCCGACATCCTCGGCGCTCAGATGCTCGCGCGCGCCGGATACCAGCCCCGCGAGATGGCGAACATGTTCAAGACGATTGAAGCCGAGGGCGGCGGTCAGGGTCCGCAGTGGATGAGCAGCCACCCGAATCCGAAGAACCGCTACGAGGCGATCAATCGCGAGGCAGCGTCGTTACGCGTGCAGGGCAACGGCGACAGCGGACAGTTTGCGTCGATCCAGGGACGTCTCAAAGGGATGGGGCCCTCGTACACCGCCGAAGAGATCGCCAAGGGCAAGGCGAAGTCAGGTGAGCCGACGCGCACGGCGAATCGGACGACGGGCCGTGTCGACCCTCCTTCGACTGAATACCGCTCGTCTCGCCCGCTCGAATTCCTGCGCCTGAGCGTCCCGTCGAACTGGGAGGAGGTCAGCGGCGATCAACGCGGCGTGACCTACGCGCCTCAGGGCGGCTACGACGGCGAGGCCTTTACGCACGGCGTGCAGATTGGCATCGGCGACAAAGGCACCGGCGATCTGCGGCGCGATACCGACACGCTGATCTCATCGCTCACGAAAGCGAACCGTCAGCTGCGCACCAGCGGCGGCTACTCGCGCGAAAGCATCGCCGGCCGCGCGGCGCTGCGGACGACGCTGGCGAACGTGTCCGAAGCGACGGGTCAAAACGAAACCGTCTCGCTGACAACGACGCGGTTGACCGACGGGCGATTGCTCTTCCTGATCGGCGTCGCGCCACAGACGGAGGCGTCCATGTATCAGGACACATTCCGTCGAGTGCGTCAGTCGGTTCAGTTGAACGATTGAGAACGGATCCGTAGAGCGGAGGCTAACGCTTCCGCTCTACGGTTCTTCCGACCTTCCTGAAGTCGCACGTGTCGACATGGTCGTTGACCAGGCCGACGGCCTGCATGAAGGCGTAGATCGTCGTCGGGCCGACGAAGATCCATCCCCGCTTCCGCAAGTCCTTGCTCAGCGCCGTCGACTCGGGTGTCACCGCCATCGTCATCAGTACGTCGCGCGTGATGCGCCGCGGCCGCGACGAGGCTGCGGGCTGCCAGCGCTCGAAGTAGGACGAGAGGGACCCCGCTTCGTCTCGAAGCTCGCGCGCCCGCTTGGCGTTGTTGATGGTCGACTCGATCTTGCCGCGGTGGCGGATGATGCCTTCGTTCTTCAGCAGTCGCTCGACGTCGCGCGCGGTGTATCGCGCGACGCGTTCGAAGTCGAAGTCGTGAAAGGCGGCGCGGAAGTTCTCGCGCTTGCGGAGGATCGTCAACCAGCTCAGACCCGACTGAAAGCCCTCGAGACAGACCTTCTCGTACAACCGGCGATCGTCGGTGACAGGTCTTCCCCACTCCTCATCGTGATAGCGGACGTACAACGGGTCCGTGCCACACCACCAGCACCGCGACGGCGTCTTCACTTGAAAATCCGGCGGATGCTTCGGCCGAGCGCCCCGATCAGTCCCTGAACGGCGCGCTCGGCGCGCTGCTGCAGCGTGCCTGAGTGCAGCTCGCACAACTGCGTCGGGACCGAGTCGCCTTCCTTGAAGTACTCGACGTACGTGGGGCAACCGTCGAGCGCTCGGTGATAGGAAATCATGCACATCTGCTCGGTGCGCATCTCGTCGGGTGGCGAGAATGACTGCGCCGGCAGCCGCCGCACGGTTCGTCGCATGAAATCGGCCCAGATCGGCAGCGCCGTGCGCGCGCCGGAGGCGTTGTCTCCGATCGTCTGCGGCTGGTCGTAGCCGACCCACACGCCGACGACGACCGACGAGTTGAAGCCGACGAACCACGCGTCTCGATACTCGCTGGTCGTACCGGTCTTGCCGCCGACCGGACCCCGTATGCCCTGTGCCCGCACCGCCGCGCCCGTTCCGCGGTCGACGACGTCCTGGAGCATGCTGACCATCTGGAACGCGACGGGATCAGGCAGGATCTTTTCGCGTTCGATGTGGACCTGATGCACCGTCTCGCCGTTGGCGTTGACGACGCTCACCAGCCCGCGCGGCCGCACGCGATACCCGAGATTCGGGAACACCGCGTAGGCCGCCGTCAGATCGAGCGGCGTCACGAGCCCGCTGCCGAGCGCCAGTGACGGCACGTCAGGCTGGTTGTCGACGCCGAGATCGCTGGCCAGACGCAGGACCGGTCGTGTTCCGACCTCCTGCTGCAGCTTCACCGCGGCGGCGTTGTTCGACTCGAGCAGCGCCTCGCGCAGAGTCAGCGCGTCCTGGCCGCCGGCGCGTTCGTCGCGTGGAATCCAGACGCCCTCGGGCGCCTGCACGGCGACCTGTCGCAGCCCGTTCACTTTCGACACTGGTGACAGTCCGCTCTCGAGCGCCACCGCATAGACGAACGGTTTGAACGCGGAGCCCGGCTGCCGGCGACTGCGATAGGCGCGGTTGAAGGACGTCACGGCGAAGTCGGACCCGCCGACCATCGCGAGCAGGTTGCCCGTGTGCGGATCGATCGCGACGAGGGCCGCCTGCAGATCGCGTCGTCCGATCCGGCGCAGTCCATCGCGGACGGCAATCTCGGCGGCATCCTGAATGGCCGGGACAAACGTCGTCTGCACTCTCCAGTCTGGTGGATTGTCGCCACCGTAGACGTCACGGAACTGCTGCCTCAGGTACTCCTTCGCGTAGCCGTAGCGGGCGCTCGAAACCGACGGCTGCGGCCGGATGCGGATGGTCTCGGCGCGCGCCGATTGTTCCTGCGCGGCGGTGATCTTCTTTTCTTCACGCATGCGTCGCAGCACGACGAAGCTTCGCCGTCGGGCGGCGTCGAAGTGCGTCCACGGCGAATACGACGCGGGCGCCCGTATGATTCCGGCAATGAGCGCGGCTTCGCCGAGCGTGAGCTGCGACGCGGACTTGCCGAGCATCTTCTGCGACATCGACTCGACGCCGTAGATACCGCCGCTCAGATAGACGCGATTGAGATAGAGCTGGAGGATCTCGCGCTTGCTGAGAAAGACCTCGAGCATCACGGCGAGCACCGCTTCCTGCACCTTGCGGCCGTACGAGCGAACGTTGGACAAGTACAGCGTGCGCGCGAGCTGCTGCGTGATCGTGCTGCCGCCCTGCACGCCGGAACCGGATCGCACGTTGTAAAGCGTGGCGCGTGTCAAACCGATCGGGTCGATGCCGGGATGCCGGTAATAGCGATGATCCTCGACGGCGATGACCGCGTCTTTGACGTAGGTCGAGATCTGCTCGAACCGCACATCGCGACGCTGCTCGTCGAGGCGGAACCAGGGATTGCCCTCGGCATCGTAGAACACCGTGTCGCCGACGCCACGATTCAGCTTGTAAATCGCCCAGGCGTGCCGAGTCGTCCACGTCGCCATCATCGAAACGAGCACGATCAGCGTGCCGGCGATGGCAAACCGGAGCCACCGGGGCAGGATGGCAAACCGGAGCCACGGGGGACGAACCGGCAGTTTGAACCAGGCCGGAGGTTTCGGAAGACGCACGTTCACCGCAATGGTAATAAATTATGGGGAGCCGATGTCCTGTTCACTTAGACGACTAATCGCAGCTGTAGTTTTGGCGCCGCTCGTGCTGGCGGCTTCGGTTGCCCTCGATGTCTTTTCGGCGACGCAGGCCCAGGGGGTGCCGCAGGAACGCGACTTCCTGACGCGAATTCGACGATTGACGGTCGAGGGGCGCCGTGCCGGCGAAGGGTACTGGTCCAAGGACGGCCGCAAGCTCGTCTTCCAAAGCGAGCGCGAGCCGGGCAACCCCTTCTACCAGATCTACCTGATGGACATGGCCAGCGGCGACGTCACGCGTGTCTCGCCAGGGACCGGGAAGACGACCTGCTCGTTCATCAATCCTGAGACCGGCGACATCCTGTTTGCGTCGACGCATCACGATCCGCGATCGAAGCAGCTGCAGGAAGAAGAACTGAAGTTCCGGGCGTCCGGACAGGAGCGCCGCTACTCGTGGGACTACGACCCCGAGATGGAGCTGTATGTCCGCACCGCGAAGACCGGCACCTACCGGCGCTTGACCAACAAGCGCGGCTACGACGCCGAGGCGAGTTACTCGCCGGACGGTCAATGGATCGTCTTCTCGTCGACGCGTGACGCCTACGAGCGCCAGCTCTCGGCGGCCGAACAGAAACAGCTCGACGTCGATCCCAGTTACTTCGCCGAGATCTACATCATGCGCGCGGACGCCGACGGCACCGCGCCGCAGCGATTGACCAAGGTGCCTGGGTACGACGGCGGTCCGTTCTTCTCACCCGACGGCAAGCGGATCATCTGGCGTCGTTTCGACGAGAGCGGGTTGATTGCCGACGTGCACACGATGAATCTCGATGGCACTGACGATCGTCAGCTCACCGACTTCAAGTCGATGAGCTGGGCGCCATACATCCACCCCTCCGGCAAGTACGTGCTGTTTGCGTCGAACAAGCTCGGCTTCGACAACTTCGAAGTGTTCATGGTCGACATCGACGGCAAGAAAGAGCCGGTGCGCGTCACCTACTCCGATGGTTTCGATGGGCTGCCCGTGCCGTCCCCGGACGGCACGCAGTTGGCCTGGACGTCGAGCCGCGGCGGCGGACGCGAGGGCCAGATCTATCTGGCGCAGTGGAATCACCAGAAAGCGCTCGACGCGCTCGCGGCCGCCGGCCCGAGGAAACCATGATGCGACAGAGACTGCTACTCGTTCCCGCACTGCTCGTTGCCGCCGCGTCGGCCACATCGTCACAAAGCTCGTCGTCGGCCACGCGCACGCACGTCGAGACGCTCGCGTCGGAGCGGTTCGCGGGCCGCGAAGCGGGCTCGGCCGGCGAACGCCTTGCCGGAGACTACCTTGCCGCGCAGCTTGCACGGCTCGGCGCGAAGCCACTGCCAGGGCGAATGAACATGTTCGTCCCGTTTGAATTCACCGCAGGCAGCAAGGATGGTGGGTCGCAGCTTCGAATCGGTGGGGCGACGTTCAACGCGCCGCAGGACGTGCTCGCACTGTCCTTCTCCGACGACGCGGACGTCATGGGCGACGCGGTGTTCGCCGGTTACGGCATCGTGGTCCCCGAGTCGCAGAACTTCGGCTACGACAGCTACGCCACGCTCGACGTGAAGGACAAGGTGGTCGTCGTGCTGCGGTACTTCCCCGAGGATGCCGACCAGCAGACGCGCGCGATTCTGGCGCGCTATTCGGATCTCCGCTACAAGGCAATGGCTGCACGTCAGCGCGGCGCCAAGGCGTTGGTCGTCGTCACGGGTCCCCGGTCGCCGAATGCCGGGCAGACCGTGCCCATCTCGTTCGACACGGCGCTGTCGGGATCGGGCATCCCTGCGGCGAGCGTCAGCGGACGCGTGGCCGAGGCGCTGTTTGCCGGCTCGCGCCCGTTGAAGGACGTCCAGCAGCAGTTCGACACCGGGAACCCACACGTCGCCGGCTTCGCACTGACGGGCGTCTCTGTCGCACTGAAAACGTCGCTCGTTCGCGAGAAGCAGACGGGGCGCAACGTCGTGGCCTATCTGCCAGCGACCGCACGCATCGCCTTGCCGAAACCGTGGGTCGCCATCGGCGCACATTACGACCATCTCGGGTTGGGCCGGAACGGCAACTCGCTCGCCGGGAAGGAGGACGCTGGCCGGCCGCACCTCGGTGCCGACGACAACGCCTCCGGCAGCGCTGCCGTGCTCGCCATCGCCACCGCGCTGGCTCGAGAGAAGGTGCGGCAACGGCACCTGCTCGTCGCATTCTGGTCGGCCGAAGAGATGGGCCTCGTCGGATCGACCGCATTCATCAACGCGGCTCCCGTGGCGATCGATCAAATTGCGGCGTATCTGAACTTCGATATGGTCGGGCGCATGCGCGACAACAAGCTCGCGGTGCAGGCGACGGGCACGAGCTCGGGTTGGGCGGGTCTGCTCGAACGCGCCAACGTCGCCGCGGGCTTCGATCTCACGCTGCAACCAGATCCGTATCAGCCGACCGACGTGCAAGTGTTCAATCAGGCCAACGTTCCGAGCTTGAACTTCACCACCGGCGCGCACACTGATTACCACAAGCCATCCGACACGGCCGACAAGATCGACTACGAGGATCTCGATCGCATCGCGTCGCTCGCGGCAACGGTGGCACGGCGGCTGATGGAACAGAACGAGGCGCCCCAGTTCACCAAGGTCGAGCAATCGTCACAAACGGCCGGGCGCACCGGCGTTCGCGTGTTCACGGGAACCGTGCCCGACTACACCTCGAACGCCAAAGGGCTGCTCCTGAGCGGCGTGATCGGTGGTGGCCCGGCCGAACAGGCCGGCCTGCAGAAAGGCGATGTGATCATCGAGATCGCCGGACAGTCGATCGCGAATATCTACGATTACACCTACGCGCTCGAACTGCTGAAGATCGGGCAATCGGTGAAGGTCGTCTACATGCGCGGCAACGAGAAGCGCGAGACCACGCTGACACCGTCGGCCAGACAGTAGCGCGCCCTATTTTGCAAGGCTGTCGCCTTCCAGCTCGGGGTCGATCGGCTCCTGGTCCTCGACCGGCCCCTGCATGCGTGCGTAGATGAACGCGGCGGTGAAGATCACGACGATCAGGCCGAGCGACAGCCATTGCGGGATCTCGAACCCGATGTAGTGCGCGTCGTGCAGATACTCGATACAGAGCTTGATCCCCACCCACGCGATGATCACGAACGCACCATCGACGAGCGGGGGGTATCGCTGCACCAGCCGAAGGAGCTGTCCGACCACGAGTCGCATCGCGACGATGCCGAGGATGCCTCCGGTGATCACGACCCACGTCTTTGGCGACATCGCCACCGCGACCAGGATCGAATCGATCGAGAATGCGAGGTTGATCGCCTCAACCCTGACCACCGTCGCCCAGAACGCCGACAGGCCGAGCATCGGTTTGGCTTCAGGCGGGCGTGTGCGATCGGCACCCTCTTCGCGGCCGAAGAAGTGCGAGTACGTCAGGTACAGCAGGTAGGCTCCGCCGACCAGCTTCACCCACGCAATCGCAATCAGGTAGACCGCCAGCAGCGTGGCCGCGATCCGGAACGCGAAGCCGCCGATCAGCCCGTAGCGGAGCGCCGCCTTGTGCTCCCCACGCGGAAGCCCCAGGACCATGATGGCCATCACGAGCGCGTTATCCGCGCTGAGGAGGCCTTCGAGGACGACGAGGAGCCCGACGGTGACGAGATCTGAGGCGGCGATATCCAAGGACGCTTTTCCGATCCTAGCTCGAACACCCGCGCGTACGGCTGAGCATGTCCGATCAAGTTGACACGACTCGTATCAATGCCTATACTCGTGGTGTGTCAACTTGTAGTCTGGAGGATCCGGTCCCGCCGCGCTAAGCGGGGGGCCCAACCGTATGCGACCTGACGTCGACCTGTATTTCATCAGCATGGCCGCAGAACTGCTGGGAATGCACCCGCAGACGCTGCGTAAGTACGAACGACTCGGACTCATCCAACCGGCGCGAACGATCGGCAGCATGCGCCTCTACGCCCGTGAAGAGCTCGAGCGGCTGCGCCTGATCAAGCGGCTCGTCGACGAACTGGGCATCAACCTTGCCGGCGTACAACGACTGTTGGCCGTGGCCGAAGTCGTCCAGCGCATCCGTCCCTTGATGGACGAGCACACGCTGAATACCGGCGCCGGCCGGCGACAGCTGCTGGCGGAGATGCGACGCTTGAGCGACGTCATCGGGCTGTGAGGCTCGAGCGCTAACTGACGGAGACGCGATCCGTGGAGTTCAAGGACTACTACAAGACGCTCGGCGTCGCGAAGACCGCGACGGAGAAAGAGATCAAGCAGACCTTCCGCAAGCTCGCGCGAAAGCTGCACCCCGACGTAAACCCCGGCGACAAGGCTGCCGAGGCCAAGTTCAAGGAGGTCAACGAGGCGTACGAGGTGCTCGGCGATCCCGACAAGCGGAAGAAGTACGACGAGCTTGGCGCCAACTGGCGGCTCTACGAACAGGCTGGTGCGCAGGGTGGGCCGAATCCGTTCGCCGGTGGATGGAACGTCGGCGGCACCGGCACCCGCGGCTTCCGCACGATGACGCCGGAGGAGATGGAGGAGCTGTTCGGCGACTCGAACCCCTTTTCCGATTTCTTCACCACGTTCTTCGGCGGCGGCACGCCGGGCGGCGGCGGTGCCGGCGGCGCGCGTGCGTCCACACGCAGCAGCCAGCGTGCGGGACGCGACGTCGAGAACGAGATCGAGCTGCCGCTGGAAGACGCCTATCACGGATCGACGCAGCGGCTGTCGCTGCGCCACGATGGTCACGTGCGGACGGTGGACGTCCGCATCCCCGCTGGCGTGGTCGACGGATCTCGAGTGCGCATCAGCGGCGAGGGCGAGCAGGGTCGTGGCGGCGGTGCATCAGGCAATCTGTACCTGCGCGTGCGGCTGGTGCCACACCCGGTGTTCGAGGTCAAGGGACGCGACCTGTACACGAGGGTGCTGGTCCCAGCCACCACTGCCGTCCTCGGCGGCGAGGCCTCGGTCATGACGTTGAGCGGCAAAGCCGCGCGGCTCCGCATTCCGCCGCTGACCCAGAACGGCCAGGTGTTCCGCCTCAAAGGCTACGGCATGCCCACAGTGGGCAAACCCGACGAGAAAGCGGACTTGTACGCACGCGTCGACATTCAAATGCCGACGCATCTCTCGCCGCAGGAGCGCGAGCATTACGAAGCGCTCAGGAAACTCAACGACGGCGCGAAAAACGATAGCGCGGCATAAGCGATGAACATCAACAAATTCACTGAAAAGGCCCAGGAGGCCGTGCTCGCGGCGCAGAATCTCGCGTCCGAACAGCATCACTCGGAAGTCGTGCCCGAGCACCTGCTCGTCGCCTTGGTCGAGCAGTCCGGCGGCATCGTCCCGTCGATTCTGCAGAAGATGAATCTGCAGCCGGCGACAGTGGCCGCCGACGCGCGCGCCTTGCTCAAGAGCCTGCCGCAGGCGTACGGCGCCGATCTGCGTTTGTCGCCGCGGATGAAACTGATCGTCGACTCGGCCCAGGCCGAGGCGCAGCGTCTGCAGGACGAATACGTCAGCACCGAGCATCTGCTCGTCGCGCTCTCGACCGAAGTCGGCCGCTCCCCCGCCGCGCAGCTGCTGCAGCGAAACGGTGTGACCAAGGACGCGCTCTACGCCGCGCTCACCCAGGTGCGTGGCAATCAGCGTGTGACCTCGCAGAATCCGGAGTCCACCTACGAGGCCCTCGCGCGCTACGGCCGTGATCTGACCGACCTCGCTCGCAAGGGCAAGCTCGATCCGGTGATTGGCCGCGACGAGGAAGTGCGTCGCGTCATTCAGGTGCTGTCACGCCGCACCAAGAACAACCCCGTGCTCATCGGCGAGCCTGGCGTCGGCAAGACCGCCATCGTCGAAGGGCTCGCCCAGCGCATCGTCAGAGGCGACGTGCCGGAAGGGCTGAAGAACAAGAAGATCTTCGGGCTCGACATGGGCGCCCTGGTCGCCGGCGCAAAGTATCGCGGCGAATTCGAGGAGCGCCTGAAGGCGGTCCTCAAGGAGATCACCGAATCGGAAGGCCAGATCGTCCTGTTCATCGACGAGCTGCACACGGTCGTCGGTGCCGGCGCCGCCGAGGGCGCGATGGACGCATCGCAGATGCTCAAGCCGATGCTGGCACGCGGCGAACTGCACACGATCGGCGCCACGACGCTCGACGAGTACCGCAAACACATCGAGAAGGATGCCGCGCTCGAGCGACGCTTCCAGCCGGTGCTCGTCGGCGAACCGACCGTCGAAGACACGATCTCGATCCTGCGTGGTCTGCGGGAGCGATACGAGATCCATCACCAGGTGCGCTTCAAAGACGCCGCGCTCGTCGCGGCCGCCGTCCTGTCGCACCGCTACATCGCCGATCGGTTCCTGCCCGACAAGGCGATCGACCTCGTGGACGAAGCGGCGAGCAAGCTGGCGATGGAGCTGCAAAGCGTGCCCACGGAAATCGACGACGTGCAGCGCCGCGTGCGGCAACTGGAGCTCGCCTCTCGGCAACTGTCCGAAGAGACCGAGCATTCGGCCGCCGAGCGGCGGGCCGAGCTCGAAGCCGAAATTGCCGAGCAAAAACGAAAGTTGGCCAGCCTCAAGGAGCAGTGGGAGGCCGAGAAGCTGGGCGTTGGCGATGTGGCCAAACTCCGCAAGGATCTGGACCGCGTCGAGCTCGAGTTCAAGCAGCTCGACACGGGCATCAAGGAGAAGCAATCCGCCGGCATCCCGCCGAGCGAAGAGGACTACCAGCAGCTTCTGAAGCTCTACAACCAGCGGCAAACGCTGGAGAAGCAGATTGAACAATCCGACGAACAGGCCGACGCCAAGCCGGTCGAAAA
>DASRJR010000039.1:0-10760 GCA_035649395.1 Vicinamibacterales bacterium
CTACACGTCCGGCTAAAGCCGGACACTACACGTCCGGCTAAAGCCGGACACTACACGTCCGGCTGAAGCCGGACACTACACGACCCAACCGCCGGCTGCGTCGATGCAGCCATCCGCTGCAAACGCGGTCGTTCCGCTGCAAAAACCTTGGTTGATCGGGTCCGGCGCCGGATGATGCGACGCGAGGAGAGATCATGCGTATCAACCGACTCGTATCTGCGCTCGGGTGTGTCGCGATGCTGTCGCTGCCGGCGTTGGCTCAGGAACCTTCATCGCTGCTCGTCGATATCGACTGGCTGTCGCAACATGTGAACGATCGCGGTCTCGTAATCCTCCACGTCGGCAACCGGCAGGAGTACGACGCGGGCCACATTCCCGGCGCCCGGTTCATCACCGAAGAGGACGTCGCCGCCCCACACGATCACAGCAATCCGAAGGACATGATGCTCGAGCTGCCGCCGGTCGACGCGCTGCGCGCCAAAGTGGCGTCGTTCGGCATTTCCGACGACAGCCGCATCGTTGTCTACTTCGGGAAGAACGGTGGCGTGCCGTCCGCCACTCGCATCGTCTTCACGCTCGACTACCTCGGACTCGGCGACCGGACGTCGCTCCTCAACGGCGGGCTCGCCGCATGGCAGCGGGCCGGGAAGACCGTCACGGCCGCCGCGCCGCCGGTCGTGGCAGGCAAGTTGAGCGCGCGCCCGCCGAAGAGTCTTGTGGTCGATGCCGAGTTCGTGAAGTCCGTGCGTCAACGGCCCAATCACACGTTGGTGGACGCCCGCGCTGCCGTCTTTTACCAGGGGATTCAGCCGACGATGAACAACGTGAGTGGTCACATCCCTGGTGCCGTCAACATCCCGTTCACGGAGATCACCGACACCGAGCTGCGGATCGATCGAGCCCGCATCGAGGGTTTGTTCCGCAAGGCCGGCGTGAAGCCGGGCGACACGGTGGTTGCCTATTGCCACGTCGGCCAGCAGGCCACTGCAGTGGTCTTCGCGGCGCGCCTCCTCGGCCACCCCGTCGTCATGTACGACGGGGCGTTTCAGGACTGGGCGGTCAATAACCGAGGCCCCGTCGAAAAATGACGCGTCCCTACACTGATCCGTACCTCGCCGGCATCGGTGTGGGCCTTGTGCTGCTCGCCGCCTACGTCGTCGTCGGTCAGGGGCTCGGTGCCTCTGGAGCGTTCGCGAGCGTCGTGGCATCGGGCACCGCCGCGGTGCAAGGAACGACGGAAGCAGCGACCTCACCGGCGGTGGCGCCGTACCTGCCAAACGGCATCGCGAGCCCGTTGCAGGATTGGCTCGTCCTCGAACTTGCCGGCGTGATGCTCGGCGGCTTCGCCTCGGCGTGGCTGGGAGGACGGCTTCGGCGCGACACGGAGCGTGGGTCCGGCGTGAGCGTGGCGCACCGCATGTACACCGCCGTTGGCGGCGGCGTGTTGATGGGCGCTGGCGCCAAGCTCGCGCGCGGGTGCACCAGCGGACAAGCGCTCAGCGGCGGCGCGCTGCTCTCGGTCGGCAGCTGGATCTTCATCGCCAGCTGCTTCGCAGCCGGCTACGCACTGGCGCCGATCGCCCGGAGGTTGTGGCGATGACACCGCTGACGGAGACCGGATGGCTCGGGGCAGCAGGAGCGCTGCTCGCGGCGCCGCTGATCGGATTTGCTTTCGGCTGGTTTCTCGAGCGAGGCGGGCTCGGCTCCGCGCCGAAGCTGGCGGGGCAGTTCTACCTGACCGACCTGACCGTGTTCAAGGTGATGTTCAGTGCGCTCCTCACCGCGATGCTCGGGGCATTCTGGCTCGATCGCCTCGGCGTGCTTCAGCTCGATCTCGTGTATCTGCCGGAAACGTATGTGTTGCCGCAGGCGCTGGGCGGCATCGTCTTCGGCGCGGGCTTTCTCGTCGCCGGCCTGTGTCCCGGCACGTCATGTGTTGCAGCGGCGGCGGGACGACGCGACGGGATCGGCGTGATGGCGGGCATGCTGCTCGGCGTGTTGATCTTCAACGTCGCGTTCCACTGGATCGCGCCGCTGTATTCCGCAACCCCACTTGGCGCCGTACGGCTGACCGATCTCGCCGGCACGACGCACGGCGTCGGTATCGCGGCCGTAACCGCGGTCGCGCTTGCCGGCTTCATCGTTGCTGGCCTGGTCGTGCCGTCGGTCCTGCGACGCCGTCTTCATGCCGTGCTCGCCGTGGCCGCCGCGGTCCTGGCGAGCACGGCCGCGATCGTCGATGGCGGAACGGGGGAGTTCATCTCTGCTCCGGACCTGGCCGACCGGATCATGCAACGCGCGGGCGCCCAGCGTGTCTTCGATCTCCGCCCGCCCGTCGCGTTCGAGCAGTTCCATATTCCCGGAGCGAGTCGAGTCACGATCGATGATCTCGGACAGATCCCGATCGCGCCGCAGGCGAGTGTCGTGCTGTATGGCGACGCCCGCAAAACCGTCGTCGATGCGGCGCGCGTGCTTCGGACGCGTGGCTATCAAGACGTCCGAGTGCTGCGGGAAGGCGTGCACGAGTGGCTGGCCCGTGTCCACGAGCCCAGGCTTGCCGTGGATGCCACGCCGGCCGAGCGGGCCGAGTTTGCACGGGCGGCGGCACAGAGTCGGTTCTTCGGTGGGGTTCCACTCTCAGGAGTGCCTCGCGACGACGTGCCGCAGGGATATTGGAATGGCCGCCCGCGCAGCGACGCGTTGCTCGTGGCCGCGGCCACTCAGTCGATCGGTGCAATCAGGCGGCGCGGATGTTGATGCGCACCGGCGTGGACGTGGCCTCGCTGCGTCGCCGCGAGTTTACCCGACTCGATGCGACCGGAAGCGTGTATCTGGACTATGCCGGGGCGGCGTTGTATCCAGAGTCGCTCGTCCGACGGGACACCCGGCGGCTGACGCGCCGCGTCCTCGGCAACCCTCACTCCGAGAACGGGCCCTCATTGGCCAGCACTGAATCTCTGGAAGACGCCCGATCGCTGACGCTGCGCTTCTTCGACGCGGATCCGGCCGAGTACGAGGTCGTGTTCACGGCCAACGCCAGCGGCGCGACGCGCATCCTCGCCGAAGCCTTTCCCTTCGCCGACGGGTCCCGGCTGGTTCTCACCGCGGACAATCACAACTCGGTCAACGGACTGCGGCTGTCCGCGCGGCGGCGCCGAGCCGCTGTTCACTACGTGCCTCTCGATCGGGATCTGCGCGCGTTGGATCCGCATTCATGGCTGCTGCCTGCGGCGCAGCCATCGTTGTTCGCGTTTCCGGCGCAGTCGAACTTTTCAGGCGTGCGCCATCCGCTGCGGTGGGTCAAGGAAGCGCAGGCGCTCGGCTATCACGTTCTCCTCGATGCGGCCGCATACGTTCCGTCGAGCGTGTTGTCGCTGACCGAGGTGCCTGCCGACTTCGTCGCGATCTCGTTCTACAAGATGTTTGGATATCCAACCGGCGTCGGCGCGCTGCTGGTGCGACGTGAGGCGCTCGCCATGCTCCATCGCACCTACTTCGGCGGGGGGACGGTGCAGTTCGTGTCGGTGCAGAACGACGATCTCTACCGGGTGAGAGAAGGGGGCGCCGCCTTCGAGGACGGCACGCCACACTTCCTCGCGATGCCGGCCGTCTGTGACGGCCTTCGCTGGATGACGCGCGTTGGCCTGCCGTCGATCCAGCAGCACGTCGCCGGTCTGACGTCAGAGCTGCTGCGTCGATTCCAATCGCTGGATTGCGTTCGTCTGTATGGTCCGGCAGACGCACGAGACCGTGGCGGCGTCGTGGCCTTCAACCTGTTCTCGGGTGGGCGAGCGCTGAACTACGAAACCGTTGAAGCGGCCGCACGTCGGCGTGGCGTCGCCATCCGGGGCGGCTGCTTCTGCAACCCGGGCGCCGCGGAGTACGCCTTCGGTTGGAGCGCCGCGAACGCACGAGCCTGCCTCGAGGGCGAGTTTTCCGTGGCGCGGTTTCGCGACTGCGTGGACGGCTATCCCGTCGGAGCATTGCGGGCCTCGCTTGGTGTCGCGACGAGCGAGGCCGATCTCGATCGACTGATGGAGCTGGTGTCCGAGCCGACGGCATCGTGACGACCTCGTGCGGTCTTCGTGTGAACTGTGGGAGACGCCAAATCAGGAACCAAGGACAACGCGAAGCTGCAGAGCGTCAATCTCACGCCCCGGTCTGCTGCAGGCCGTCGAGCCACAACAGAATCGGAGACCGGCTCAGGTCAGGAGCGCCGTCGGGCCGTGTCCACGGCCGCACGCCGCCCCACGTCATGATCTTTCCAGAGGCGAGAACGGCGGTTGTCGTGTTGGCGCACGCCGCGATCGATTGAACGTCTGACAGTTCCTTGACCAGACGCGCCCCACGAGCATTCCTGCCGCGACCGAGCCCCAAGTACGTGCTATCGCCCCACATGAAGACGGTTCCTGCTTGGGTCAGCGCGGCAAAGTGAAGCAAGCCAGCGGCGATCGTGCGGACGCCTCGAACCCCTGGCACGAGCGCCGGCACGAGTATCGGGTTCTGGTCGTCATCGGATCCCCAGGTCATCACCGTTCCATCGGCCAGGACCGCGGCAGACCCTTCGGCTGCGGCGCCGATCGCGACGGCATTGCGGACACGCTGCACGGTGACCGGCCGGTCGCGATCCGTCATCGTCCCATCGCCGAGCTGCCCCAATCGGTTGTCGCCCCACGCCAGCACTGTGCCGTCGCTGCGAAGCGCGAGCGAGTGGCCGTACCCGGTTTTGATCGCGGTGACCTCCGAGAGGTCCGGGACGCGTATGGGAAACGGCACATAGGTCGTAGCCGCCGATTCGTAGCGCTTGAAGTCAAAGGTCGGGAGAGGTCCGATGCCGAGTGCGCCTCTCGCGGCTTTGCCCCACGTGTAAACCGCTCCTTCGCGCGACAGCGCGACGACATGCTCGTTCACACACGACACATCGACCGCATCGAATTTCGTTGCGACAGCAACCGGGGTGTTCGAGTCTGGCCCCCAGGATGCCGTGTTCTCGAACGCAGCGCGGGCGGTGGTGCCGAGGCGTCCATTGCCGGCGTTCGATCCCCATGACAGGAGCCGGCCGTCACCGAGAACGGCGAACGAACATTCATGACCTGCGGCCGCGGCGACGACGCCGGTCAGACCTCGAACGGCAGCAAGCGTGAACTTCGGATGCACACGGTTGTGACCGAGACCGAGCCAGTTCGGCGCGAGGTCGTCGGGAACCTCGGAGATGCGCCAGGACTCGACCGGTCCGCCCGGTTCGAACAGAAATCCGTGGCCGAGCCCCACAACGACACGAGTCTTGGCGGTGGTTCGCGTGTCGGCGTCGAGACGAGCGGCAAACGGCAGTGCGGCGATCAGCGCGAGTGCACGGCGGCGATTCATCGTTCGATCTCCTTCAGCCAGGCCTGCGCCGCCGCACGCGCCGCGGCGGTCGCGTCCGGGCCGACGATGACGGCTTCGTGCCACATCCAGTGCTTCGTCCTGACGCCGGGATCGACGAACTCAATGCCATCCGGTCCGCCGGTGAGGCTGACGGTCTTCGTCGAGAAGTCGACGTTGGATGTCGCGTCGAGGAATTCCCGCAGGCGCCGCGCGAACAGCTCTTTCGGATCTGCCGGTAATCTCTCTCGCGTCTGGGCCGCGGCGGCGGCGTCGAGGCCGTTCGTTTGGGCGCGCTCCTCGGCGAGCTGCGCCTGCAGCTGTTTGATGAACGCGGGATCGCGCAGCGTCTTTTCGTTCGCGGAGATCTGCTCGAGTATCGCGGCACGCTCTTGCGGCGGCAGCACCGCCACGGATTTTCGTGATTCCTGCAGATCCGCAAGCTGCCGGTCGATCTGTTGCTTGACCGCCTGCTCGACGGTCAGGTCGTACTCGCGCGTCTCGGGAATCGCGTCGCGCCGGTACTTGGTGTAGCTCGCGCTGAACGCGGGTGAGTTGACGTAAGACTTCGCCCAGGCGAAGAGCGCTGTTGCCGCCGCCGCCCGTGCGGACGGCGGCAGCTTCAGAAAGGCTCGCCTGCCTGTGGTCGCGATGTCGCTTCGGCGACCGGGTGACGGGCTCTTGAGCTCCTCGAACAGAAAAGTGCGGGCCGCCGTTTCCGTCAGTCCGAGCTGTGCGAGCGCGCTCTGTGCGCCGAGCCCGCCGGCGGCCGCGCACACCATGGCCATCGCGGCCAGCGTCGGTGTGCGCATGGTCATGTCGCGCTACCTCTTGATGAACTCGACGCGACGATTGTTCGCTTTTCCCGACGGCGTAGTGTTGCTGTCGATTGGTTGACTCTCGCCCTTGCCGTCGGTGTCCATCCTCGCGGCGTCGATGGCGAACTCTTTCGTGAGCGTGGCCTTCACCGCCGCCGCCCGGCGCCGCGAGAGCTCCAGATTGGCGGCCTCGTCGCCGTCGCTGTCGGTGTGGCCAACGATCTGCACCTTCACGGCCGCGTTCTCGCTGAGCACTCCTGCGATCTCTTTCAGCGAGCCGTACGACTCGGCCTTGATACGGTCGCTGTTGACGTCGAACAGGATCCCGTGGCTGACCCACTTGCCTTCCGTCAGAATCTTGTTCCGCGTGTCGGGGGCGCCCGTCGCGATGCGAAGGTTCGTGAGGTAGTAGATGTTGTCGCCGTCCACCTCGGGCACGTAGAAGAAGATCGAGTTGAGCGTCGCCGTCGCCGCCACGCCGCGCGGCACGTCCCACACTTTTTCCTGATTGATGTACACCCGAACCCGCTGGCGCTGCCGCCAGACCGAGATGTGGATCGGATTTCCACTCTTGGCCGCCAGTTGCGGCGTGGTGGTCTGGTTGGCCGCCGCGGTGTCGCTGTCCTGACGAGACATCATTTCGGATGCGCCTTCGGTCGGTTGCGGCAGCGCGGTGAACTGAAACGAGTGCGCGTCCGTCCTCCAGTCGGCCGGTGACTTCAGGTTCTGGAGCTGCACCAGCGCGATGAGGAGCGCCCGCCCTTCGAACGTCGGCGGCACCGTCAGGTCGAACTCGAACGTGAAGTTGTCCGGCAGCTCCTTGACGAATTCAGGCGTGAAATAGCCGGCTTTCGTCAGCTTCAGCCAGCGGCCGCTCTTGCCCGCGATCGTCACGATCTCGGCCGCCCCGTCGGTATTCCACTTGCCGGGAAAATCGCCGATCGCGTCCTGGGTGAAGTCCTCCAGGGCCACGACCTTCTCGCCCGGAACGAAGTCGAACTTGCTATACGACTGGAAGCTCGGGGCAGCAGCCTCCTGCGCCACCGCGGTGCCGGCAACCGGACCATACCAGCCAGCCAGCGCCGCAGCGACGCAGCTGACGACGACGGCAGCCATCGATCGCGTTCGTCGTGTCGTCATATGGACCTCTCACGACAGACACGAATCGATGCTCAGGCCCAGTGCCGACGAGAGAAACAACCCGAGCGACTGCAGGCTGTCGTCCGGCAGCACGCCGAGGTCGTGCAGCAGACGGGCGACGTTGCGAAGCCCGAGCCGCGGGTTGTCCTGGTGGCTCGCGTGGTAGCCCATTTCGCCAAGCCTGGCGAGTGCCTGCGTGGCCTCACCCCAGCACGCCTTCTCATTCCGCGCGCCCAGGGCCGACCACCCGGTTGCGGCCGCGACGGCCCCCGATGACAGCGCTGAGGACGGAGAGGTGGGACTCGAGACGGACCCCGGAGTGCATCCCGCACTGACGACGCTCGCGACGCAGATGAACAGGGCAATGGCTCGCATGTTCGGGCTCCTTGGTGTCGCCCGCGGAAGACGCCGCGAGGACGGTCGCCTCCTAACGCGTCATTCGCAAGGAAAAGGTGCCAACCGTGGCAGAATCCGGGGCGGTGAGCGAGCCGTCTGGCAAGGACCCCGACATCACGGAACTCCTGCGGGACTGGCGATCGGGCCGGGAGCAGGCGCTCGATCGATTGATGCCAATCGTCTACGGGGCGTTGCGCGCGATTGCGTCGAAACACCTGGCCCGCGAACGCCGCGACGGCACCCTGGCGACGACGGCGCTCGTCCACGAGGCCTACGTCCGGCTGATCGATCAGCGGGACGTCGACTGGCAGAACCGCGCGCACTTCTTTGCGATTGCCGCACGCGTGATGCGGCGGATCGTCGTCGACGAAGCGCGGCGGCGAAAACGGGAAAAGCGTGGCAGCGGGGTCACCCCGCTGCAACTGGAGTCGGCCGACGTGGTGCCGAGTGGCGGCGCCGGTCTGCCGATGCCAGATGTGCTCGCGCTCGATCGCGCCCTCGCGGAATTGGAGGCGATGGATCCGAAGCAGGGGCGGATCGTTGAGCTCAAGTTCTTCGGCGGATTGACCGTCGAAGAGATCGCCGCGGTCATGGACGCCTCGCCTCGGACGATCAAACGTGAGTGGGCGGTGGCGCGAGTCTGGCTGTATCGCGCCCTCCACGAAGGGGCGCCGCGCGACGCCGATCGCTCAGAGGGATCGCGCTAGTTGCCGTCTCGCACCAGCAGACGCTGAAACTCGGGCTCGTCGTGCAGGATGGCGAAGTCGGGGTCGCGCTGCAGGATGTCCACATGCCAATAGCCGTTCTGGATGGCTCGCCGCAGCATCCCGATGGCTTCGGTCTTCAGTCCCAACAACGCGTAGGTGCATGCCGCGTTCAGCAGGTTGCTCGGGTCGTCCGGATCGAACGCCACCGCTATTTCCGTCTCGCGCAGCGCATCTTCGCGGCGACCCTGATGCGCGTACGTCCCTCCGAGCAGGACTCGGGCGCGCGCATTGTCCGGCGCCCAACTGACCTGCCACTCCAAGACGCGACGCAGTTTGGCGTTGAGCGCCACGGCCTTGTCGTGCTGTCCGAGACGTCGCAGGACGGACTGGTACGGGAGGTAGACGTAGTAGTCGTGGCCACTGATCTCGATGGCGCGATCAGCCAGCGCGGCAGCTTCGTCCAACCGGTCGAGCACGTGGAGTGCCTGACCGAGCACGGCGTATGCACCGTCACAATCTTCCTTCTGTTCGAGCGCCAGGTGCGCGAACCGGATGACCTCTTCGTACTCTTCGTGCGCGTAGTGAAGGAGCGCGATCGCTGCGAACGCCTCTGCCAGGCGTGGGTGCAGCACGAGCGCCCGTTCGGCCGCGGCCATGCCGCGGTGCAGCCACTGATCGTCGCGTTGGTAATACCGGTGGATCCTGCCGCAGGTGTGGGCCAGGGCGGCGTGGGCGAGAGCGAAACGGGGCTCCAGCGACACCGCTCGTTCGAACATCTCCACCGCTGATTGGAGATCGCGTCGAGTGCCTCGCCAGTACAATCCTTGGCCGCGTTGATAGAGCGCGTACGCCTCCGGAGCGACGGCCGCATGACGACTCGACACCGCGGTGACAACGCTCCGATCGTCGCTGCCATGTTCGGAGGCACCCGCGAGCGCGGCGCTCAGCGCCCGCGCGAGCTCGTTGCCATCCCGATACCGATCCAGCGGCTCCTTCGACAGGCAGTGCGCCACGACCAGCTGGATGCCATGCGGGACGCCCGCTGGAAGAGGCACCGGCGTGTCGTGGAGGATCGCCGCGGCGAGTGCCGACATCGACGACCCAGCAAAGGGAAGCGAACCGGTCAGGAGTTCCTGCAGCACGCACCCGAAGCTCCAGACATCGCCGCGCTCGGAACCGGCCTCACCCCTGAGCATCTCAGGTGCCATATACACGGGCGTGCCATGTGGCGACCCGCTCGCGGGCGTCTTCTCGGTCTCGCGACTCAGACGCCGGGCGACGCCGAAGTCGAGCAGCTTGGCTCGTTGATCGCGCGTGATCAGAATGTTGGCGCTCTTCAGATCTCCGTGGACGACGCCGCAGGTATGGGCGTGCGCCAGCGCCTCGGCAATCTGACCGCCATAGCGCAGCGCGACTGCGATCGGTAGACCGGCTGGGCGCGTCAGGCTGCTGAGCGGGCGTCCGTCGATCCATTCCATGACGATGTACGGATCGCCCTGGAACTCGCCGAAGTCGAACACGGTGCAGAGGTGCGGGTGATTGAGTGCGGAAGCGCATTGCGCTTCGCGCAGCAGCGACGAGCGCGCGGTCGCGTCGAGTGAGACATCGTCGACCAGCTTGAGCGCCACCGCCCGCTCGAGACGCGTGTCGAAGGCGCGGTACACCACGCCCATACCCCCGCGACCGATCTGTTCGTCAATCCGATACGGACCGACCGACTGGCCCGGTTCGAGCGCGCGCAGCGCCACATGGTCCGCGATCATCTCGCTCAACCGATCGGCCCACCCGCTGGTGGCGTCCACGTCGGCTGAGAGCAGGAATCGCACTTCGCGGAGGAGTGCCGGGTCGCTCTTCGAGTTGGCGAGGAACCGCTCGCGGTCCGCGGCTGGAATGTCTGCGGCGGCTTCGAACAGGGCTTTCACTTGCGCCCATTCGTCAGGACGCATTGCTCAGCGCTTGCGCCTTTCTTCCTCCCGATCCTTTTGATCCTTCTCGTTCTTCCCGACGCCGAACACCCGGGACCAGAAGCCGCGCTTGCGCGGGGCCTGCGGCGCTTCGACTTTCGGCGTGGCGGCGGCGGGCTCGGCGGCTGCACTGGAAGGTGGGGGCGCATGGGCCGCTGCCGGCTCCGCAGCGACCGACGGTTTCGGAGAGAACAGGGCCGCCAGCGCACGCAGCGGATTGCCGATCACGTGCCCATGAATGGGGCACGTCTCGGTTGGTTCCGTGCCAACGACGAAGTTCTCGTAATACGTCATCGACTGGCGCGTCTCTTCGCCGGACCCGTCGACCGCATCGCGACAGGAGTCGGTCGCCAGCTTGCCGCTGAGACGGC
>DASRJR010000040.1:0-6094 GCA_035649395.1 Vicinamibacterales bacterium
CGAGGCGATTTCGACGCTGATCCAGCGCTACACGCGTGAGGCCGGCGTCCGCAATCTCGAACGCGAGATCTCCTCGATCTGCCGCAAGGTGGCGCGCAAGGTCGTCGTCGAAGGCAAGAGCTTCAAGGAAGAGATTTCAGCCGAGAAGGTCACCCAGTATCTCGGCGTCCCGCGATTCCGTCCGTCTCTGGCCGAGGAGAAGAACGAGGTCGGCATCGCCACCGGGCTGGCATGGACCGAGGTCGGCGGCGAGCTGCTCGTGAGCGAGGCGACGCTGATGGCCGGCAAGGGCAAGCTGACGCTCACCGGCAAGCTCGGGGACGTGATGCAGGAGTCGGCGCAGGCCGCCCTCAGCTACGTCCGGTCGAAGGCCGCTGAGCTGAACCTCCCCGAAGACTTCCATTCGAAGATCGACATCCACGTGCACGTGCCCGAGGGGGCAATTCCCAAGGACGGTCCCTCGGCGGGCATCACGATGGCCACGGCGTTGACCTCCGCGCTCGTCAAGATCGCCACGCGCCGCGACGTGGCGATGACGGGTGAGATCACGCTGCGAGGAAAGGTTCTGCCCATCGGCGGCGTAAAGGAGAAAGTGTTGGCGGCCCATCGTGCCGGCGTCACCAACATCGTGCTGCCGCGCGACAACGAGAAGGACCTCGCCGACATCCCGAAGAACGTGCTCGACACGCTGAACGTGCACATGGTGTCGACGATGGATGAAGTGCTGAAGATTGCGCTCGCCGAGCCGCTGCCAGCTCGGACCCTGGCGGCCCCGGTCGTCGCCCCGGAGGTCACGGAGCCGGCGGGCGACACGCGTCCGCACTGAGGTGTCGGGCGCCTGAAGGCGGCCCCTACGATCGCGACGTGACGAACGACCGTCGTAGGGGCCCCTTTCAGGCGGCCCACCCATGCAGGTAGCCGCCGAATTCATTACGAGTGCCGCCAGCGCGAACGACTTTCCGCGCGACGGGCTCCCGGAGGTCGCCTTCGTTGGACGCTCCAACGTCGGCAAATCGAGCTTGATCAACGCACTCGTGCGGCGCCCGGTGGCGCGCACGAGTGCCGCACCCGGCAAGACGCGGCTTGCCAATATCTACCGGGTGCAGCGGGGATCGATGCCACCGCTCTACCTGGTGGATCTCCCTGGCTACGGCTACGCTCGGGCCCCTCGACCGGGCTCGGGGGAGGCCCGAGGACTCGCAGGGCAACGGGCTCGCGACGCGGCGGTGCAGGACTTCGACGTGCTGGTCGATGCGTACTTTCGTCGGCCAGCGATACGCGCCGTGCTGCTGCTCGTCGACGCCCGGCATCCCGGGCTCGAGTCGGATCTGGACGCCGCGCGTTGGCTGCGGTCGCAGCGCGGTGGCCTGGGAATTGTAGGAACCAAAGTGGACAAGCTCACGCGCACGGAACGGGCGCGTCATACTCGGGAACTCGAAACGTTGTTTGATCTGCCTGTGGCGCTGGTCTCGGCGCGCACCGGCGAAGGACTGGATGACCTGTGGAAGATGATCGCAAGCCTGCCAAGAACAACGGCGGCGTAGGCACCGCTACCGCCCCTGCCCCCGCTGACAAGGGCGAGAAAGCCGTGCAGAACGGCGCGCCTGCGCCGGCACCCCCCGCACCCGCTCAGGCCGCTCCTGCACAGACCATTTCGCTCTCGGCGATGAAGGAGATGAGCATCTCTGCGCTCACCAAGATCGCCAAAGAGCTCGATATCGCCGGCGCCAGCGGCATGCGCAAACAGGAGCTCATTTTCGAGATCCTCCGGGTGCGCGCCGAGAAGAGCGGCAACGTCTTTTCCGAAGGCGTGCTCGAAACACTCCCCGATGGCTTCGGGTTCCTGCGCGCCCCCGACTACAACTACCTGCCCGGCCCCGACGACATCTACGTGTCGCCGTCGCAGATCCGCAAGTTCGATCTGCACACCGGCGATACGGTGTCGGGCGTCATCCGGCCGCCGAAGGACGGCGAGCGCTACTTCGCGCTGATCAAGGTCGAAGCGATCAACTTCGAGCCGCCCGAGAAGACGAAGGAGAAGATCTTCTTCGAGAACCTGACGCCGCTGTATCCGGCGCAGAAGGTCAACCTCGAAACCGATCCCGAGAACCTGTCGGGGCGCGTGATGGATCTGCTGACGCCGCTCGGCAAGGGTCAGCGCGGCCTGATCGTCGCGCCGCCGCGCACCGGCAAGACGATGCTGCTGCAAAGCATCGCCAACAGCATCACCAAGAATCATCCCGAGATCTACCTGATCGTGCTGCTGATCGACGAGCGGCCGGAAGAAGTGACCGACATGCAGCGCTCGGTGCGCGGAGAGGTCATCTCGTCCACCTTCGACGAACCGGCGCAGCGCCACGTGCAGGTCGCCGAGATGGTGATCGAGAAAGCCAAGCGACTGGTCGAGCACAAGAAAGACGTGGTGATCCTGCTCGACTCGATCACCCGCCTGGCCCGCGCCTACAACACCATCGTGCCGGCGTCCGGCAAGGTGCTCTCGGGCGGCGTCGACAGCAACGCGTTGCAGCGGCCGAAGCGGTTCTTCGGCGCCGCTCGCAACATCGAAGAAGGCGGATCATTGACCATCGTCGCCACCGCGCTGATCGACACCGGATCGCGCATGGACGAAGTGATCTTCGAAGAGTTCAAGGGCACCGGTAACTCTGAAATCCACCTCGATCGCAAGCTGACCGACCGGCGCGTGTTCCCGTCCATCGACATCACCAAGAGCGGCACGCGGAAAGAGGAGCTGCTGCTGCCGAAGGAAGAGCTCAATCGCGTGTGGGTGCTGCGCAAGGTGCTGACGCCGCTCTCGCCCAGCGAAGCGATGGAGTTGTTGCTGTCGCGCATGAGTAAGACCAAGACGAACGGCGAGTTCCTGGCATCGATGGCGGCAGGCAAGACGTAATGTCGACGGCGGCGCCTCCGGCTCCCGCCGCGCGGCGAAAGCACGGCGTCCGCACGGCGCTCGAGTCGCCACTGCTGTCGGTGGTGATGCCCGTCTACAACGAAATCGCGACGATCGACGAGATCATCCCGCGCGTGCTCGGCGTACCGATGCGGATCGAGCTGATCGTCATCGACGACTGCTCGATCGACGGCACGCGGCAGCGCCTGCAGGAGCTGCAGCGTGAGCATCAGTTCACGCTGTTGCTGCAGGAGCGCAATCAGGGCAAGGGCGCCGCGCTGCGCCGCGGCTTTGCTGCCGTCAGCGGCGACATCGTCGCCATCCAGGACGCCGATCTCGAGTACTCGCCCGAAGAGTTTCCGATGCTCGCGGAGCTGATCGTCGAGGGCCGCGCCGACGTCGTCTACGGCTCGCGGTTCCTCGGCCGCCATCGCGTCTTCCTGTTCACGCACTACCTTGGCAATCGTGTCCTGACGCTGCTCACGAACATCCTGTACAACACGATGCTCACGGACATGGAGACCTGCTACAAGGTGATGCGGCGCGAGGTCCTTCAGGGACTCAACCTGGAGTCGAACGGCTTCGGCATCGAGCCTGAGATCACCGCGAAGATCTTCAAGCGCGGCTACCGTGTATACGAAGTGCCGATCACGTACGATGGCCGCAGCTACGAAGAGGGCAAGAAGATCGGCTGGAAAGACGGCATCGTGGCGTTGTGGGTGCTGATGAAGCATCGTTTTAGCTCGTAGCCATTTACGCGGGGCCTAGGAGCAAGGCCCGGCCTACACTTCCCCCGTGCCCACGCTCGAGCGAATCAGCAAAGTCGCAGCGGCGACATCGGTTGCGCTGATTGCGCTCCTGCTGCTCTGGCTCCATCCCGACCTCACGCCGAAACTGCGCGCGCTGACCATTGCCGCCATCGCGGTCGGCCTCGCCGTACCCGCGTCGCTTCGGGCGTGGACCGACGTGTGCTGGATCGGCGGCGCGATGATCGCGCCGGCGGTGCTGCGCATCCTCACCGAGCGCGAGGGCCCGGTGCTGGATCTGTTCTGGATGGCGGGGCTGTCGGCATCGCTGCTGCGAAGCACGTCGTGGTCGCAGTGGAGACTGCCGTCGGGCTGGCGCGTGCTGGCTGGCGGGTGGGCGATGACACTGGCGCTGGCGTGGCCGGTGATGCTGGCGCGCGAAGCGGGGTTCGATCTGCGTGTGCTCACCGACGAGGGCGCGATCAACTCGTGGGCGATGCTGTCGGCGCCGCAGGTCGGCGCGTGGCTGCTCGCGGTCGTGTGGACGCAATTGCTCGGCCTGCTGTGGCTGGAGTGGACCTACCGTCGGTTCGGCGACGCGAGCCAGCGCCTGTGGCCCGCAGTGCACGCCATCTGGATCGGAGCGACCGTCGCCAGTCTGGTGGCGATCTATCAGGCGACAATCGATTTTGGGTTTCTCAGTACGCCGTTCTGGGCGACGAGGATGCGGGCGACCGGCACGTTGCTCGATGCCAACGCGATGGGCCTGTGCGCGGCGCTGGCCGGCCCGCTGGCGGTGCTCGCGCTACGGAACTCGCGTCTCCAGGCGCCGCATGGGGCGTTCCACGGTGTGCTCGATCGGTCCCGGGGCGTGGCCAACGCGATCGTCTTTCTCGTGTTCGTGGTGAACATCGCGGCGCTCTGGATGTCGGGATCACGGGTCGCGGCCCTCTGCGGAATCACCGCCAACGGCATTGCGGCGGTGGTGATGTGGTCGTCGCTGGGCCCCAACGCGAGACGGGTGGCGCCCTGGGCAGGAGGCGGCGTCATCGCGCTCGTCGCCGCAATCGTGCTCACGTCGAATGCGGTCGGGCCGGCCCGACGCCTGTCGGACATTCCCGCGTCGATCGGCGGGCTCAACACGATTTTCACGCGCGGGCCGTACGGACAGATCGCCACCCAGATGATTCGCGAGCATCCCCTGGTCGGCGTGGGAGTGGGCAGCTATCAGGTGCTCTCCCCCGATTACTGGCGCGAGATGGCGAACGACACGCTGCCCTTCGACAACGCGCAAAACTGGTGGCGGCACCAGCTGGCGGAATTCGGCATCGTCGGTGCGCTCGCAGTGTTCATCTGGTCAGGGGTGTTGGCGTGGCAAATCGTCAGAGGCCGAGCGGCCCCCGACCGTCAGTTCGACGCAACGATCGTGCGCGGGCTCGTCGCGGCCATCGGGCTCAGCTCGGTCATACAAGTTCCGACGCAGACGCCGATCGTCATGCTGTCGTTCATGCTGCTCGTCGGCTGGGCGACGGCGCTGATGTCCTTCGACTCTCGCTCAGGACACTCCGAGCATGGTCGAGGGGTGCCGGCACTGGCGCCAGATCACCGGGCAGAGCACGCGGCAGCTCCGGCGTGGCAATGGGTGGCCGTCATGGCCCTCGCGGTCGCCTACGCGGGTGGTCACGTGGTCCTTGGCAAGGGACCGTTGGCGGTGACGGCCCGAGCCCGTCAAGCCGAACGCGAATACGTCGTCGGGACGTACCGCCCGGAAGTGCTCGACGAGCACGAGTTTCGATGGACGCGGCGCGACGCCCGCTTCGTCTGGCCGGTCAAGACACGATGGCTGGTCGTGCGCGTATGGGCGCACCATCCCGACATCACGAGCCAGCCCGTCCATGTAACCCTGTCGACCGCGTGTGGCGTCTTACTGGATGAAGCGCTCAAGAGCCGGGATGGCATCAGCGTCGGCGTGACGCTGCCCGACAGCCAACGAGTGATCGAAGCCCGGCTGCAGGTGTCGAGAACGTGGCGGCCGGAGGACCATGGAATCGACGACCCGCGTGAGCTCGGCGTCGGCATTGTGGCGGAATTCGTCAGCGATCCAGAGCTGGCCGTCAGCCAGAATCGTGGCGTGATCCTGCCGCCTTGCGGCCCTGGTATATAATTTTTATTTGTACTCGCGCCAAAGATACGCGCCGTAAAGGAAGGGCATCGTGAAAGAAGGGATTCATCCGAAATACCAGGAGGTCGAGGCTCGCTGCGCCTGTGGCAACACGTTCAAGACACGCTCGACCAAGCCCGAGCTGCATCTCGAAATCTGCTCGGCCTGCCATCCCTTCTTCACGGGACGTCAGAAGCTGATCGATACCGAGGGCCGCGTCGAACGCTTCACCAAGAAGTACGGGGCGCAGACGTCGGAGCAGCGGAAGACCGCAGCCAA
>DASRJR010000041.1:0-3646 GCA_035649395.1 Vicinamibacterales bacterium
CGCGGCCGAACGGCAGCTCGTAGCTGGCGACCCCTGCCAGTCGCCACGGACGTGCGTCGTTGCTCCCCTGCCACAGCGTGGGCTCCCGGTCGAACTCCTCGACGGTGCGGTTGTATCGCACCCGATTGGCGTTGAACGACACGAAGCCGCTGAGCCCGTTGCTGAATCGCCGATTCACCGTCACTTCGAGTGAGTGCGATTTGGACGCTCCGAGCGGCAGGTTCGAGTAGGAGAGGCCTCCCAGGCCGCCGGTCATGAAGCCGAACGGACGGAGCAGGCGGTTACGCTGAATCGTTGGGGAAGAGAAGGTTGGGTTCGACGCCAGGCGTTGATAGAGCACCGGGTCCGAGGTCCGGAGAAACGCAAAGTTGTTGATGAAGTAGGGATTCGGCACCTGCGCCGTCAGATACGTGTTCGCCGCCGTGTTCCGTGTGCCGGTCCCGTCCCAGTACTGCTCCGGCAAGTAATCCCCGCGTATCGTCACAGGGAGCTGATCGTTGTACGCGCCGGCGTACGCCACTTCGACGCCGACATTCGACGCAAGTTCTCGCTGCAGGGACAGCCGCCAGCGCTGCTGCCGCGCGTGCTCGCGCAAGCCGTTCTCCGTCGTGAGGGTTCCGCCGAGCAGCGAATTCACGCCGAGCGTGTCGCCGACCACCGGGTCCCAGCGTGTGCCGTCGGCGCGGACCGGAAACGGATCGAAGCTCCTCGCACCGGTCGCCGGCGTCGCCCACTTGAACGTGCGGCCGAGATCGTCGGAGATCGTCGACGTCGTCGTGACGCTGTAGCCCGCCTGCGCCGCGACGTAGTCGGCCGCGTTCAGCGTGTCGTAGTACAGACCGTAGCCGCCCTTCAGCACGGTGCGGTCGCCGATCTGGTACGACGCCGACGCGCGCGGCATCCACATCGCCTTGCCCCTGTAAGCAGCGCCAGACTGCCCGGCATCGTTCGCGTAGATCGGACCGCCGAGCACGGTGAGCGTCGCGGGCATCCCGGGCTGACTCGGGAGACCACTGGCAAGATAGGCGGCCTGAGCGGCGTCGGTGATCGCCAGCTTGGCCGTCTCGTCGAAGCCGACGATCATGTGGCCGTCTTGCTCGCGGACACCGGTCTCGTATTCAAAGCGAAGACCCGCGTTCAGCGTGAACCGACCCAGACGCCATGTGTCCTGCGCGAACGTCCCCATCCAGTAGTTGTTGAAGCTCGATGGCAACGTGTCGTTGATGGATGCCGATGTCGGCAGCCCCAGCTCGAAGGCGGCAAGCGCAAGACCGAGGTTGCTCGGGGTCAGCGTGGCCTCGTCGCTATACTGCCGCGTGTAGGTGCGATCGAACGTCAGTTGTCCCGATCGGTTGCCGCCGCCCGTGCGATCCCGCTGCGCCCGCCGAACGTCGACGCCGCCATGCAGCGTGTGCCGGCCCTTCACGGACGTCACCGCCGACTGGCCCTGGATGTGGGTTGCGGTGTCGCCGTCCCCCAACCCGCCGCCAAAGCCCTGGTAGGCGTTGGGGAAGTTGCCAATGGTGATCGACGGCAGTGTGCAGCCACCCCGCGCCGTGCAGAAGTCGTCCAGGTACGCCGGCAGGCCGACGTCGGTCGGCTGGTACTTCTTGAGTCCGCGGAACTCGTCGATCTGGTTGAAGCGGTTCGTCGCAAACGACGAGTCGAGCACGGTGGTGCCCATCGCGCGCGTCCAGGTTCCCGTATACGACCACTGGTATCGCGAGCGGTCCGCCGAATGGATGCGCAGATCCGGCTCCGCCAGGTACGTCCAGTCGCTGACGTACTCGAGGAACGTGATGCCGCTGGTGCGGAAGAAGAACCGATCCGTGGGCGAGGCGTTGAAGTCGAGGCGGAAACCGTACTGCTGGCTCTTCGGCGAATCGGGCTGGCCGCCCTGGTAGAAGTTGCCGAGCGGCTGCTGTCCGTTTTCGATGTAGTTCTGATTGGGCTTCGGGATCATGCGCGAGTACAGAGCCATCAGCGCGTTCTTGTACGAGCCGTCCGGGTTGAAGATGCGATCGCGCGGGATGATGTTGTTCGGGAAGGGATCGCGGATCATCCGAGTCGGATTCGTCGGGTCTGGACGCGTGGTCAACGGGTCGTAGATCTGGTACTGCGCCGGATTGGGCAGCCTGAGCAGGTCGGAGAAGTCGCCCTGCAGGTGCTTCTCGTTTGCGGGGATCGTGATCGATCCCTGGATCTTCCCGGGAATCGCGTCGTTGGCCAGAGAGTAGTTCGCAAAGTAGAACAGCTTGCCGCGTCCGTCCACGAGGCCGGGAATCCGCACCGGGCCACCGGCGGTCAGCGACAGGTTGTGCGAGCGCCCCTTCTCGAACTCGCTTTTCGCGCGCTCGTCGAACGTCGATTTCTGCTGTTCCGTCAGGGAATTCAGCGTGTTCGTCCAGTACTGGTAGTTGACCGTGCCGCGTGGTGTGTTCGTGCCGGCGCGCGTCATCATCGAGATCTGCAGGCCCAGGCCGTGCCCGACCGAGGCATCGAAGTTCGCCGACTCGACGCGCATCTCCTGGATCATGTCGGAGTTGGGCGACGCCGCGATACGGCGGCTGCTGCCGTTGTTGTTGGCGCCGTCGAGCGTGTAGTTGTTGCCGCCGAATGTTGGCGGGATCGGCTGCGTGCCGCCGAGCGGCAGGCCGAGCCCGGACCCCGCCGAGAGCGACGTGTTGTCCACGTACCCCTGCGACACCTGTGTCTGCTCGGCATTCACGTTCACGCCCGGCGAGAAGCGCGACAGCGTGATCGGCATGTTCGAGAACATCGGCAGACTGTCGACGAGACGGCTGTCGAAGTTCGCGCCTGAGGAGATCGAGCTGGTGTCGAGCAGCGGCGTTTCAGCCGTGACGGTGACTTCTTCGGTGATCGTGCCGACTTCGAGCACCAACGCCATCGTCACCTGCTGCCCGACGCCGAGCACGATGTTGTTGCGCGTCGCGGACTTGAAGCCGGTCATCTGCACGGTGACTTCGTAGTTGCCGGGATTCAGCAACGGCGCCTCGAAGTAGCCCGAGCCATTGGTGACCAGGTTCTGGCTCACCTGCGTATCGACATTGGTGATCTTCACCGAGGCGCCGGGAACGACGCCTTGTTCGTCACGGACAGTGCCGGAAATGTTGCCGCGAGTTTCTTGCGCGGCCGCGGCGCACGGCAG
Organism: Vicinamibacterales bacterium; assembly: GCA_035649395.1. Lineage (GTDB taxonomy): Bacteria > Acidobacteriota > Vicinamibacteria > Vicinamibacterales > UBA2999 > Gp6-AA40. Next base: position 3,170 of record DASRJR010000041.1, read on the forward strand.
CAGGATCCCGAGAAGGCAAAGCCACAACGTTCGTCGCATGGGTCCTCCCATTCACGATTTCGCCATGAGCACCTTCGCCACTTCGTGGAACGCGGGCTTGGGCTGGCGCTGCCGATCCCACAGCAGCGGATAGTTCATGCGGCCGCGGTTGAGCCACGAGTCGCCGTCGCTCACGCCCCAGAACGTCACGCGCGTGACGTCGTCACGATGCTCGAGAAAGACGCGGAAGGCGTTGGCGTAATAGCGCGCGAGCGCCCGCTGGACGTCATCGGGCAACCCGTTGACATATGGATTGGCCGCGGGTTCACGAGGCTGACCTGGCGCTGGCAGTGCGGCCGGCGGCAGCAGGTTCACGTCCAGCTCGGTGATCATCACCTTGACACCGGTCGAGCGCAGCTCGGTGATCGTCTGGTCGATCTCCGTCGTCGTCGGCGATTCGAGACGCCAATGACCCTGCTCGCCGACGGCATCGATGCG
>DASRJR010000042.1:0-23085 GCA_035649395.1 Vicinamibacterales bacterium
TCGATCAGGTTGACGGTCGTGGTCGTTCCGGCCACGCCGGCATACGCGCGATTCAACCCGACGGTCGCCGTGTTGGGCGCGGCCCAGTTCGCGGCCAGGTCGCCGCCCTGATCGCTGCGGAACGTCCCCGAGACCAACACGTCGATCTTCGGAACCGTGTAGGTCCCGAGCCCGGTGACCCGCGTGACCCAACCGGTCGACGTATCGCACCACGGGTTGTACGGCCCCTGTGCGAGTGGTACCGTGTATTCAGGAACTGCCGCGCGAACGTCGCAGTAGTCGCTATCGGTCTTACCTGTGTTGAAGCCACCCTGTAACACGAGGCCGAATTTGGGCCGGGCCGTCACGTTCAGATAGACCGAGTTCGCGATCTGTGTGCGATCGCCCACGTTGTCCGAAAGTGTCTGGAAGTTATCGGTCAGCCGCGTCGCCGCCGTCGGCGTCACGTCGTACAGACCCTGCAGGACGCCGCCGCCTCCGCCTGGTAGTCGCGAGTCCTGCGGGATGTTGACGCCGAACACCGTATGATCCTCCGGGGCCCGGTTGCGGTTGTCGGTCACGGTGAAGTTCACCAGCCAGCGGCGCTGATACCCGAGCTCGACGGCGACTCGAGGCATCACCTCCTGCTGCACTGAGGCGCCCCACTGCCAGTCACCCGAGCGCAGGCCCCAGCCGGAGAGCAGCGCTGGATCGAGCGTGGAGTCGAAGACCTCGCTGCCGAAGTTCCGGTTGATGTTCGCGCCGCACGTATCGATCGAGCCAGTGGTCGCCGGACTCTGTGCGTTCGTGTTCAGCAGATCGCAGTCGACAACGAAATCGCCGTCGGTATCGCCCCACGTCCGTGTGGTTGTAAGCTGCAAGCGGCCTGTGGGATTGAGCGCGCTGAAGAGGCCGCCGTTCTGTGCCGCCTCGAGATAGCGCCCGATGTTCACCTTCAATGAGGTCCTGCCGGTGCCGAACACGTCGTATGCCACGCCGCCGCGCGGCCACAAATCGTTATAGCCCTCGACGCCGACCGTGTGTGGATACGTCTTCGCGGTGGGGAAGAAGCGCACCGGACCGACCGTCTGTTCGGGGAAGTAGCTCGACGCGCGGTCGTACCGCAGCGCGCCCTGCAGCGTCATCCGTCCTCGCGTCCACTGCTCCTGCGCGTAGAACGCGTCGCTGCGCACACGCTGGCTGATCCCGAACTGGCCGATCGTCTCCGTGATCTGATCCGGATTGCCGTTGTTGAAACGGTACTGCAGGAACTCGTTGTTCGTGTAGTTCTTCCGATCGTCGAGGAGCAGAGCGCCCTGATAGCCAAACTTCATGCTGTGGCTGCCCGTCACCAGTGACATCGCCGCGTTCCACTGATTGTTCCAATTGACGTTCGACGACCAGTTGCCGGAGCGATAGGTCAGGCCTGCGATGCCGCCGTTTCGCTCGCAGCTCACCGCACACTGCTCGACGACGCGAATCAGGTTCTCGGTGTTGAGCCCCGGCATCTGCTTGCCGCCGTATCGGCTGCGATACGACCCCGTGCCCGCCTCGAACAGCAGGCTGTTCGTCACCGGCGCGGTCCACTTAATTTGATAGACGCGATTGCCCCAGTCACGATAGGCCGCCGTCTCCGGCGCGACCGTGGCTGACGCCGATGGTGTTGGCGGCGCCGTCGATCCGGCGTAGACGAGGTCGTTCGTTGACGTGCGGCATGCGCTGCCAGAGAAGCCGGCTGCAGCGCCGCCCTCGCAGGGGATCTGCTGATCCCAGAACACGGCGATCTTGTTGCGAGGAGTCGCCTGTGCGGTCAGGCGAAGCGAGAACATGCGGTACGACGCCGCGACAACAGCGGGCCGGCTTTCATCCTTCAGGTAGGTCCACTTCGTCGGATCGCCGGCGTTGGCATTGGCCCACATATTCGGCACGGAACGTTCGCTGCCTTCGTCCCGCATCGTGCCGAAGAACCAGAGACGGTCGGCCTTGATCGGTCCGCCGACGCCGAGATTGAAGTCCCACACCTTGCGCGTCTCTCCAGCGGCCGTCAACTTCCGGTCGCGCAAGTCTTGAGTGATGTTGCTGCCGATCATGCCTTCGGTCACGCCGGCGCCATAGAAACTGCCGCGAATCTGGTTGCCGCCTTCACGCGGCACGATGTTCAGCGCCGGCCCACCGCCCTCGACCTCGCCGAGGCCGCCCGACGTGATCATCGTCACCTCGCGCGCGTTGCCGACGTCGGCGATATAGGACGACACGCCGGCGCCGTTGAACGCCGAGCCGACGCTGATGCCGTCCAAGTTGACACGACCCTCGTTGCTGCGGCCGCCGGCACCGCCGAACACCACCATGCCCGGCACGACCTGCGTGTCGGTCGCCGAACCCGCCTGCGTCATGGTGTTCGGCATCAACTGCATGAGGGCGTTGTACGAGCGCGTCGCGGGGATGGAGGTAATGATGTCGGTGTCGAGCACCGTCTGTCGGCGAATGCTCTGCACGTCGACGATCGGCGAGTCGCCCGTGACCGTGACCGTCTCTTCAATCGAGCCGACTCTGAGCTCGGCATCGACCGTGGCGGTGAAAGTGCCCGGGAGCTCAATCCCCTCACGACGATAGGATTGGAACCCCGTCAGGCTGAAGTTCACCGTGTAGGTCCCAGGCCTCAGATCGACGATGCGGTAGCGACCCACTTCGTCGGTCACTGCCGTTCGCACTTTCTCGATCAGCGCCGGGCTCGATGCTTCGACCGTCACTCCTGGAAGCACCGCTCCGGACGAGTCCTTCACGATGCCCGTAATCGACGCCTGGGCCCAGGCGACGGATGGAACGAGCCAGCACGCGATCAGACACACCGCACGCAATCTGCCCATGAGGGTTCTCCCTTTCATGCTTCTCACACCCCGCGGTGGGCGAATTGTAGGAGCGTCAGCCCCTCGTTACCAGCTCAAAAAACCCTCAAATCGGGTGCGCCGGGCGCTTCTCACCGACCGTTCGGTCGTGACTTGTCACCGTTGCTCGGCGTTGCGCCCTCGAAACAGCGCCGCTGGCCAGAGACAATTGAAAACAATTGGGGATGTTGTCAGCTCCCGCCCGTCGCACGGCGAGACGACCGCTTGACCGAGCCGCAAAAAGACGGCAAATTCATTGAACCGCCGTGAGTTCCGACCTATCCACCGATCTCACCTTCGGCCCTTTCACGCTCGACGCCGGGGCGGGGCGTCTCGTGCGGGACGGCAAGGAAGTGAAGCTCCGGCCGCGGGCCTTTCACGTGCTTCGCGTGCTGCTGACGCACAGCGGACGCCCGCTCGGCTACGAGCAGCTGATGAAGGAGGCCTGGGAGGGGACCTTCGTCTCCCGTCACACCGTCGACGTGACGGTGCGCGAAGTGAAGAAGACACTGGAGCAGTACGGGGAGTGGATTACGCATCGACCCAAGGTCGGTTACTGCTTCGAGATTCCGAGCTCGGAAGAACACATTCGGCGAGGCTGGCACTTCTGGAGCCGGCGCACGCGCGAAGGCTTCGAGCACGCGATCGAGAGCTTCGAGCAGGCGAAGCGCGAATGTTCCGCTGACTTCCGGGCATTCGAGGGCGTGTCGGTGTCGTATCTCGCGCTCGCGACGTTCGGGATGCGGCCGCCGCGCGAGATGTACACCGGGTTCCTCGAGGCCCACGAGCGTGCCGTGGCGCTCGGCGGCCTGTCGCCCGAGATGCGCTGCAATCGCGCGCACGGGCTGCATCTGTTCGAGCGTCGTCTCGACGACGCGGAGGCCGAATTCCGCCGCACGTTGACCGAGAAGCCGAGCCTGGCCACGACCTACGTCCGCTTCGCGATGCTGTGCACGACGCGGAAGCGCTACGACGAGGCGCTCGAGACCATCACCCGCGGGTATCGCGCCGATCCGCTGCTGCCGATGCTGCCGGTGATGGAGAGCGACGTCTATTTCTTCCGACGGGAGTATGAACGGGCGATTCAGGTTGGCGCCAAGCTGGTCGAACTGCATCCCTATCTGCAGGTCGGGCGCGCCATCTACGCCCGGGCGCTCGAATACTGCGGACGGCCGGCGGAGGCGCTCGAACAGTATCAGCTCGGCTCGATGATGTCGCCGGATCTGCCGTGGCTGCGGGCGCTCGAGGGTGCGTGCCTCGCCAACATGGGACGCACCGCCGAGGCGTTGGCGATCGTCGACGCGCTCGAGCGGCTGCGGTGTACGGAGTACGTCGACGCGTTCTTCATGGCGGTGCTGCGCATCGCGCTCGACCAGCGCGAGCAGGCGTTTGCCGAGCTCGAGCGTGCGTGCGAGGAAAACTCGGCGCGGTTGTACAGCCTGGGCAACGATCCCAAGATGGACTACTTCGCAGGCGACCCTCGCTTCGTCAGCCTGCGCGAGAAAGCCGGAGTTCCCTGACGCAGTCGTTCAGCGTTCATCGTTCACTGTTCAGAGTTCCGGGTTCACGGTTCTGAGTTCATGGTTCATTGTTCGGATTCGCGCTGCGCATGTGCCCACTCGCGAAGCGCGAATCCCGAACCGCGACGGCGCGATTCTGAACCGTGAACCGGCGAACGTTGAACCCGGAACCCTGAACGCTGAACTGTGAACCCTGAACCCTGAACACCGCGCGGGCCAAACTTTTTTGTTCGGTCCGCCCCCCAGCTGCGTTATCATCTCTGAACGCGAATTTCCGGAGTTCCTGTGCGAATCACCATCAACCACATGAAGGGCATCTGCCCGTCGACGCCGCCCCTCACGGGCGCGGCTGACGTGCGCGTTGCCACCGCTGCCAGCTTCGTCTGGCTGCGGAAACCAGGTTCATCCGGATGATGTAGTCGCCGACCTTTCGAGATCGCAAAGGGCCGTCATCCGGAATGGGATGACGGCCCTTTTGTTTTTTAGGAAAGGAGGTTCCAGTGTCGGTTCGTGCGCATACACGGTGGATCACGTTCGACTGTTTCGGGACGCTCGTGGATTGGCAGACAGGCTTTTCGGACCTGCTCGCGCCGATCACCGGGCCTCGGACGGCGGACATTCTGGACGCCTACCACGTCAGCGAGCGCCTCGTCGAGCGCGACTCGCCGCACCGATCCTATAAGGACGTGCTGGCGACGTCGTTGTCTCGCGCGGCGGCGAGTCGAGGGCTGCGGCTGTCCGAACGCGACGCGCGTACGATCGAGCGCTCGTGGGGATCGTTGCCGATCTTCGACGACGTCGAGCCGATGCTGGCGGAGCTGCGTCGCAACGGCTGGCGGCTCGCGGTGTTGACCAACTGCGATGACGACCTCTTCGAGGCGACGCATCGGACGTTCCGCGCGCCGTTCGACCTGTTCGTCACAGCCGAGCGGGTGCGCGGCTACAAGCCCGCGCCGTGGCACTTCAGTGCATTTCACCAGATGACGCGGGCGACCCGCTGCCACTGGGTGCACGTGGCGTGCAGCTGGTATCACGACATCGCACCGGCGAAGTCACTCGGTATCAACTCCGTGTGGCTCGACCGCGAGCGCACGGGCGAGGACGCGACGATTGCGTCAGCGCGCGTGTTCTCGGCGGCAGACGTCGTGTCGGCCGTCGAGGCGATCGTCGAGGGATGCTATGCGTAAGCGTGCGAGTTCCAAAGTTCCGGAGTTCCCAACGTTCCTGAGTTCGGTGCACCGAACTCAGGAACTCGGGAACGCCGGAACTCGGAACTCGCACGGACGCACCGTCCCTCCGTCATTCATATCGGAGGGCTTCGATCGGATCGAGCGCGGCGGCCTTCCGCGCCGGATAGAATCCGAAGAAGATCCCGATGGCCGCGGCGCAGCCGAACGACAGCAGGACGGCATTCGCCGTGACGAGCGACGGCCACTGCATGATGTGGCTGACGCCATACGATGCGGCAAAGCCGGCGAGCACACCGATCGCGCCGCCCGCCAGGCTCAGGACCAGCGCCTCCATCAGGAACTGCATCAGCACGTCGCGATCGCGTGCGCCGATCGACAGCCGCAGACCGATCTCGCGTGTCCGCTCGGTCACCGACACCAGCATGATGTTCATGATGCCGATGCCGCCGACCAGCAGCGAGACCGCGGCGATGCTCGCCAGCAGCCACGTCATGGTCGTGGTCGTCGACGTCAATACGCTCGCCATCTCTTCCAGGCTTCGCACGGTGAAGTCGTCCGGCTGATTGACCGACAGCTTGTGGCGCGCTCGCAGGAGATCGGTGATCTGCGCCGACACGCGTTCGAACGGAACGCCGTCAGCCGTCGAGAGCGTGATGTTCTGCAGGTGCGTGATACCGAGCAGCTTCTTCTGCACCGTCGTGTATGGCACGACGACCATGTCGTCCTGATCGGGGCCGAAGGCCGCCTGTCCCTTCTTCGTCAGCACGCCGATCACTCGGAAGGGCTGGTTCTTGATGCGGATCGACTCGCCGGTCGGATCGCTGTCGGCCCCGAACAGCTGATCGCGAACGACCGATCCGAGCACCGCGACCTTGGCGGCGAGCTGCACGTCCTGTGGCGTGAAGAAGCCGCCGTGCTCGAGCGACCACGTGCGGATGGCCGGGAGATCGGCGCCGGCGCCCTGAATCTGGGTGTTCCAGTTCGCCGATTCGGCGACCACCTGCTGCCGCGTGTTGGCACCCGGCGAGAGGTATCGAACGCCGGCGATCTGCTGAGCGATCGCGTCGGCGTCGGCAGGCATCAGCGTCGTCGTGTTGCCGGTCCCCTGACGCACCGGTCCGAACGAGTTGGATCCCGCGGAGACGGTCACCACATTGGTGCCGGCGTTGCGGATTTGATCCTCGATCGACGACCGCGCGCCGTTGCCGATCGCCACCATGACGATCACGGCGGCGACACCGATGATCAGACCGAGGGCCGTCAGGGCAGTGCGCATCGCATTGCGCCGCAACGCGGCGACGGCGATCGCGAATGTCGTCAGCGGAGACATATGTCGTGCTCAGGCCGCTTGCGTCTCGGCGTCGAAGCGGTGCAGCTCCTCGACGGCATCGCGTCGCTGCTCGACCGCGTTGTCCAGGCGAATCCGCCCGTCGCGGAAGGCGACGATGCGCGACGCGTATTCGGCGATGTCAGGCTCGTGTGTGACGAGCACGATGGTGATCTGGCGCTCGCGGTTCAACCGTTGGAAGATGCCCATCACCTCGATGCTGGTGCGCGAGTCGAGATTGCCCGTCGGTTCGTCGGCCAGCAGCAGCGCCGGCTCGTTCACCAGCGCGCGTGCGATCGCGACGCGCTGCTGCTGCCCGCCTGACAGCTGGTTCGGGTGATGGTCGATCCGCGCACTCAGGCCGACGGCCTCGAGCGCCGCAGTCGCACGATGTCGACGCTCCTTTGCCGGAACCGGCGGTCCGTACAACATCGGCAGCTCCACGTTTTCGAGCGCACTCGTCCGCGACAGCAGGTTGAACCCTTGAAAGACGAACCCGATCTCGCGGTTTCTCACGGCGGCGAGCTCTCGCTTCGACAGACACGAGACGTCGCGCCCGTTGAGTTGATAGGTGCCTGCCGTCGGCCGGTCGAGACAGCCGGCCAGGTGCATGAAGGTCGACTTGCCGGACCCGGAGGGGCCCGTCAGGGCCACGAACTCCCCGCGACACACGCTCAGCGATACGCCGCGAAGGGCCGGCACTTCGACCTCGCCGACCACGTACGTCTTCGTGAGATCACGAACGCCGATGAGCGGATCCTGCGCGGTCACGATCGCCCTCCCGCGCCGGTGCGGCGGCCGGCTGGCAGCAGCGGCGATCGCAGCGTCGACGGGGCCGATGCGTCGGTGGTGGACGTCGCCGCGGTCACGACCTGCATGCCGGGCGTCAGCGCGCCCGTCACCATCGTCTGTGTGCCGTCGCTGAGTCCCGGCTGCACCTCGACGCGAGTCAGGCGTCCATCCTGGAACACCCACACCGCGCGTCTGGTTCGTTCGCGCACGGCGTCGCGAGTGCCGGCCGGTGCCGATGCTGTTCGCGGGCGAGCGCTCGACTCGCGTCGCGCCGGTGCCTGCTGTCCAAGCGTCGCGAATAGATCGGAATCAGGTTCGAAGCGCAACGCGGCATTCGGCACTTTGAGCACGTCGTCTGCCCGGCCGGTCTCGATCGTCACGGCAGCGGTCATGCCCGGCTTGAGCCGCAGATCCGTGTTGGGCACGTCGATCACCGTGACGTAGCTGACGACGTTCTGCTCGACGACCGGCTGCAGGCGAACCTGTGACACCGTTCCGAGGAACGAGTCGTTCGGATAGGCGTCGACGCGGAAGCGAACCGGCTGCTGCGGCTGAATCTTGCCGATGTCCGATTCGTCGACTTTGGCGTTGACGCGCATCTCGGTCAGGTCCTGCGCGATGACGAACAGCGTTGGCGCCTGCATGCTGGCGGCGACGGTCTGGCCGACGTCGACGTTGCGGGCGATCACGACGCCATCGATGGGCGCCCGAATGATCGTGTGACTGAGAGTGACCTCGGCCTGATTCAACGAGGCGTTGGCCTGGACGAGCTGCGCCTCGGCCGATTTGACCGATGCGTCGGCGGCTCGCGCCGTGCTGTCGGCGGCGTCGAGATCGCTGCGCGCGATCAGCTGTTTGGCGTCGAGGTCTCGTGCCCGCCGCAGCTTCACCTGCGCGTCCTCGGCCTGGACGCGCGAGCGTTCGGCCTCTGAGGCGAGACGCTGAACGGTCGCGCGCTCCTGTGCGACCTGCGTCTCGAAGAGCGAAGCGTCGAGCCGGGCGATCACCTCACCTTTGCGCACGCGCGAGTTGAAGTCGGCCGAGAGCGTCTTGATCGTGCCGGACACCTGCGTGCCGACCTCGACTGTCGTGACCGCTTCCAGCGTTCCTGTGGCGTCGACCGCTGCGACCACATTGCCGCGCGTGACTGCCGCCGTCGTTACCGGCGGCGTATCAGCCGCGACGTCGCCGCGGTAGTAATAGGTGCCTGCCGCCACAACAAGGCCGAGCGCGGCAATCGGCAACCAGATTCGTCTCCTTTTCATTAAGTCCTCGATCGATCAGACGGGACTCACGGTGACGGTCGAACGACGCAGATGTGACAAAACGATGGGCGCCTCTGCCATCGAAGTGTCATGATGGCGCCGCCCAGCCGCCATCGGGCGTACCGTTCAATTGAGCAAGAGGGGACTGTGGGCCGGGCTCGGTTTCTGGGCCCGGCGATCGCGATGCCGAGTCAACATCGATTGGGAGAAGAAAGATGAGTTCTATTCGTTGGGTAGCAGCAGGACTTGTTGTCGCGCTTCTGGCGGGTGGTGTGGCCATGGCTCAGGGGCCGCGCGCGGGCGGTGGGCCGGGCGGACGCGGGATGCGCGGCGGTGGGCCGCTTGGCGCGGGCCTTCCGTTGCGTGAGCTTCAGCTGACCGACGCGCAGCAGCAGCAGATTCGCGACATCCGCAGCCGTCACGAGACGGAGCTTCGCGAGGCGACGTCGCGGGTCGAAACGGCGCGCGCCGCGCAGCGGAAAGCGGTCGAGGAGATCCCGGCAAACGAGGCGCAGATCACCGCGCTGACGCAGGACCTGGTGCAGGCGGAAGTCGACGTAGCGATTCAGGCGTCACGGCTCAACACCGAGGTCTGGTCGGTGCTGACGCCTGCGCAGCAGGCCAAGGCCAAGGAGCTCAGAGCGCAGCGCGATGCCCGGCTGAGCGATCGACGCGAGCTGTTCCGCGAGCGTCGTCGTCAGTAAATCAGAAATGCAGAATGCAGAATTCGGAATTCAGACACTGAGCGAGTTCTGAATTCCTTCTGCATTCTGCATTCTGAATTCTGCATTTCCTATCATCCTCGATAGTTTCCGAACTGCAGCGCGACGCCGAAGTCCTGCTCGCGCAGCTGACGCATCGCTTCCTGCAGATCGTCTCTGGACGGCGAGGTCACGCGAAGCTGGTCGCCTTGAATCGAGGCCTGTACCTTCTTCAGCTTTGCATCCTTCAGGAACTTGACGATGTCGCGCGCCTTCTCGACGGGGATGCCCTGTTGCAGCGAGATCTCCTGGCGCACGGTCGTATTGGCCGCCGGCACGGCGGTGCCGCGGGTCAGGTTTCGCACCGGCACGTTGCGCCGCACCAGACGCGTCTGCACGATGTCCCACAGCGCATTCAGCTTGAACTCGTCGTCGGCGACCAGCACGAGCTTCGATTCCTTGGCGTCGAATTCGATCGACGCCTTGGCGCCCTTGAAGTCGTAGCGCTGCGCCACTTCCTTGCGCGCCTGATTGAGCGCGTTGTCGACCTCCTGGAGATCGACATTGGACGTGATGTCGAACGAGCACTGGTTCGCCACGAACTCATGTTAACGATGCGGATCGATTCGTTCAAGCTGCTCGCGCGATCCGTCACGGAGATCACAGAGCAACGGTTGCACAGGAGCAACGGGCAAGGGAGCACGAACAGAGCTATACGTCTCGAATGACATGCATGCCCAACCCGCAACGACGTTGAGCGCAGGATGTTCCTCCGTTTGACCTCTGTTTCTCTGTTGCTCCTGTGAACCGTTGCTCCAGTAGGCTCCGTTACTTGTGGACCTGCTGTTCGTAGAATGAGATCGTGACGCGACACGGCGATCGGCCTCGAGTTGGCATCTCGAGCTGTCTGCTTGGCGACGAGGTGCGGTACGACGGCGGGCACAAGCTCGAAGCGGTGGTCGTGTCGGAGCTCGGTCGCGTGGTGGAATGGATCTCGGTGTGCCCCGAGGTCGAGATCGGCATGGGAGTGCCGCGAGAGCCGATTCAATTGCGTCGCCTGCAGGATGGCGGTCACGTCCGGCTCGTTGGCGTTCGCAGCGGCGCAGACTGGACCGAGCGCATGCGGGCGTGGTCGATGGAACGTGTGCGCGAGCTGCAGGCGATGGGATTGTGCGGGTACGTACTCAAAGCGCGGTCGCCAAGCTGCGGTCCGCGTGATGTCCCGATCGACGTCGGCGGTTCAGACGACCGCATGGACAGCGGCCGTGGCCGCTTCGCGGACGTGCTCGTCGAGTTGATGCCGGGACTCCCGATCGAAGACGAAGAGCACCTGCGTGACACCGCGGTGCGCGACGGGTTCCTCGCGCAGGTGATTTCGTACGCAGGCCTCAGGCCTTGGCCTCAGGCCCCAGGCGGTAGATCCGCCGGCTGACAACGCTCACACCAGTACGTCGAGCGGGCGAGCGGTCCTCGCGCGCTGCGTGAAATCGGAGTGCCGCAGCGCCGGCACGGTTTCCCGCCGCGTCCGTAGACCCAGAGCCGTGCCGCGGGATCAGCGCGGCCTGTCGTGCGGCGCCCGCGGAACGGATCGGTCGTTCGTTCTGCAACGTTCTGACGCAGCATCGTCGCGGCGATTGCCACGAGCTCGGCAACGCGTTCCGGCGGTAACGCCCGCATCTGGGTGAACGGATAGACGTGTCCCGCGAAGAGCACTTCCGACTTGTAGACGTTACCGATGCCCGCAATCGCCGATTGATCGAGCAACGCGTCGGCGATCGATACGTCGCTTCGTGCGCGAAGCCGTCGCACGGCCTCGGTGGCGTCGAAGGCGTCGGACAGCGGGTCCGGACCGAGTTCGCGCAGCACGGACGTCCGCTCCAGCTGTTCGGGCGTGACGAGCTCGGCGTCCGGTATGCCGAATCCGATCGCGTGGATCTTTTCGGTTTCGATCAGGATGCGCATTTCGTGGCGTGGACGCTGCCATCGTTCGCCAGGACGATAGAGGTGCCACGAGCCGTGCATGCGCATGTGCGTACGCAGGATGTGGGCTCCGCCGATCCACATCAACACATGTTTGCCACGCGCCTCGACTCGTTCGATCGTCTGCCCAGCTAGAGGCGTCTGCGCATCGACTCGTGTCAACTGCGGATAGACCGATTCGAACCTCGTCACCGTACGCCCGGCAAGCGCGCGATGCAGCGTGCGCGCCGTCAGGAAAATGGTGTCGCCCTCAGGCACGCTCGCATGACCTATCCGGAGACTTGCTCCGACCCCAGGACGATCGGCACTTCAGCGCGCGCCGGGATCGGCACGCGCGCCTGCAGCCCCATCGCCGTGGCGTTGAATCCTTCGGCGACGAACAGATGAGAGAGTGGGTGCGTGCTGGCCGGGACGCCGTTGATCTCGGATATCAGCAGGCCGCGACGCCCCTCTTCACGCGATCGCGCCAGTGTCATCAGCGCCTTCGCGGTCGCACGCGTAGATGTCGATCGCTGCGGCTCGGCATCGGGCACGAGCAACAGCAGCTCGCGTTCGCCACGACGCAGGTAAGCCGCTGGGTATCCGTCGACGAGGACCACGAGCGCGCCCACGGTTCGCGTCGGTCCCCTTCCGACTTCGGAAACGCTTGGTCGCTCACCCGTGTGCTCCGGCTTGCCCTGCTTGCCCTGCTTGCCCTGAGCGAGCGTCCGCGAGTCGAAGGGAGCGAGCGTCTGCGAGTCGAAGGGAGCGAGCGCCAGCGAGTCGAACGGCCACTTGAGCGTGGCGCCGTACGGGTTGGCCGGATCGGTCGCCGCCAACACGAGTGTCTGCGACGTGTCGGCAGGCTCCCGCATCGAGCGCAGCCGATCGAGTGCGGCTGGCAGCGCGAACTGCGCTCCGCCCAATCCGCCAACGAAGTAGCCACGTCGGATTCGTCCTGCGTCTTCCAGCGCCTTCAGCACCTGATAGACAGCGGAGAAGCCGCCCGGCAGGTTCTCGCTGGCGGCGATCTCACGCGTGACGATGCCGTGCCGCGCGAGGAGTTGCTGCGCGAGCGCGGCACTCCATTCCGTTGGCGTCGGAACGGCAGCGCCCGGTGGGCTCACCAGCGACCATCGCCCCTCGGCTGACGGCGGCACGAGCCGCCTCGAACGAAACGCGCCGGCCTTGGCGCGACGCAACCCACGTGTTTCCGCACGTCCTGCCCTGAGCGCAGCTGAAGGGCCGAACGCGCGCAGTGCGTGGAGCGTGTCGTTCGTCACGAGCCCCTGCCAGACGAGATCCCACAACGTGTCCACGGTTTCTCGGGGAAACCCGCCGCCGGATCCCTCGTGGATTGCGGCAAAGAACGACGCGCCATGCCGCCGCAGGTACTCCAGGATCTCGTCCGCACGTCCGCCATCTTCCGGCTCATCGTCGCGCCGCGATCGTCCCGGCGGCGACACCGGTGGACGAAGCCGTGCGAGATGATCGGTGAGATAGAGCGCGATCCGGCCGTCGCGTTCGCCGATCGGCTCGATGCCCACCCAGATGATCTCGCCGGCGGCCATCAACGTGTCGAGCATGGCCGGCTGATAGTCAGCGATACGCGACGGCAGTATCTCGCGCTCGAGCACCGAGGCGGGGATGGGTGCACCCTGCAGTTGTTCGATGGCATCGAGCAGCGCATCGTGTCCGCGTCGGGCCGAGCCGATGCCGTGCCACGACAACGTGAACCGCGTCAGTGCAGCGGCATCGACCGGTTCGACCTCCTGGCGGAGTCGTGCCAGTGAACGGCTGCGCAGACGCCGCAGCACATCACCGTCTACCCACTCGCGCTCGCTGCCGCCGGGACGGAATTCGCCTTCGACGATGCGGCCTTCGCCGGTGAGTCGAGCGAGCAGCGCGTTGGCGACGGCGATCCCGAGCCCGTAGCGATCGGCGAACATCCTCGCGGTGAACGGACCGTGAGATCGCGCGAAGCGCAAGGCGAGGTCGCCGGCCGGGTCGCGGACCGGCTCGAGCAGCGCTTCAGGCAGGCCTTGCGGCATGGGCGTACCGAGCGCGTCGCGGTAGCGCGCCACGTCTTCGACCGCAACGTACCGGCGCTCACCGCCGATCGGCAGCGCCACGATCCGGCGTGCGCGCTCCAACTCCGCCACGGCCGCTCGCGTATCGGGAAGGGCGCTTCGCGCTTCAATCTCCTCGAGCGTGAGATCGCCGATGCGCAGCAACAGATCGTGCAGGCCGTCAGCGGTGCGCGCGTGATGCGTCGCATCGAGGTGCTGCAGCTGCCGCTCCACCGCGTCGATCGACTCGGGATCGAGCAGTTCGCGCAGCTCCGCGTCGCCGAGCAGCTCGCGCAGTTGGGCCTGATCGACCGAGAGCGCCTGCGCCCGCCGCTCGGCCAGCGGCGCATCGCCGTCGTAGATGTAGTTGGCGACGTAGCTGAAGAGCAGCGACGCCGCAAAGGGTGACGGCGCCGTCGAATCGATCGTCGTCAGGCGCAGGCTGCGCGAGGCGAGGCGGCGCAGCACGTCGACCAGTGACGACATGTCGAAATAGTCACGCAGCAGCTCGCGATAGGTTTCGAGCAGAGCCGGAAACGATCCGAAGCGAGACGCGACGGCAAGCAGATCCGCCGCGCGCTTGCGCTGATGCCACAGCGGTGTTCGTTGGCCGGGCCGCCGGCGCGGGAGCAGCAGCGCTCGAGCCGCCGTCTCCCTGAATCTCGCCGCAAAGAGCGAGGTCGACCCGAGCTGTCGCAGCACCAGCGCTTCGACCTCACCAGGATCGGGCAGCAGCAGGTCCGGATCGGGCGGCGTTTCGACTTCGGGAAAGCGGACGACGAAGCCTTCGTCACCCCACATCACTTCGACGTCGATCCCGGTGCGGTTGCGGATGCGCGCCGTTGCCGCCATCGCCCACGGTGCGTGAATGCGGCTGCCGAGTGGTGACAGCACGCACACTCGCCAATCGCCGAGCTCGTCGAGACAGCGCTCGATGACGAGGGTGCGGTCGTCGGGGATCGCGCCGGCCGCCGCCTGATCGTCGAGATAGCGCAGCAGGTTGTCAGCGGCGGCGGCATCGAGATCGTGTTGCGTCACGAGCCGCTCGGTGGCAGCGTGGCGCGGCACGCCGCGCAGCTCGCGCACCAGCTTGCCGATGGCGAAGCCCAGTTCGACCGGGCGTCCCGATTGATCGCCGTGCCAGAACGGCGTCTTGCCGGGTTCACCGGGCGCGGGCGTCACGAGCACGCGGTCGTGGGTAATCTCCTCGACCCGCCACGTCGAGGCGCCGAGCACGAACGTCTCGCCGACCTCGGTCTCGAACACCATCTCTTCGTCGAGCTCGCCGACACGCACCGGCCGATCCGCGCCCGCGAGAAACACGCCGTAGAGTCCGCGATCGGGAATCGTCCCGGCGTTGGCGATGGCGACGCGTTTGGCGCCCTGGCGACCGGAGACGCGTCCACGCAGACGATCCCACGTGACGCGCGGCCGGAGCTCGGCGAACTCGTCGGACGGATACCGCCCCGATAGCATGTCGAGCACGCCCTCGAACGAGCGCCGGCTCAAGTCGGCGAACGGCGCCGAACGACGGACGAGCGCGAACAAGTCGTCGATCTCCCACGTCTCGAGTGAGGCGATGGCGACGATCTGCTGTGCGAGCACGTCGAGCGGGTTGCGCGGATAGCGTGTGGATTCGACGCGGCCATCGTGCATCGCGCGCGCCACTGCGGCGCACGCGACGAGATCCCCCCGGAACTTCGGAAAGATGATGCCTTCGCTGATCGCGCCGGCCTGATGGCCGGAGCGGCCGATGCGCTGCAGGCCGCTCGCGACCGACGGCGGGGATTCGATCTGTACGACGAGATCGATCGCGCCCATGTCGATGCCGAGCTCGAGCGACGAGGTGGCGACCAGCGCTTTGATGCGCCCCGCCTTGAGCAGATCTTCGACTTCACTCCGCGCCGCCCGCGCCAGCGATCCGTGGTGCGAGCGCACCAGCGGTTCGTTGGCCAGCTCGTTGAGCGCGCCGGCGAGCCGTTCGGCCATGCGGCGGTTGTTCACGAAGATCAGCGTCGATTGGTGCGACCGAATCAACTCGAGCAGCCTGGGATGGACCGAGGCCCAGATCGACGGCCGCACCGGTCCGCGCGATGCCGGCCCGCTGGGGATCTCGTCGGGCTCAGTGAGACGCGCCATGTCTTCAACCGGAACTTCGACCCGCATCGAGAGCCGTTTCTTCTCCGACGCGTCGATGATCGTGACCGGCCGATAGGTCGGCGCGCTGCGCTCGTCACCGAACTCGCCATGGAGGGCGGCTTCGATGTCGGACGGCGACGAGTCTTCATGCCGGGCGTTTGTCTTCGTTTGTGGCCGCCGAGCCGCTGCGCGACGAGGCTCGGTGCCTCCCAGGAACCGCGCCACTTCTTCAAGTGGCCGTTGCGTGGCCGACAGGCCGATCCGCTGCAGCGGCTTGCCGGTCCGGAGCGCCTCCAGGCGCTCGATCGAGAGCGCCAGATGCGCACCGCGCTTGCCGGGCACGAGGGCGTGAATCTCATCGATGATGACGGTGTCCACCGTCACGAGACGCTCGCGGGCGTTCGAGGTGAGGAGCAGGAACAGTGATTCCGGTGTGGTGATGAGAACGTCGGCTGAATCGCGGAGAAAGCGCGACCTCTCCAGGGCTGGCGTATCGCCTGTTCGGATGGCAATCTCCGGCATCGTCACCGGCGTGCCGCTCGCGTGTGCCACGTTGACGATGCCCGCGAGCGGGGCGCGGAGGTTGCGTTCGACGTCCACCGCCAGGGCCTTCAGCGGTGAGACGTACAGCACTCGGCAGCGCAACTTCTTTGGCGGTGGCGGCTCGAAGAGCAGCCGGTTGAGGCACCAGAGAAAGGCCGCGAGCGTCTTGCCGCTGCCGGTCGGCGCAAGGATGAGCGTCGATTCAGCGCGCGCGATCGCGGGCCACCCGAGCCTCTGCGGCGCCGTGGGCTCGGGAAAGACGCTCGCGAACCACTCGCGCACCGCTGGATGGAACAGGTCGAGTGGCGAGCGCTTCACGTCACGATCTTAGTCAATGCCCACAGTCCACAGCCTAAAGCCGAAAGCCCATCGCCCAGGCCTATCGCTGAGGCGAGCATTGTGAATTGCCCATTCCGCATGGATAATCAAGATCTATGGGTGATGCCGGAGAAGGCCTCGTCGACGCGGAGTCCCGCCTCGCCGAGCGCATGGAAGAACGGGAACAGGAACGACGCAAGGCCCGCCAGGACGCCAGGGGGCCAGACCCCGAACGCCTCCGACAGATCGAGTCGCTGCGGCTGGCCAAGACCGAGATGCAGCGCCAGCTCGAAGTGGCGACGCACGCGGCCCGCAAGCAGCAGGTCACTCAGGCGATCGCGGAGATCGAGAAGCGAATCGCGGCGCTCTCGAAGTAGGTTGGGTGGTCTACCAGGCGCCCGCCTTCGCGCGTAGCGCTTCGGCGGGGCAGGCGTTGATGTGATCGCGCTGCAGTACCACCACGCGACCAAGCACTACTTCAACAGATTTGCTCGCTCGCTCGGCTATCTGGACTGGGCGACCCAGCCCGATCCGTTTCGCCGCTTCGAGGGTGCTCCGTCCTCCCAGTTGCCGCGTGAAGCGGTGTCACCCGAGGTCCCGTACGAAGCGCTGTTCAATCGGACCGCGAATCGCGTGCCGATGGACGATCGCTCCATCGCCGACTGGCTGCGCTGCGGCATGGGACTCTCCGCGTGGAAGCAGTTTCGAGGGTCTCGATGGGCGCTTCGGGTGAACCCGTCGAGCGGGAACCTCCATCCCACCGAGGCCTACGTGATCCGCTCGGCCAGCGTCTTTCACTACGCCTCACGCGAGCACGCCCTCGAACGGCGTGCTCGTCTCGATGCGGGCGCATGGGAGTCCTTCATCGACGGCCGCGACGGGCTCCTGGTAGCGCTGACCTCGATTCACTGGCGGGAAGCCTGGAAGTACGGAGAGCGCGCGTTTCGCTACTGCCACCACGACACCGGTCACGCCATCGGGACGCTGGCGCTCTCTGCCTCGCGTCTCGGTTGGAAAATGACGCTGCTGCCGCGATGGTCGGATGACGCGGTGGCGACGCTGCTGGGCCTCGACCGGGACGAGGACTTTGTCGGAGCCGAGCGTGAGGAGCCCGAGTGCATCGCGGTCGTGACGACGGGTGACGTGATGCCGTGGGTCGAGCAGGATCCAGCAGCGCTGGTCGAGGCGGCGCGTTCGGCGGCGTGGCAGGGCAGGGCGAATCGTCTGAGCTCTGACCACGTTCACTGGCAGGTCATCGACGATGTGGCCGCGGCGACGAAGTATCCGGGACGGACCATGGAGGGGGCGGATCCTCGAGCGGCGGGTCTGCCGTCGACTTCGCTCAGGCCAAGCCAGACCCGCCTCCACGACGATCAGCGTCGACCAGACGAGCATGGGTCGCTGCACGGGCGCGCGATCATCATTCAACGACGCAGCGCCGTGGCGTTCGATGCCCAATCGACATTGCCCAAGGCGCGGTTTCTCGAAATGCTGTCGCGGCTGCAGCCGCACACCGCGCCGTGGGATGCGATTGACTGGCCACCACACGTGCATTTGGTCGTCTTCGTCCACCGCGTCGACGGGATGTTGCCGGGCGTCTACGCCTGCCTGCGCGATCGTTCAGTGCTCGAGGAGTGGCGCGCCTCGATGCGCCCCGAGTTTCTGTGGGAAGCCGTCGATTCGAACGAATCGAACCTGTTCCTGCTCGTGCCCGCCGACGTGACATGGCCGGCCAACCGCGCCTCGTGCGATCAGGACATCGCCGGCGACGGCTTCTTCAGTCTCGGCATGATCGCGCGTCTCGGTCGGTCGCTCGCTGAACGCGGCGAATGGTTCTATCGTCGTCTGTTCTGGGAATGCGGCCTCATTGGTCAGGTCCTGTATCTCGAGGCCGAGGCCGCCGGCGCACGTGCGACCGGGATCGGCTGCTTCTACGACGATGCCGTCCACGAGCTGCTCGGACTGACGGGCGATACTTGGCAGAGCCTGTATCACTTCTCGATGGGCATGCCAGTGGAGGACACCAGGCTGACGACGGAGTCCGGGTACGAGTGGGAGACAAGACAGGAATTCCTTCAGGAGTTCTACTCGAGGAAATCGACCGATGCCCCAAACGGTGCGAGCAACTCTCGGGCTCGCGCGGTGCCATCGGCGGTGAGATGAGCGGGCCAGTCGCGCGGATGCCGCGGCGCGGCGAGAGCAGCGGCGTCCTCCACGATCGCGGTCCACGCGTCGACGGCGTGAGCGACGGTAGCGTGGCGCTGCCACCAATCATGCGCCGAGCGGCCAAGTTCGTCCCGCAACGTCGGGTCGGCGGCGAGCCGACGAAGTGCGAGGGCCAGCGAGTGGCTCTCGTCGCGCGGGTCGATCGCAATCGCGATCGGTGCGTCCGACACGTCGATCCCACGTGTCAGCCACGTCTGGGGGTCGAGCATCGGCCAGCCGGCGCTGGCGTGTGTTTCGAACATCACGAGCGGTCGGCCATCGGCGAGCGCGGCGACGGCCGGCGTCAAGTCGTCGCTGGGTGGCCAGGGGAGGAACAGCACGACGTCGGCCTCATCGAGCACGCGATCGGGGGACGATCCGTCAAGGAGCTCGAGGCGTGCGCCGGCGCCGCGGGCACGGGCGACCGCCTCGACGATCGTGTGACGGAGCGGACGGTCGAGCACGCCGATTGACATCTCGTCGGGAGTTTTGGTGTCGCCTTTCAGGCGATGCGCCGCAGCTCCATCGACGCCGATTGGCGCGACCCGGATCGTGGCATCGGGATACTCGCGCTCAAGCGCCGCGGCGTGATACGCATCCGCGACGACGACGACTCGCGAGGCGACGATCGCCGACGCGGTCAGATCGCCGCGACCGAAGGCGAGCTCCGCTTCGCGATCGCGACCGCGGCGCTGCCGCGCGAGCCACGTGCCGCGGCTGTGATGGAGCGACGCACTGCGGAGGCGCACGATGCCGGGGTAGTGCATGACGTACGGCCACAGAAACGCATCGTCGTCGGTATCGGCGAGCTCGTAGACGCAGAGGTCGAACGGCTGGCGAAAGTCGAGGCGGACGAGATCGTGTACCGTTCGACGATCGAAGAGAGTGATATCGTGCCGCGATCGCAGCTCGGCGATGAGCGCGGCGGTGTCGCGATGCGCGGTCGATCGGCACCACGCGAGTCTCATAATTGACCTTTCAGTGTCGCTTCTATAGCATGAGAAGGTTTGCGAAACTCTTCACAAGCGCGCGGTGAGGGGGTCGTGAGCCAACTCCTGCGCCAAAGGGTGGAGCGCTGATGGACGGCTGGCTGGGCGTGGTGATCATGATGGGGCTCGGCCTCGCGTTTGCCGGCACCATGATCGGCCTGTCGGCGCTGCTCGGCCCCAGAAACCCGACGCCGGAAAAGCTGGCCCCCTACGAGTGCGGCATGCCGGCGGTCGGCGATGCCCGCGAACGCCATTCGGTCAAGTTCTATCTGGTGGCGATGATCTTTCTGCTCTTCGACATCGAGATTGCCTTCCTGTATCCGTGGGCGCTGGCGTTTCGCAGCCTCGGATGGCCCGGCTTCTTTCAGATCGTCACCTTCTTTCTGATTCTTCTGGTTGGCTACGTCTACGTCTGGCGCAAGGGCGCGCTCGACTGGGGCCCGGCGGTCCGCAAACCGCGCGTCCAGACACGGAAGGTCGCCTGATTCAATGGCTTCGACCGCCCCGACCGCGCAACACGACCACGGCCTCGTCGATCCAGAGCTCCCGTTCCTGACCACCAAGGTCGAGTGGCTGATCCAGTGGGCGCGCCGATCCGCGATCTGGCCGGCGCAGTTCGGCCTGGCGTGCTGCGCCATCGAGATGATGGCGATGGTCGCGAGCCGCTACGATGTCGCGCGCTTCGGCGCGGAAGTGTTCCGCGGATCGCCGCGCCAGTCCGACTTGATGATCGTCGCCGGGCGCTTGTCGCGAAAGATGGCGCCGGCGATGCGACGCGTCTACGACCAGATGCCCGATCCCAAGTGGGTCATCTCGATGGGCGCCTGCGCCTCGGTCGGTGGCGTCTTCGACAACTACGCGATCGTGCAGGGTGTCGACCAGGTCGTTCCGGTCGACGTGTTCGTGCCCGGGTGCCCGCCGCGTCCCGAGTCACTCATCTACGGCCTGGTGCAGTTGCAGCAGAAGATCGCTCGGTCGAGAGCGTAGCGGCAACCGTGGATGTGCAAGAGCCTGCTGTCTGCATTCTGAATTCCGCATTCTGAATTACGCCGTTCATGGACGCCGCCGCCATCATCGCCACGCTGCAGCCGCTCGTGCCCGGCGCGTCGTACGAAGTCGGACAGAGCGTCGATTCGCCGACGATTTACCTGCCGGCCGAGCGCCTGGTCGAGACGTGTCTGGCACTGCGTGATGCCGCCTCGCTGCGCTTCAACGTGCTGGTCGAGGTGACCGCTGCCGACTACCTGCCGCGCGAACCGAGATACGAGGTCGTGTATCACCTGCTCTCGACCTCGAACCGCCTTCGGCTTCGTTTGAAGGTACGGGTGGGGGCCGCTGGCTCGGTGCCCACGGTACAAACGGTGTGGCGCGGCGCCGCGTGGCCCGAGCGCGAAGTGTGGGACATGTTCGGCATCGTGTTCGACGGCCACCCGGATCTGCGGCGCCTGTTGATGCCCGAGGACTGGGACGGCCATCCGCAGCGGAAGGACTATCCGGTACAGATCCGCAAGGTGGCGCAGACCTACGAGCCGCTGGAAGTCAGTGAAGCGGAGTTCAAGGCGAATATCGAACGCGACCGGGTGAAGCGGACCCATTAAGGACGCATGGCGCCGGGCCTGGAAGGCCCGGCCGACACTGAGATGGCTGAACTGCGCACAGAGACGATGACGGTGAACATGGGGCCGCAGCACCCCAGCACGCACGGCGTGCTCCGTCTCGTCCTCGAGCTCGATGGCGAAGTGATCAAGTCGGTGATGCCGACCATCGGCTACCTGCACACCGGCATCGAGAAGACCGCCGAGCAGAAGAGGTGGCAGCAGGTGATTCCGCTCGTCGAGCGCATGGACTACCTCGCCGCCCATTCGAACAGCCTGGCGTACTCGCTGAGTGTCGAGAAGCTGCTCGGCCTCGAGATGCCACAGCGCGTCAACGACATCCGGGTGCTCCTGGCGGAGCTGCAGCGCATCGCCAGCCACCTGATCTGGCTCGGCACGCACGGCCTCGAGGTCGGCGCGGTGTCGATGCTGTTCTACTGCGTCCGCGAGCGCGAGCTCCTGATGAACATCAACGAGCTCATCGCGGGTTTCCGCTTCTTCCCGAGCTACATCCGCATCGGCGGGCTGCGTGAAGATCTGCCGCGGGGCTTCCACGACGCGGTCAACGCCTTCCTCGACCGCTTTCCCGCGAAAATCGACGAGTTCGAAGGCCTGCTGACGAAGAACGACATCTACCGGCGCCGCACGGAGAACGTCGGCGTGCTGACGCTCGACGAGTGCTGGGACTGGGGGCTGGTCGGGCCGATCGCTCGCGCCTCCGGAGCGGACTACGACGTCCGCAAGTACTTCCCGTACTGCGGCTACGAGTCGTACGACTTCACCGTGCCGACCGCTACTGAAGGCGACGTCTATGCCCGTTACCGCGTCCGCATCGCGGAGATGCGTCAGAGCGTGAACATCTGCAAGCAGGCGATCACGCGGATCACACCGACCGGCGTGTGGGCGTGCAGCGACACACGCGTCGTGCCGCCGCCAAAGGACAAGGTCTATTCCGAGATGGAAGCGCTGATCCAGCACTTCCTGATCTACTCGCAGGGCTTCACGGTGCCGGCGGGCGACGCATATGTGCCGGTCGAGGGTCCGCGCGGCGAGCACGGATGTTACGTGGTCTCGGACGGCACGAATCGTCCCTGGCGCGTGAAAATGCGTGCGCCGTCGTTCATGGCGATTCAGGCGCTGCCGTACATCGTCCAGGAGGGGCTGATCGCCGACGTCGTCGCCGTCATCGGCAGCACCGACGTCGTCATGGGAGACTGCGACCGGTGAGCTTCCATCCCAAAATGGACTACGCTCCGGCGCAGTTCCACCGCTCGGAGCGCAAGCTGGCGCCGCCGGGCGAGCCATTCGTCTACACGGCGGAGAACAAGGCGAAGTTCGATGCGAACGTCGCCCGCTATCCACCAGATCAGCGCAAGTCGGCGATTCTCTACGCACTGTATCTGGTGCAGCAGCAACAGGGGTACATCACTGGTGCGGGCATGCGCCACGTCGCGGAGCAGATTGGCTGCACTGCGGCGGAAGTCGAAGACGTCGTGTCGTACTACACGATGTTCTACACGAGGCCGGTCGGGAAATACGTGTTGAACGTCTGCCGCACACTGTCGTGCGCGCTGCTTGGGGCCGAGCGGGTGACCGAAGAGCTGTGCGG
>DASRJR010000043.1:0-9105 GCA_035649395.1 Vicinamibacterales bacterium
CGGCGGCAGCAGGTTCACGTCCAGCTCGGTGATCATCACCTTGACACCGGTCGAGCGCAGCTCGGTGATCGTCTGGTCGATCTCCGTCGTCGTCGGCGATTCGAGACGCCAATGACCCTGCTCGCCGACGGCATCGATGCGGAGACCGCGCTGCTGCAACTCCTTGATGATGCGGATGGCACCGGCGCGCTTGGCCGCGCTGGTCGCGAGGTTGTAGTCGTTGTAGTACAGCTCGGCGTCGGGATCGGCCTCGCGCGCGAATTCGAACGCCTTGGCGATGTAGTCGTCGCCGATCCCGCGGCGCCACGGTGAGTCGCGCAGCGTGCCGTCGTCGTTCAGCGCTTCGTTGACAACGTCCCAGCCGCGAATCTTCCCCTTGTAGCGCCCGACGACGTTGGCGATATGCGAGCGCATGCGCTCGAGCATCGTCGCGCGATCGGCGAGCCCCCCATCCGTCGCGGCCCAGACCCACGCCGGCGTTTGCGAATGCCAGACGAGGGTGTGGCCGATCACCGCCATCCCACGATCGAGGCCGAACGCCACATACCGGTCCTGGGCGTCGAAGGTGAAGCGATCGGGCTCGGCGTGGAGGCTCTGGAATTTCAGCAAGTTCTCCGGGGTGATGGCGTTGAACTGCCTGGTGACGAGATCAACGGCCACGCCGTCGCGGCCGTCGCTCTGGTTCTGATTGATCGCGACGCCGATCAGCCACCCTTTCGGCACGAGGTCCTTGAGCGCGATGGTCTGTCCGGCTGCAACCGCTGGCAGGAGCCCGAGCGGAGTCCACCGGCTCACCGCGGCGACTGCACCCGCCGCCGCCCCGGTCGAGAGCGACTTCGTGAAGGTCCGGCGATCCATCGTCATAGACGCTCCGGCACGCTCGTTCGAGCTCACCCACCTTGTTGCAGATAGCGAAACCGCCGTTTCACTGCGCTGAATGTCGGCGGACATTAGCACTGGAACCGGTTCCACACAATGGCAAAAAAGAACTCGAGACGTCACGACGCGAGGCGCCGGCGCAGACGACGGAACCCAGGCGCCGCTCGCAGCGCGTCGAGTCTTGGGTCGACGTCGAGCGCATAGAGCCACGACGAGTTCTCGGCGTGTGCGCGTGCCAGCTCCGCGAGTGCCTCGCGTGGCTGTTCCAGCGCACTTCGAAACACCGCCATGTGGTAGGCGTCGACGTACTCCGACCGCCTCAGCGCTTCCAGTCCCTCCAGGATGGCCCGTGCATCCGCCCAGCGCCCCAGCGTCGCGTGACACGCGCCTTCGAGCGCACGCAACCACGGCGCGTCCGGCGACATGATCGAGGCGATGTGATACTGCGCGAGCGCCTCGTCCGGACGGCCGGCCAACTGGAGTACTTGCGCGTAGTTCACGCGAACGACCTGGAAGTACGGGTGCAGCTCGACACCCTGCCGACCGATCGCGGCGGCGGTCTCGAAATCGCGCTGCCAGCAGCGAACCAGCACTTCCGCGGCTGCCAGCGTCGGCAACAGCGGATCGACCCGCTTGCCTCGCGCGATGATCTCGAAGGCCTCGCGGAAGCGACCGCGCGCCCCATAGAGCATCGCCAGCCGGACGTACGCCGACGCCAGCGACGGCTTCTCGTCCAGCGCGCGCAGGAACTGCGCTTCCGATTCGGCAGGACGATGCTCGAACACGTACAGCCCGAACGCACGATTGCAGCGCAGTTCCGGGCGCAGGCCGCTCAACGCCGCGGCCTGCTCGTTCGCCTCGAGAAATCGCGGATAGATCTCGAGCGGACACGCCATGCCGAAGATCGCTAACGTCAAATAGGAGGCCGACAGCCCTTCGAAGGCGCGGAAATCAGATGGGCACTCACTGATCGCGCGCTTGAAGCAGTCGATGGCCCGTTCGCATCCCGTGCGCGTTCGCTGGCTCCAGAAGTGCCATCCCTGCCGCACGAGCTCGTCCGATCTCGGCACGATCAACGCGTGGCCGAATTTCGGACGGCTGACGATCCACCGGCGGTACTCGCCGAGATGCCGTCGCACCTCGCCGATGGTGACATCGATCGTATGGACCGAAACGTGCGTCCCTTCCCAGGCTTCCGCGAGCATCACGTCGCTGTCGACAAAGGTCCCGACGTGATTGAGCAGAACCCGCAGCGCCTGAAAGGCGCGCGGCCGCAGTCGCATGTCGGCTCCATCGCGGGTGAGCGTCGACGTGTCAGTGCTCAACGTAAACGGGCCGAAGGTGAATTCCGCCATCGCTCCTGCTGTGGCTCTTCCGGGTATCGGTGTCGCGTGAGTCGCGCCGAACCTTGACTCGCTGGAGTCACGTTGTTACGATTCGCACCCTCGACGGAGTGCACTATACGCAACGCGCGTTGTATGCGCCAGCCCCCGACTACCGTCGGCTTCTTTGAACGGCATCGTCTGGGTCGCGGGCATGGATGTTCTGCCCAGCGAAATGGGGTCGAACCGGAGTGATATCCTGTGAGCCGCGCTGCTTCCGTCCATGAGCGGGAAACCCACACACGACACACCACCGATCCAGAGTCTCGACCGCGGGTTGGCCATCCTCGAGGCGGTTGCCGCGTCCTCAGAGCCGGTACCACTGAAGCAACTCACCGACCTCATCGGCATCGATCGCAGCAGCGTCTTTCGCCTCGCCAACACACTTCGGCAGCGCCGGTTCCTCGCCAACCCGAAGGGCAGCAAGGATTACGTGCTCGGACCCACGGCCTGGCGGCTGTCACGGCGCTACGGGCGGAACGTCCTCGGCACGTTCTTCCATCAATACCTGAGAGAGCTGACCGCCAAGCTCGAAGAGACTTCGCACTTCGCGGTGCTCGAAGGCCGACAGGCGTTCTTCATCGACCACCACCTGCCGACGGGCCAGGTGGTCTCGGTCGCCGGGCAGACGGGCGAGCTCGCGCCGCTGCATTGCACGGCGCACGGCAAGGCGCTGCTCGCCGACTTCGATCTCAACGGTCTGAAGAGTCTGTTCGGACAGGCGTCTCTCCACGCATACACGCGCAACACGATCACCACGCTGACGAGGCTCGCCCGCGTGTGCGAACGGGTTCGCACGGACGGATTCGCGCTCGACGATGGGGAGTACATGGAAGAGGTGAGATGCGTGGCGGCGCCGATCCGCGATCCCCAGGGCGAGATCGTGGCGTCAGTCGGCATCTCGTCGCCCGTGACGCGGCTGCACACAAAGCGGATCGCGCGCGCCGCGGCCGAAGTCAAAGCTGCCGCGCAGGCGATCAGCGCGTCGCTGGCGAGCTGACGGATTCGAGCGCGTCACGTCGCGCGGGGTACCGGTGATCCGCCTCCTGTCGGGAATCCTCCTGCTTGCCGCACCTGTCGCGCTTCTCCTCGGGTCGACGCTGTTGGCGCTCGACGGAGAGCCCGGCATGCACGACCCGTCAACCGTCGTCGTGCACGATGGCAAGTTCTACGCGTATGGCACCGGGAACGGCTTGCCGATCTCGATCTCCGATGACGGATGGACCTGGCGGCGCGCCGGCACGTTGATGCAGGCGCTCCCCGGAGGGCGGCCAGGGCCGGATGTCCTTGCGCGCGGCGGCAACAACACGTGGGCCCCGGACGTCATTCGATCGGGCGACAAGTACTTCGTTTACTACTCTGCCCCCGGCACACAGCCCAAGGCCGCGATCGGGTTGCTCGTCGGCAGGACACTCGATCCCAGCTCGTCGGACTACAAATGGGAGGACGGCGGACCCGTCGTGTGGTCCGATGGCGTCGAGGACAGCAACGCCATCGACCCTGGCGTGTTTCGCGATCCGACCGGGTCCCTCTGGCTCACCTACGGCTCTTACTTCGGCTACATCCGCCTGGTTGAACTGAATCCGAAAACCGGGAAGCGCCTCTATCCCGACCGGAAGCCGATCAACATTGCCATCAATGGCGAAGCGTCGATCATGATCTTCCGCGACGGCTGGTTCTACTTGCTGGTCACGCACGGGTCGTGCTGCGCGGGTGCGAACTCCAGCTACAACATCCGCATGGGCCGGGCAAAGAAGGTCATGGGACCGTTCATCGACAACATGGGCATCGACATGCTGCAAGGAGGCGGGAAGCTCTTTCTCGGTTCTGGCGGTCGATACGTGGGTCCGGGACATTTCGGACTACTCGATCTCGGCGACGGCGTGCAGAAGTTCTCCTGCCACTATGAAGCCGACCTCGATCGAGGCGGCATCAGCGTGCTCGACATTCGTCCCCTTCTCTGGCGCGATGGCTGGCCCGTCGCTGGAGAGAACTTCAAGGAAGGCACATACCAGATTGAATCCGCGCGAACTGGCACGGCGCTCGAGTTGGCCGTACAGGGCACACCGGTCGGAGGACTACGCGGACGCGGCGGTCGCGGCAGTGCTGGTGCCGGAGGCGGCACGCCCATACCGGCGCAGGACGCGGCGCACGTGTCCGCGAACTGGCCGTCGGGGCCAATCGATGTGCGCATGGCGCCATACATGCTGCAGGCGCAGCAGAAGTGGACGGTCACGCCGGTCGCGAACGCCGGCGGCTATCCCGGATCGCCGTATTTCAAGATCACGATCGCTGGCACCGACCACGCGCTGACCGCGACGGACGATCAGGAGCTCGTCGTGCTCGCCAGCTTCAGCGGCCGCCCCGAACAACTCTGGCGCATCGACCAGCTCACCGACGGCACCTATCGTGTGATGCCGAAGGCGACTCCGAATTCCCAGGAACCGTTGGCACTTTCGGCCATTGGCAGCAGCACGCCGACGCTCGCCAGGTTCACGCCCGACAGTGATCGTCAGCGCTGGCTCTTCAAGACGCCATGAGCGATCGCACATTTCTTCCGTCGCTGGTGATTGTCGGCGCGCTTGCTGGCATCATCGTGGTCGCTGTCGCTCATGCGCAAGGCACTGCGACCGCTCGTCTGCAACGAGCAGAGTCGAGGGGGGCGCCCGCGCCGTCGCTCGCACGTCCGACGTCGCCCGCCAAAGCGCCGAACGCGGAAGGGTTCCTGCAGCGTTGGCTCGTCCTCGAGCCCATTCGTGTGAGCGGACAACTCACCGATAGTGCCGTGAAGGCTACGGTCAAGACCGAGCACTTCCCCGGTCAACTGACCGCCATCCCTCGCGACGGTGACACGCTGTCCGTCGGCGACACCAAGGTCGCGTGGCATGCGATCGACTCCGTCGGCTACAACGTCAACCTCTATCACTTCGCCTACGCGCTCAACAAGCCGACCTCGAACGTTCTGTTCTGGGTGGTCACCATTGTCAACGCGCCGCGCGAGTTGAGCGGCGTGCGCCTGGCGATCGGCTCGAACGCCGCATCGATCTGGTGGGTCAACGGCACGGAAGTCATCGGCATCTACAACGATCGGCAGACCGTCATCGACGATGGCGTGTCGAAGCGTCTCACGCTGAAGCAGGGTCCAAACGTGGTTCGCGCGGCGATCGTCAACGCCGGAGGTCACACCGATTTCTGCGCGCGGTTTCTCGATGACCAGGATCGGCCGCTCACGGGCATTACCATGAGCGTGATATCACCATCCAAGACGGAAGGGAGTGCCAAATGAAGTGGCGGCATGTTGCACTAGCGGCCGGCACCGCGGTGAGCCTCGCCATCGGGCTCCAGGCCCAGCAAGGCGGCGCGCGAACGGGCGGAGCCGCGCCGGGCACAACGAACAGCGCGCCGGTTGGCGGAACGCTCACGCCGGCAAAACCCGACCAGCGCGGCTGGGGCTGGCAGGTGAAGGCGTCGATCAATCCAGCCACGCCGCGGCCGTTCTACAACAAGGCCAAGGAACTGCTGTTCCAGGACAAGCAGATCACGAGTTACACGATCTCCTCGTACAACCCCGAGTTCTACTGCGAGGTCGCCAAGCACTACGACTACACCTGGTTCGAGATGCAGCACAGCACGATGTCGTACGACGAGGTGCGCCGGATGATCCTGGCGTGCCCCGGCGCCGGCGCCGCGCCGATGATCCGCATGCCCGATGCACTCGAATCGAGCATCCAGAAAGCGACCGACCTCGGTGCGATCGGCATCATCGTGCCGACGGTGGACGATGCGCTCGAGGCCCGCGATGCGGCGCGGTTCTCACGGTACCCGCCAGTGGGTCGCCGCAGCTCCGGGGGTGGGTCGTTCGGCCAGGTCTGGCCCGGGGTCAACTATCGGGCGACTGTCAATGACAACATGCTCGTCACCGTGATGATCGAAACGCTCGAGGGCGTGGCGAACGCAGAGGAAATCGCCGCCACACACGGCGTCGACGTCCTGCTCATGGGCAATAACGATCTCTCGAGCTTCTCAGGTTGGCAGCAGAACGATCCGCGCTACCAGGACGCGCTCATCAAGGTGCACGACGCGGCGCTCAAATACGGCAAGTACTTCGGCAACGCCGGCGCACAGTACTTGAACGGCTACGTCCTCAGTGCCGACACGCGCATGGTCCAGAACGGACCGGCACGTGATGGATGGACGCCACCAGCGCGCGGCGGCGGCCCCGGTCGAGGCGCGGGGCCCGCGGGACGCGGTCGCGGCGACAACACACCCGAACCCGACGCGGAGCCGGTGATCGGGCTCCCAGGCCGCGGCAAGTAGGGGCGGCAGGCGCACATGTTCGAGGCGGATTGGGTGATTCGACAGTCTCGTTAGCCGAGGAGTCAGCCGATGAATCGTCGCACCTTCCTCAAGTCCGCAGCCGCTGCGTCCGCGGCCGCTCTGCTGCGGCCGTCATGGGCGGAGGCCGCGTTACCACAGGCCAAAATCACGCGGATTCGCTTCTACGAAGCACCGAACGTGATGCCGCTGCAGATCCCGCTCCTGCAAAGCAATATGGTGGTCACCATCGAGACCGACGCCAATATCACCGGCATCGGTGAAGGCGGTACACGCGACACCCTGGAGCCCTGTGCCGGCCGGCTCATTGGAAAGAATCCTTTCCAGATCGAGCGCTTGTGGCAGGACATGTATCGCGCCTTCCACTATCCACCCGGACGCGAACGGCTGCATGCCATCGGCGCACTGGACCTCGCGCTGTGGGACCTCAAAGGCAAGGCTCTCGGCGTCCCGGTGCACGACATGCTCGGCGGCATGAATCGCAACCATCTGGAGTGCTATACGACGACGTTCCGCGGCGGCGGTAACACGATCCGTGACCGCGCTGCCGCGTGCATGGAGGAGGGCTGGCGTCTCTTCCGGTTCGATGCCGCGAGCCTGCCACAAGGCAGCACCAGCTACGATGCCCGCGAGCGCATGCGACAGGTGCAAGCCGACTGCCGCGCCGCGCGCGACGGCGTCGGTCCGGGCGGCAACTTCATGGTCGACTTCCACCAGCGCTTCACCTTCGCCGACGCGCTCCGCGGCTGTCGCCTGATCGAGGAGTTCGAACCTTATCTGGTCGAAGATCCCGTGCAGACCGACGCGTTTCTCCAGGACATTCCCAAGCTGCGCACGCTGACCAGCGTCCCGCTCGCCGCTGGTGAAGAATGGGGCGCCCGCTGGGACTTCCATCGGCTGGTCGAAAACCACGACCTCGACTTCGTCCGCTGCTCGCTGCCGAACGTCGGCGGCATCACCGAGATGATCCGCATCTGCGCGCTCTGCGAGACGCACGACATCGGCATCGTCCCGCATTTCACCGGTCCTATCGCAACGGCCGCACAGATACACGCGCTTGGACCGTATCCGCAGTCCGTCGTCTTCGAATACAACTACGGGACTCAGCCCATCGCGTATCTGAACGAGTTCCTGACGTTCAAGGGCGGCAAGCTGTACGCCAACGACCGGCCAGGCCTTGGCGTCACGGTGAACATGGACCGGCTGAAGCTCGTGGGCACGATTTCGGAGCCGGGACCAAACCGTCCGACCTATTACCGGCCGGACGGATCGCAGTTCACGTGGTAGTCGCCAACTGCGCCACCGTATAGGAGCGCGCCGGCAGCTTGAACGTCATGCGCGCGCCAGCGCTGGGTGGTTCGAGCCGTTGCGGCACCACTCGTCGCGGCTGCTCGAAGGTGTTGAACGCCTTCAGATCCGGGCCGGTCAATGTCTCGCAGGTGAGGACACGTGTTGGCGTGATGTCGCGCCACTCGAGCGCGAGCTCGCGCTCTCCCTCCAGGTCTCGATTCAGCATCAGCACGCAGGCCTGCCCGTTCTGCGAATCGAGCGTAGCGACGACATCCACGAACGGCACCTGATCGTTCCGCGCGAAGTCGGCCTGCAGTCCAGCGGCGGTGATTGGATACGTGTCGGACTCGACACGCAGATCGAGCACGCGTCCGCGGGCGTAGCGCAGTGCCCAGGCATAGGGGAACCAGGTGCTCTGACGGAGCACACCCGTGTCATTGGTGACCAGTGGAGCGATCACGTTGACCAGCTGCGCCAGGCACGCGACTCGAACGCGGTCGGCGTTGCGCAGCAGCGTGTTCACAAAGCCGCCGACGAGCAGCGCGTCCTCGAGGTTGTAGACCTCCTCGAGCAGCTTCGGCGCGACCTGCCGGCGCCCGTTCACGGCGTCGCCGCTGCGCGCGCGATACCACACGTTCCACTCGTCGAACGACAGCCAGAGCCGTTTGCTCGAACGCCGCAGGCCCTGCACGTAGTCGCAGACGGCAGCGACCTCGCGAATCTGGCGATCCATGTCGAGGTTCATCGCCAGATAGCGCGCCGCGCTGTTCCGCGTCAGCGCTGGCGTGTTGCCGTAGTACGCGTGCAGCGAAATGCCGTCGACCTGGTCGTAGCACTCTTCGAGCACTTCCCGGTCCCAGATCAGGTATTGCGGCATGTTCGTGCCACTCGACCCGCAGGCGATCAGCTGCAGATTGCCGTCGATGACGCGCATCTGCCGGGCCGCATCGCGTGCCTTTCGGCCGTACTCACGGGCCTGCATCTGCCCGATCTGCCACGGGCCGTCCATCTCATTGCCGAGACACCAGTACCGCACGTTGTGCGGCTTCTCGTAGCCATGCGAGCGGCGCAGATCGCTCCACTTGGTGCCGCGCTCGTAGTTGCAATACTCGACGTAGGCGACGGCCATCTCCGCTGTGCCCGTACCGAAGTTCATCCCAAGCAGCGGCTCGCTGGCAACCATCCGGCACCAGTCGATGAACTCGTTGGTGCCGAACTG
>DASRJR010000044.1:0-7413 GCA_035649395.1 Vicinamibacterales bacterium
ACCGATGCGACTCATCACCATCGCCCTCGTCCTCTGCACACTCGCCCTGGCCACGGGCGCGTCGGCGCAGCAGCCGCCGCAGCGCGGCATCGTGAACATCACCGGGCAGCTGTATCGCGCGCAGAACGTCAACCATTACACGGTGTTCCTCGTCACGCCCGAGGGCATCATCATGAGCGACCCGATCAACCGCGACTTCGCGCGCTGGCTGAAGGCGGAGTTCGCCACGCGCTTCAAGGTGCCGGTCCGTTACGTGCTGTACACGCATCGCGACTGGGACCACGCGTCGGGCGGCGTGGTGTTCGCCGACACCGCGGAGTTCGTCGGTCACCGCAACATGCTGACAGCGCTGGCGCCGCCGGCGGGCAACCCGCCGCTGCCAGCCGACGCCGTGAAGATCGACGCGAACAAGAACGGACTCGTCGAGCGCAGCGAGGCGGCTGGCGCCTACAGCGAGCGCTTCGATATGTTCGATTACAACCGCGATGCCTTGCTCAGCGGCGCCGAGATCGCTCGTGGCTCGGTGAGCGATGTGTATGCCCCCACCGTGACCTACACCGATCGCCACACCGTGACGCTGGGCGGCAAGCGCGTGACGATGACGTATCTGGGCGTCGCGCATGCGGACGACAGCTCAGTACTGCATTTCCCCGACGAGCGCGCGGTGTTCAGCGCCGACATCCTGCAAATCAAGCGGCTCCCCGGCGGGCTCGCCCCGACCGTGGGGTCCTGGATCGACGCTTTGACGACCATCAACGCCCTCGACTACGAGCACGCGCTCACGGGACATGCCTTGTCGGGCACGAAGAAGGACGCGATGCAGTCGCTGCAGTATCTGCTCGACATCTCGAAGGGTGTGGCCGCCGGTGTCGCCGCGGGCCGCAGCCTCGCGGAGATCCAGAAGACGCTGACGCTCGACGCCTACAAGGGATTCGAGCGCTGGGACACGATCCGCGAGGCGCACATCGCCGCGGTCCACGCGACGATCAGTGGGGCGCGGCCGGCGTCGCCAGGGACGCGTTGACACATAGCGCGCGCGTTATAGCGCTCGCTCGTGTAGCGTGTCAGTCCTTCGTCCTTGGTGCTTGGTTCTTGGTCCGTCCTTGGGCCCTGGTCCGTCCTTGGGCCTGGGTCCCTGGTCCGTCGATCTAGCGCCGGTCAATCACGGACCAAGGACGAAGGACCAGGAACGGACCAGGGACTACGGACGGACCAAGAACGAAGGCCCAGGGACCAAGGACCGATCAATCCTGCCGTTCGGTCTTTGTCACCAGCGCCGTCCAGTTCAGGACCGTCGTGATCGGCGGCGCGGCGTTGGCAGCCGGCGCAGAAAAGAGAAACTGCCGGCCGTCTGCCGTCGCCGCGAACGCGCCCCACTGCGATGCCCCCAGCGTTGGCGCACGGAACAACATCGTCGGGTGACCCGATGTGAATGACGCCTCGGTGGTCACCGGCACGGCCATCAGCTCGTTCGCGGGTGACAGATAGAACAGCTCGCGTCCATCGCGCCGCCACTCCGGGAACCTGCCGCCGGTGGCGGACACCTGCCATTTACCGCCCGAGGGATCCGGAAACGGCTGGACGACGACCTGATAGGTCCCCGACTCGTTGGTCGAATACGCGAGCCACCGTCCGTTTGGCGACAACGTGGCCGCCACGCTGTCCGCAGCCGTCACGCGGTATGGGAACGCCTTGCGATCGCCATCGAGGCGCAGTCCCCAGATCGACCACGGCGGGTTGGCTGCTGCGGATCGGTGAAAGACCAGTACCTTGCCGTCGCGCGACCAGTCGGCGGCCGCGATGAAATCGCCGTTGTCGACCTTGAAGAGCTCGCGTTCGGGCACCGCGCCGCTCGACGGGATCTCGTAAAGGGACGACCCCTGTCCGGTGTGTTTGTCGAACACGATCCGCGTGCCGTCCGGCGACCAGACGGGGACGTGATCGAGATTCGGGTCGGTCGTGAGCCGCACGCGGACATTGCGCTCGAGATCGTGCGTCCAGATGTCGTCGCGCGAACCATCAGTGCCGGCCGCATACGCGACCCGCTTGTCGTCGGGCGAGAGGCGGATCGTGGCATTGCCCAATCGGATTTCGGCGAGCGGCGCGCTCGTTCGGCCACTGCGCTCGATCCAGACAAGCGACCTGTTCGCTTCCGATTGACTGGCGGGCCTCCGGTAGACGAGCGTTCCACCATCCGATACGGCGAACGCCGCCATCTCGCCGTTCGAGTAGGTCGCGACGTCCTCCACGATCGCCACGGCGTCTCCGGTGACTCGCATGCCGTCGGCATCGAACGGCCGCGCGACGAGCGTTCGTCCTCGCGTGTACACCAGGAACCCGGGCTGCACGTATTCGACGCACGAGTCCGATGCCATGAGCCGCGTGCGGGTGCGCGAGCCGAGCTCGCCCATGAAGACCGCGCGGTTCTCGGTCTTCTTCTCGCTGTAGCCGAGATACAGAAAATGCTTCCCGTCGGGAAGGAAGTCCGGGCAGTCGTGATACGTCTCGTCCAGCGACGCATCGCGCTCGGTGACTGCCGACACCGGTCCGCCGGATGCCGCCACGCTTCGCAGGCCGTGGTTGTTGGTCGCGAACAGGATGACGCCGTCCCTGTTCCAGGCGATGCCGCCGATCTGGGAGTCGAGAGTGGCCAGCGTTTCGGCAGCCCCACCGCTCGAGTCGATCTTCTTGAGTTTGCCCTCCGCGACGAACGCGATGAAACGGCCGTCGGGCGACCACGCCGGGTTCATGAGCGTTGGTGGGGTTTGCGTGCCATCGACCAATGTCGCCTCGAGCGCATCGAGTGGGCGGACCCACAAGGACATCCGCTGAGAGGCACTGCCGGCAACCGGTGCGGTCACTGCAACGTACAACACCCGGCGGCCATCGGGAGAAACGGCTATCGGCTGGTTGATGGGCACGCCCGTGACGGGGATGTCGAACCGTGCCAACGGAGGACGTGGCGCTGGCGATCGCAGCATCGTCATCACGATCGCTGTTCCCGCCACCGCGCCGAGGACGCCGCCAGCGATCAGCAGCCATCGCCCTCTTGTGATTACAGGCTGCGCGGCGTGGGGTATGGCCGGACCGACCAGCACGATTGCAACGTCGGCAGCGTCTCTGAAGCGCGCCGAGGCGTCCTTCTGCAGACATCGTCCAATCACCCAGTGAAGCTGCGGCGTCGCGTCGGCCGGCAGTGCGTCGAGCGCCGGCTCTTGTGTCACAACGGCAGCGAGGATGTCGGTGACGGTCTCGCCGCTGAACACACGATGTCCGGTCAGCATCTCGTAAAGGACGCAGCCGAGCGCCCACATGTCGGCGCGCTTGTCGACCGGCTTGCCGCGGGCCTGTTCAGGCGACATGTACGCAGCGGTGCCGGCGATCAGACCGCCCGTGCCGCTCGCGGTCATCGTCGGCGAGTGGGAAAGATCGGGGCTGGTCGCGTCGTGCGAGAAGATCCGCGCCAGGCCGAAGTCGAGCAGCTTCACCTGGCCGTCGGGTGCGATCTTGATGTTGGCCGGCTTCAAATCGCGGTGGACAATGCCGCGATCGTGGGCGGCGGCGAGCGCGCCGCAGATCTGCAGTGCGAGCGGAACGACCTCACCGGGGGGAAGCGCTCCGCGCTGCAGACGCTCGGCGAGCGTCTCGCCCTCGACGAATTCGAGGACGAGGAACCGCTGGCCGTTGGCTTCCTCGAGGGCGTGGATCGCCGCGATGTTCGGATGGTTGAGCGCCGCGAGCGCTTCGGCTTCCTGCTGAAAGCGCTGGACGCGATCGGGATCCTGCGCGAGCTCGCCGGGGAGGACCTTGATCGCGACCGTGCGCTTGAGCTTCGAATCGCGCGCGCGATACACCTCCCCCATGCCGCCACGGCCGACCAGCTCGCCTATTTCGTAGTTGCCTAGCGAGGTCCCGACGATGGTCACAGCGGCAGCATGCTACACCCGACGCGCGGCTGCCTGCAGGAGCTCTTCAACGTCTGACCGACGTTCGGGAGGGACCAGCTCGGAAATGGTGCGGCCGTCGGGCGCGCATCGCGTCGGATCGGCGCCTCGCATCAACAGTATCTTTGCGGCGTCGAGCCGGCCGCGGCGCATCGCCCACATCAGCGGCGTGACCCACGGTTCCGGCCACCACTGCTCCGACCGCGGTTCACCGACGACGTATTCACCGAACGGCCGCTCCAGCGCCTGCGGGTCGCGCGCGAGAATCTCCGGGATGCGTGAGGCAAGGTCGAAGTCGATCGCCTCGAAAACATCGATCGCTCCCTGCAGGAGCAGATCACGCGCCTCGGATTTGCCCGCGTAGTCGGCCCAGCCCGCGGGTGTACCGCAGTAGCGGGTCTCGCGCGCCGCCGGGTTCCCGCCGTGCGCCAGCAACACTCGAATCGCATCGAGGTTCGCGTTCCACGCTGCGGCATGAAGCGGCGTGTAATGGGCGGCGCTGTCGACGGCGGTGTGCGGGTCGTCCCAGGCGTTGGGCGACGCGCCGAGCCGAATCAGCGTCTCGATGACGCCGCCGCTCGAACGTTCGCTGGCGCGCACGATGAGCGTGCCCCATCGATGTCCGGGCTTCAGGCCGTCGGGGTCTTTCCGCATCAGCCGCTCGATGTCGTCCGTGCGCCCGAGCGCGACCGCCGCCGCCATGCCGACGTCGGCGCCTCGATCGATCAACCGTTGCGCCATGGCGAGCTCACCACTCAGCGCTGCCTGATCGAGCGCCGTAAGGCCCGACTCGTCGAGCGTGTGTGGATCGGCCCCGAGGTCGAGCAGTGCCTCCAGCGAGGCCGGCTGCTGCTTGACGACGGCCAGGTGCACTGGGCGACGCCGGTGATTCGTCAGATCCATCCGCCGTTCGAGCGCCTCTGGCGAGGCCGCGACGATCTCGCGAATCGCGTTGACGTCACCTGTTGCGACAGCAGAGAAGATCGTATGGCGCGCGCCGTGTGCGAGCAGGTATTCGACGAGCTCTGGCTGAGGTGTGACGTAGTCGAAGCCCGTTGCCCAGCCGATTACCTCGAGCTCGTGGTAATCGCCGGCGCCAATTGGATCGGCGCCGTGCTCGATCAGAAGTCGGACGATGGGGAAGCGACCCTTCTCGGCCACGAAGTGCAGCGGATACGCCCAGTCGCCTTCATCGCGGATGTTCGGATCGGCGCCACGCTCGAGCAGCAGTCGCACCGCCTCCTCGCTCTCCTCCACGGCGTGATGCAGCGCAGTGCGCATGCCCGAATGCCCCTTCAACAGGCCGCGCTCGTTGATGACATCGGGGTATTCGTCGAGTACGCCGCGCAGCCGAGCGACGTCGCCATCGGCAGCGGCGTCGAGCAGTGCCGTCACTGCGGCTTCGCGCGTCGCGTGTGTCGGCCGCGCCGCGCCGGTCGTGAGCGCGCGCCAGTTCGCGAAGCCGCGCTCGAGCGCGAGCGCGTGCTGCACGTCGCGGAGACCAGGGACGGGCGGCAGCGCGGGATGAGCGCGCCGCAGGCGCTCGCGCGCGGCGGCGTCGCCGACGCGAATCGCCTTCAACAAGCGCTTGGCTTCTTTCTTGAGGCTCTCGAGAGAGGGATTACGCGCGGGGATCTCGGTCATCGAACCCTCCTTCCGGACGAGTGCCTGAAGTCCGCTCGGTCCAGGCCGGCCGCTTCGGCGCGGAGCGCTTCGGCGTCCAAGGAAGAAGGTTCAAACAGAACGCAACGCACGAAAGGGTGGGAAGATTCCCTTGCCGCGGACAGGAGGCGCCCCAGCGCGCGCTACGTGTGAGTGTGCCCCCGTCCGTTCGACGAAGTCAACGGCGCGCAGCAAGGACTTCCCCCGCCCGTTGGCGAAGGCGAAGCAGCTGTTTCTGATGGTGCAGTCCGTGTAGCAGATGAAGCGTTCTCCACTGTGCCGCAGTCAGCGCACCAAGAATCGGATGGTCGAGCAGCTTGACGTTGCGCCCGAAGCGGGCCTCACACTGCGCGAGACTTGCATCCATCGCCGCAAGCTTTGCCCAGATTTCGTTTCGTACCTGTTCCACAGGTAGCCCCTTCGGGCGCACCAGTCCGGGTGCTTCGAATCCGGAAGGTACGTAGCGCAATCCCACGACGACGAACGTCAGCACACGCTGTCTTATGGAAGGCGTCGTTGCGAGTGGTGTGTCACGGCTGATCACCTTCTCCAATCCCCGGGTCGTTCCGGCATAGGTCAGGTACAGGTGTTCCAGCACTTCCGCGGCGCACCATTTCCCCGGCAGATGCCAGCGCAATTGCTCGCTGGACATTCCTTCGACGGCTGACTCCAGCGACTGTTTCAACGTGTTCAGACGGGAATCCATAAACACTCCACCGACCCCATCCCAGCCCAAGCAGGCCACGCACTTCGGCTTTGAAGCCGGGGGTCGGATCGATCATGTAACGTGACAGCACGAGCTTTGTGACGCTTGACCCCGAGAAGTCCTGTGTCGAATCATGTGCGGCGTTGGTGACGCGCGGAACCGTATGAGGACCCCGATGATGCATCGTGCCGCTTGCTGCCTCGCCCTCCTGCTCGTCGCGACACCGGTGTACGCACACCACTCGTTCGGGACGTTCGATCTCAACCGCAACATCGAGATCGCCGGCACGATTGCCGGGATCGATTTCGTCAACCCGCACTCCTGGCTGCGCGTGAACGTCACGTCAGCGGACGGACGGGTGCAGCTCTATCGCTGCGAGATGCGCGGTGCGACCGTGCTGCGTCGATCGGGCTGGACTCCGGAGATGTTCGTCGTGGGCCAGCGGATCACGGTTCAAGGCGCGCCCGATCGCGAGGATCCACACGCCTGTTACGTGAACACGATCGTACTGGCCGACGGCCGGAAGCTCGATCGCTACACGCAGCAAGCGGTATCCACCGCGAAGACGGACGGCCGCGCCGCGGACGCAGGCTCCGCGGCGGCCGGCACAGCGCGGCCGAACGCCCACGCGGTGCCGAATCTGGCCGGTTCGTGGGCGGTCGAGCAGCAGCTGATGACGGATCCGCGCGGCCGGTTGGGCACGCTCGTCCCGGCCAGTCGCGCAAAGCAGTTCGCGCCCGGTGGCCTGCCGGAGCGAGGCGTGGCGATACCAGGCTCAGAGGGTTCGGGTCTCCTCGCGCTGCTTTTTTCCAGCTACCGCATCGCGATCGGCGCGATCTCCCCGTCTGTCGTCCCCTGGCTGGACGCCCCGGTGGCGCGGACGGAGCGCGGGCGAGCGGCGTTGATCCCGGAGGAGCAGCAACCGAGGAACAACTGCGCCACGACGAGCATCCTCTTCAACT
This sequence comes from Vicinamibacterales bacterium, assembly GCA_035649395.1. Lineage (GTDB taxonomy): Bacteria > Acidobacteriota > Vicinamibacteria > Vicinamibacterales > UBA2999 > Gp6-AA40. Next base: position 7,275 of record DASRJR010000044.1, read on the forward strand.
GGTATTGGGAAACGGTCGTCCACCGTATTTCTCAGGACGATGCCGCGCTCACGATCGAGTACGGCCAGCACGGGTTCGTGCGAACGATTCACCTCGATCTCAATCAACATCCCGCCAACGTTGCACCGAGCCGCGCCGG
>DASRJR010000045.1:0-4625 GCA_035649395.1 Vicinamibacterales bacterium
TACGTGTGCTCACGCGGCCGGGCTCGCGCTCCCGAGTCACCACCGGCGCTGAGGCTGTTGTCGGCAACGCACTCGACGCCACCTCATACGTAGCCGCGTTGCGTGCTGGCGACACGCTCGTGCACCTCGTGGGCACGCCGCATCCGTCCCCGGCGAAGGCGGCGGAGTTTCAGCGGGTCGATCGCCCGTCGATTGAAGCGGCTGTCGAAGCCGGACGCCAGGCGCAGATCGCGCATCTCATCTACGTCAGCGTGGCTCATCCGGCGCCTGTCATGAAGGCGTTCATCGAGGTGCGCATGGCGGGGGAGCGCGCGATCGCGAGCGCCGGGCTGACCGCAACCGTGCTGCGTCCGTGGTACGTGTTGGGCCCCGGTCACTGGTGGCCGGGTGTGCTGCTGCCGCTGTACGCGCTACTCGGCGCGATTCCAGCGACGCGTGAAGGCGCGCAGCGGCTTGGACTGGTCACGATCGATCAGATGCTGAATGCGCTCGTCCTGGCCGTCGAGCATCCGCCGGCCCAGGGCCAAGTGCGGATCATGAGCGTCCCTGACATCAGGCGCAGCAAGCCACTTCCAAGATAACGGAGGAGGCGGTTTCCTCCGCGACCTCTGTTCCCCCCGGTGTGAAACGACTCACACGTTAGCGAATGACCTCGGCCTTCGACCCGAAGCCGGTGCGCGGTCCTTTGTTGTCGCGGACGAGCGCGCGTTCGCTGTTGGCGATTGCAAAGCCGGTCTGATACACCAGCTGTGCGATCCGCGCCATCTTCGGGAAGACGATCTTGTCCACCGAGTCGCTGACCTTGTGATAGTCGGGATGCAGGCCCGTGGTGAAGAAGGAGATCGGGACGCCCTTGCGCGCGTAGCTGAAGTGATCGCTCCGCGTGTAGACGCCTTCAGGATCGAGCGGATCGTTCAACTCGTAATCGAGCGTCAGCGGACTCGCGAGCGTCGCATTGGTTTGCACGATCACGTTGTGCAGATCGGTGCTGATCCGATCGGCGCCCACGACGAAGACCGAGTTGGAGTAGTCGCCCTCGACGTTGTTGCAGTCGTCGCGGCCGACCATGTCCATGTTGAGCACGGCCTGCACGTCGCCGAGTGGCACGACGGGAAAATCGGCGTTGAATCGCGAGCCTTGCAGCCCCGCCTCCTCTCCGGCGTGCCAGACGAACACGACCGAGCGTTTCGGCTTGGGCCCCGTCGCGAACGCCTTCGCAATCGCCAGCAGCGCGGTCGAGCCCGACCCGTCATCGTCGGCGCCGTTGTTGATGATGTCTCGCTGCTCGAACGGCGGCGGAACCGTATTGCCGGTGTTCGTCCCATTGCTGCCCGCAGCCGGCGCAGCGGGTGCTGCGCCGCGCCCGCGTCCCGGGTTCTGAACAACACGGCCAGCAGCCTTGACCGCTGCCTGCGCGGCCTCGGTGCGCGCGCGACAGCTCGTCGCGGTCGGGAGCGCGCCGGTGCCCGTCTGGCTGTAGCCGACGTGATCCAGGTGCGCACCGAACATCACATAGGTGTCCTTCAACTTGGGATCGGTGCCTTCGATCACGCCGACGACGTTGCGCGTGCGCTGCTCGGATGTCTGCTCGAACGTGTTGTCGACGGTGATCGTGATCGTCGTGCGGATCGACTGCGGCGACAGCGCCTCGCCCTTCTGGGCCTTCGCTCGCAGATCGGCGAAACTCATACCCGATCCCGCGAACAGCGCTTCGAAGAACGATTCGTCGCCGGTGAACTGCGGTGGCTGAGGCGCATCGACCCGCTGGGCCGTGGTGAAGTCCGGGGGCGTCGCCGCGCCGCGCCCGCGTCCGCCGGCGCCGCCGCGTCCGCGACCCTGCAATTGCGCCTGGGCCTGCTGCACCGCTTCGGTGGCATTCCGCAACGCCTCCTGCGCTTGCACGAGCGTGCGCTCGGCGTCCGTCTGCGTCAGCGCCGGTGCGAACCCGATTGCGGCGGCCGCACCGTTCGTGTTGATGGCCGTGCCCGCGCCGCCGCGTCCGCCACCTCGCCCTGGCGCACCAGCCGCGAGGTTCGGCATCCAGATCACGAGCTTGTCCTTGACGTCCCGCCCGCGAAGATCCGCGGCCTGGCCGTAGCCGATGAACTCTGCCCCCGCGAACGTGAGCGTCTGCTTTCCGCCTGGACCGGCGGCAAACGTCACGTGGTCGCCGTGCTTGAACGTCTTCGAGGCACCCTCCGACGCCGCGAGCGTCACCGACGAGTTGCGTGTGACTTTGTAGCCTCTGATCTTGACGTTCTCGAAGTACGTGCCGGCATCACCGGCTGGTTTGAGACGCCAGTCCTTCAGACGCTCCGCCACGTACGACGCCGCGAGACCATAGCCTTCGGTGAACACCTGCCGGCCCTGGAGATCATCGGAGGCGAGATAGTCGAGCCACGCCTTCATCTCGGTGGGGCTGATCTGGACGAACTTGACGCCTTTTGCCGGTTCAGGCGCCTGTGCCCCCACCGTGATGCCGGCGACAACCGCGAACGCACCGGCGAAGACTGCCGTGAGCATCAGGACTCGCGGAACAGCGACACGTGTCATCGAGGCGCCTCCATTTGGCCGCCCGAAGATTCTATGCAATCGCGACGTGAGTGACGCGCGCTTTCGCGCGCACGGGATTTGTCATAGACTCGTGCTCGTACCTAGCGGGGTCCCGGCTGCCGCTCTCGTGGCCAACGAGGGGCCCCTACCTGCGTGCTCGTACTCGCCGGGCGTGTAGACGCCACCCCACCGCGCATGCGTGGCCGTGGCTCTGGGTGCCATCACACTGCGCACGCATGCGCGGCGGGGGCCCCGGATGTAGGCATCACGCGAACACACAGGAGATGTGTCGATGCCTCATCACCTCACCAAGCTCACCCCGAATCTCATCGTCACCAACGTCGAGCGCTCGATTGCCTTCTATCGCGATGTGCTGGGTTTCACTGTTCAGACGACCGTGCCCGACGCGTCACCGTACGTCTTTGCCATCGTCCAGTCGGGTGGTGTCGAGATCTTCCTGAACGCGCCGGACCCGGCACTCGCCGAATACCCGGCGCTGAAGCAACGCCCGATCGGCGGGACGTTGACGCTGTTCATCCAGGTCGATGACGTCCGCGCGGCGCATGAGGCGCTGAAGGATCGGGTCACGATCGTCATGCCGCTGGAGACGAAGTGGTACGGTGTGACCGAGTTCGCGTTCACCGATCCCGATGGATACGTGATCACGTTTGCGCAGCCCGAATCCGGGGCATAATCGCCGCGACGCGGGACGGTGTAGGGCGGGTCTTCCAGACCCGCCGCACACCGCAGGAGACAGCTCGATGCGGATGAGCGCGTTCGTAGTCGCGGTTGCAACGGTCATCGCGGGCGCCGCCTCTGCGCAGACGCCGCCTCGCGCGACGTCGGTTGTGCCGTCGGCCAAGGCCTACACACCACCGCGCACGCCCTGGGGCGATCCGGATCTCCAGGGGACCTACAGCAATTCGAACGAGTACGCCACGCCTCTCGAACGGCCGGCGCGGTTTGCCGGACGCACGCTGCAAGAAATCACCGACGCCGAGATCGCGGCGATTCGAGAAGGGGCTGAACAGGAAGCGATCAATGGCCTCGCTCCAGGTCCGCGTGGACCCGACTACTGGTGGCTCGAGAACTTGAATCTCGCCAAGCGTGCGCAGGCGTGGTCGGTTGTGGACCCGGCAGACGGCCGCATTCCGGCGTTGACCGACGCGGCGCGCAAACGTGGCGCCGGGCCGCAGCGGACCAGCTTCATGGGCGGACCCTTCAACGGTCCCGCCGATTTCGGCATGCTCGAGCGCTGCATCTCCCGCGGCATTCCGGGATCGATGATTCCGGTGATGTACGGCAACAACTACCAGATCGTGCAGACGCCGGGCTACGTCGTCATCACCTACGAAATCATTCACGAAGCACGGGTGATCCCGCTCGATGGTCGTCCGCATGTCGGTCCAGGCGTGCGCGCACACATGGGTGACCCGCGCGGCCGCTGGGAGGGCGACACGCTCGTCGTCGAGACGACGAACTTCACCGCGGCCTCGGCCTATCGCGGCGCGAATCCTGCGACGTTGCGCGTGACCGAACGCTTCACGCGCGTCGCCCGCGACACGATCGCGTGGAGCGCGACGATCGATGATCCCGAAACGTGGGTCCGACCCTGGACGATCGCGATGCCGCTCACGCTCGACACGCAGCCGCTGCTGCCGTTCGAGTGTCACGAACACAACTACGGGATGGCGAATATTCTCAAGGCGGCGAGGGCGGCGGAGGGGAAGGTGACTCCGTAGGTCAAAGGGCAAAGGGCAAAGGTCAAAGGTAAGGTTTAGGTCTTAGGTTTAGGTTTACGTTTAGGTTTGGGCTTTCCCTTTTCGGGTGGTTCTGGATCTTCTCCCGAATCCTCTGATCTGAGTTTTGACGTAATCACGATCTGAGCGAGGATGCGCGCCAACTGGCGCGCTTCGTCCAGCAGTGCTAAGCACTTCTCGCGCGGGCCGAGCCGTCGGGGAGTGTCCGGAATTTCGTGTGTGAGGCGGTTACCGTAAGGGCTTTTCTTCTTCGCCTACCAATCGATGATGCGTGTGGGCGCTGTGGGAAACCGCGTTCTGTGCGGTTTTCCA
>DASRJR010000046.1:0-2084 GCA_035649395.1 Vicinamibacterales bacterium
TCCCCGGCTTCCCGACGTCTGCCATCTTCACGTTTCACGAGTTCGTGGCACCGGTGCTGTCGGCGATGGCTGGCCGCACGCACGAGGCGCGCGCCACGGTGCAGGCGCGGCTGGCAGTGAAGGTGAACAGCGAGATCGGCCGCACCGAGTACCTGCTCGTGGGACTCGTCGAAGCACCGGATGATGAAGGTCCGGCTGCCCATCTTCGCCAAGGCTACGGCGGGCAAGAAGCCGGACCCTACGTTGCGTATCCGATGGGACAGGGCTCCGGCAGCGTCACCACGTTCAGTCGTGCCGACGGTTTCACCACCATCGATCGACACGAAGAGATCGTCTCCGCCGGAACGATTGTGAACGTGCAGCTGCTCGGGCGTGAGCTGCAGCTGGCGGATCTCGTCGTGATCGGCAGCCACTGCATCGGGCTCGACTACCTGCTCGGTCAGCTGGAGAAAGACGGCGTGCGCTCGAAGTTCCTGGCGGTCGGCAGTCTCGCCGGACTCGAAGCCGCCAAGCGGGGCGAATGCGATCTGGCCGGAATCCATCTGCTCGATCCCGAAACCGGCGAGTACAACCGGCCATTCGTGACACCGGCGCTCGATCTCATCCCAGGCTACGGGCGTCTGCAGGGAATCGTCTTCCGGCCAGGTGACACACGCTTCGAAGGACGCACGGTCGCGGCGGCGATCGCCAGCGCCCTCGACGATCCGTCGTGTGTGATGGTGAATCGCAACCAGGGCAGCGGCACGCGTGCGCTGATCGATCGGTTGCTTGCGGGCGCCAAACCGTCAGGCTACGCCGTGCAACCGCGCAATCACAACGCCGTCGCGGCGGCGATCGTGCAGCATCGCGCCGATTGGGGCGTCACGCTCGATACGATCGCGCGCACGGCCGGCCTGGGCTACATTCCCGTTCAGCACGAACAGTACGACTTCGTCGTCCCGAAGGCGCGTGCCGAGCGGGCTGCCGTCAGGGCGTTCCGCGACGCACTCGCGCAACCCGCGATACGCGAGGCGCTCGTGCGTCTCGGAATGAAGCCTTGACCCGCGGAAGCGGGTCAGGACTCGCCGCTACTTCTTCTCGGGCGCGACGGTAAGCTGGTTCTGAATCGTATACCCCTCGGCCTTGTCCTTCGCGATCTGTTCCGCGAGCGTCTTCTGCTGGGCCGTCGGTACCGATCCCTTGAGCACGACCGTCTTCGTGCTCGACGAGGTGTCGACGTTGATGTTGCTCGCGTCGACGCGGCCATCCGCGATCAGCGCCGATTTCACGTCGACGGTTTGTGTTGCCGCTGCCGTCTTCTCCACGACTTTCTCGGTGTCTTTTTCCGCACCCTTCACCGTGTTGGCGCAGCCGCCGGCGAGCGTCGCCGCAAGCACACACGCGCACAGGCCGGTCATCAGTTTGATCACGTTCGTTCTCCTCTCGTCGCGAGCACACAGCTGCGGCAGGCGGGCACGCAGGTCTCGACCGCCACTCTCGGCCTCACCGCGCGTGCCTGCCGCGACCGCTTTCTCGACCTGGCAGTAGCACGAGCGGTGCCAGCGTGCGCGTCATAACAGGTCGGTGTAACGCTGACGATTTGGCTCAGCACTGCCACGGCTGACGTGAGTAAAGGCAGGGCCCAAATTACTCAATCCTTACCTGATCCCTGAGGAATCCGACTGAGCGTTGTCGCCATTGCGATGGCTCGCTACACTCGCCGAGTGGAAGTCGATCGCGCGAGGGACGCGCGCTCATCAGAGCAGCGATTCGCCGGCGTCGTGTTGTGCGGCGGCAAGTCGACTCGCATGGGCACGTCGAAAGCGCTGCTTCCGTTTGGCAGCGAAACGATGCTCCAGCGCGTGGTGCGGCTACTGAGCGGCGTCGTCACGCCGATCGTGGTCGTCGCTGCTGTGGGTCAGGAACTCCCTCCGCTACCGGCAGAGGTGCTCGTCACGCGCGACGAGCATGAAGGACGAGGGCCGCTCGAAGGATTACGCGCGGCGTTGAAGGCCCTGCCCGCTGGCGTCGATGGTGCCTACGTGACGAGCTGTGATGTACCGCTCCTGGTGCCCGGCTTCGTTCAGCAGATGCTCGAGTTGGCG
>DASRJR010000047.1:0-25203 GCA_035649395.1 Vicinamibacterales bacterium
GCAACAGCGCGGACGTCGTCAGCGATCGACCGGCCGCCCATGGATCGCCGAAGTTGACGACGACCGACACTCCGGTCCCCGGCAGAAACGTGTTCAGGAGTGGATCCGATCGCTCGAGCCAGTACTCGGGGTTGTGGTCACGGTTCCGCGCCACCGGCCGGCGGCCCGCTCCGCGCACACAGCTCTCGTACGACCAGAGCGACAACGCCGGCGTGGTCGCACGCAGGTCGACGTGCTCCGTGTAGAGCACTCCAAAGTCGAGGGGATCAGACATCGGCGAGCGTTAGTGGCCGCGGCGTTTTGCCATCGATATCCGTGAAACCATACTCCAACCCGAGCGCCGCGGCGACCAGGACCTTGCCCGAGTGGCGCAGGACGTCTGGATCCGATGCGAGCGCGGCCACGGCGCGGCCGATGAAGTCTGGGGACTCGGAGTTGCTCAAATCCAGATAGGCTGCCGCCTCCATCACTTTTTCCGTCCGCACCAGACCCGGATAGAGCGATACCACCGCCACGCCATGCGGCCTGAGCTCGGTGGCCATGTCGAACGTCATCTTGTCGGTAGCCGCCTTCGAGACGCCATATGGCACGTTGGCGATATGTTTCTGCGCCGCCCAGAAGGAGATGTTCACAATCAACCCGCCGCGATGTCGCACCATCGTCGGCGCTGCCAGTTGGCTCGCACGGTAGCCCGCGCGAACCCCGCCGCCGAGCATCGCATCCCATCGCCACAGCGGCTGGTCCCAGAACGGCTTGGGCCAGGTGAACTCGCCGTGCTCGATCATGTTTTCGTAGCCGCCCCAGACGCTGTTCACCAGGATGTCGATCGTCTCCGACTCCTCAGCCACGCGCGCGAACAGGGCGTTGACGTCCTCGTCGACACGATGGTCGCAGCGAATGGCGGTGATCGGCTCGTCGAAGGGTTCGTGGTCGGGCACCGATCGGCCGGTGACGACGACACGTGCACCCTGCCGAGCGAGTTCGCGCGCGACACCTCGGCCCACTCCTTTCGTGCCGCCAGTAACGATCGCAACCTTTCCGTTCAAAGCCATGCGCGGAGCGTATTCGGATCGAGAGCAGCTCGTATTGGAAAAATGGTCAGTGTAGGCCGGGCCTTCCAGGCCCGGCGACCGATGCCCGAATGAGCTCAGCGTCGAACGACGGCCACCACATAGCGACAGGCCTTTCGCGTGGCGTTCTCGAACACGCAGTCCGACGGCGGCCCGAGCATCAGACAATCGCCGGGCGAGAGCTCATGGACGTCGCGGCCCTCGTGAAACGTGAGCTTGCCATCGATCACCCAGATCTGCTGGTGAATGAACGTGTAGGTGTCGGCCGCGAACGGAACGCGCGCCCCCGGCGGCAGCTCCGCCTCGGTGAGCTGCAGCAGCGTGTCGTGGGCTGGGGACACGGCCCGACGCCGGTAGCCCGTTTCGGGATCCTTCCACCAGGTCCGGTCCGCGGCGCGCGCCACCGGCGACGTTTCGGTCTCCACCTGGGCGAACAGCTGCGACAGCGGCACGCCGAACGCGACCGACAGCCTGGCCAGCAGTGACGCGGTGGGCATCGCCTCGCCGCGCTCGATCTTGCTGATCATCGCCCGCGACACGCCCGATCGTTCGGCCAGGTCGGCCACCGACCAGCCGCGAACCTCCCGTTGCTCGCCGATGTGATCGGCGAGCCGTTCTTCGAGCGATCGCGTCTTCGATATCATAGTAGACATCTCGTCCATTATAGTAGATGACTCGATCGGGGGCTGCCGTGGACATTCGTGATGCCGTCGAAGACGACCTGCCAGAGATGCTCGCGATCTACAACGACATCGTGGCGACGTCGACCGCCATCTACCGCGACGAACCGATGCCGCTGGCCGAGTACCAAGCCTGGTTCCGGGCGCGCATCGCGCAGGGCTACCCGGTGCTCCTCGCCGCCGATGACGCGACGGTGCTCGGGTACGCCTCGTTCGGTGACTTTCGCCCGTGGCCCGGTTACCGCTTCACCGTCGAACACAGCGTCCATGTTCGAGCCGATCAACGCGGGCGTGGCATCGGCTCGCGACTCGTACGGACGCTGATCGACCGTGCCGCCGCGCGCGGCAAGCACATCATGATCGCCGGTGTCGATGCCGACAACGCCGCGTCGCTCCGGTTTCACGCACGCCTGGGGTTCGAGCGCGTCGCGCACTTTCGTGAGGTCGGGTTCAAGTTTGGACGCTGGCTCGATCTCGTCTTCCTGCAGCGAACGCTGGACCGTCGATCGACGCGCGCCGCCAATACGACGACGGAACAACACACGAGTGCGTCATGACGGGATCGCGTGCGCTCGCCGTCGCGCAGACCTGCCCCGTCACAGGCGACGTCTCCGCCAACATCGAGGAGCACATCGCGCTGACCCACGTCGCGGCAGCCGACCGCGCGCAGATCGTCGTCTTCCCGGAGCTCTCGCTTACTGGGTACGAAATGGATCTCGGACACGCGCTGGCGTTCTCAGAGGACGATCCGCGGCTGGAGCCGCTGCGGCTGGTTGCGGTCTCGTGTTCGGTGATCGTGGTGGCAGGCGCGCCCGTTCGCATCGGGTCGCAGGTCCATATCGGCGCGTTCGCCCTCGCACCTGAGAGGACGACGTCGCTCTACACGAAGCACCGGCTTGGCGCATTCCACGAGAGCGCTCGATGCGATGGAATCGTTCCACCTCCCGAGGCTTCCGTGTTCGCCCCGGGCAATCGCAATCCGCTGGTACGACTCGGCGAGCACACCGCGGCGATCGCGATCTGTGCCGACATCGGCAACGCCGCTCATCCGCAGAACGCGAAGGCGCGCGGCGCCGACACGTATCTCGCCAGCATGTTCGTCATTCCTTCTGAATACGAAGGCGAGGAGAGACGACTGCGGAGCTATGCCGCCGGCCACGCGATGATGGTGGCATTCGCGAACTACGGGAGTGCGACCGGCGGTCTAGCGACCGCCGGGTGCAGCAGCATCTGGTCTTCAGCCGGCGATCTCCTCGTACGGCTGCCGCCTTCTGGCAGCGGAGTCGCCGTCGTCCACGACACGCCCGACGGTCCACGCGCGACGACGTGGGTTCGGAGCCGCTTCTAGAAGCCCTCGGTCGATTCCTCTCGTTTCGCCCGCCCGTGTGGTCGTCGCGGACGTGGACGTCTCGAGCGCTGGCGGAACCAAGTACGAGCGCGATACCGACGAACCGGCCGACGGACGTTCGCATCACTGCTTCGCCTCCGCTTCCCGCTGCTTCAGTCTTGTCGCAGCAGTGGCGCCGGATCGATCCGCAGCACGCGACGCGCGGGAACGTAGCAGGCTGCCATCGTGACGAACAGGAGACCGAATGCCACTGTCGAGAGCGTGACCGGGTCCCACGGCGAGACGTCGATCAGCAGACCGCGAATCAGGCCACCGGCGGCATAGACACCAGGGATCGCGATCACCATGCCGATCAGGACGAGCACGGCGCCCTCGCCGAGCGCGAGCCTGAGCATTCGTTGATGACTCGCCCCAAGCGCGAGCCGGATCGCAAGCTCGCCGTGACGCCGCACGACGGATCCCGAGATCATTCCGAACAGACCCATCGCGACGAGCAGCAACGCGCCAAGAGCGAAGCCGCCAATCAAGACAGTACTGATGCGCTGCTGGCGCAACGCATCGGTGACGATCTCGTCCATCGTCTGCACCGACGAGACTGGAATCCGGGGATCGATCTGCCGAATAGCCCGCCGAACGTCGGGCACGAGCGCCTGCGGATCTCCAGCGGTCTTGACGACCCAGACCGGCATGTAGCGGACCCAGGCTTGGGCGCGGATGAAGAGCTGCGGCCGGCTGTCCTCGTGCAGATTCGACAGACGCGGCTGCTTGACGACGCCGACGATCTTCAGCGACTTCCCTCTGAACGGAATCGCCGCCCCAATCGGCGTGCGGTTCGGAAAAAACTGTCTGGCCAGCTGCTCGTCGATCAACGCGTCCTGGAGATTGTCAGGTCGCGTGCGCTCGAACGCGCTGCCGGCAAGGACGCGCATCCCCATCGATTCTGGGTACCCGGCGCGAGTGGCAATGATCTGGACCATCACCGAGTCGCGCGGCGAATCGCCGGTAGTACCCGGCGCACTTGGGAGCGCGATCATTTCCTGCCAACCCCAGATACTGTTCTGCGGGCCCACGGCGCTGAGTGGCAGCGCCGCCGTCGCGCCCACGCTCCGAACACCTGGCAACGCGCTCAGCGCTGCTTCGACGCGATCCTGGAATGCATAGGCATCCTCGGTCTTCGGAAACAGCCGCGGATCCATCGCGACCCTGAACGTCAGCACGCCTGCCGGGTCGAACCCGGGATCGGCGTCGAGGAGCCGCTCGAAGCTGCGGGCCACGAGTCCGCCGGCACTGAGCAGCACCAACGTCAGCGCGACTTGCGCCACGACGATTCCGCGCCGCAGCGGCTGCGAACCGCCCGCACCACGGATACCCGTCGCCAGCAGTGACGCGAGCGAGGCACGCAACGCCCACGCTGCCGGTAGTGCCGCGGCGATGACGCCGAGCACGAAGCCGACCGAGATCACGACGGCGGCAACACGCCCATCGAGCGCGATTTCGTTGCGACGCGGCAGGTCCAGCGGCGCCAGCGCAACCAGCAGGCGCGCCCCCCACGAGCCGGCCAGTGCCCCGGCCACTCCACCTGCCAGGCCGAGGATGCCACCTTCGATCAACATTGCGCGCACCGCCGCCGATCCACTGGCGCCGAGCGCTCGCGACACCACGAACTCGCGTTCACGTTCGGCCGCACGTGCGAGCAGCAACGACGAGAGGTTGACCGCGAGCACGAGAATCAACACGGCCGCAGCAAGACCCAACGTCATGAGGGCCGGCCGAACAGGGGCAACGAGGTCATCCTGAAGTCGAGTCGGAAAGAGCTTTACTGGCTCCGTCTGACCACTGCGCTCGTTCACCACCGTCGCGACCACATCGACTGCCGACGTGACCTGTTCGACTGACGTGCCCGCGCGAGTCCGAATGAGTGCAGCAAACGTGGCAAGGTTGGGATTGCGTGCGTCCTGATCGGCGAGATGAAACCCGAACGGGAGGTAGACCTCAGGCTCTTGCGCGGGCCCGACGGCCCCATGCCGCACGAACCGGAAGTCCGGACCCATGACGCCAATCACGGTGTACGGCGAGCCGCTCAGCCAGACCTGCGAGCCGACGATCGACGGATCGCCTCCGAGGCGCTTCCAGAGCTCGTGTCGCAACACGATGACGGACGGACGATTCGGCCCGACTTCATCGGCCGCAAACGCGCGGCCGAGCATGGGAGCCACGCCCAACAGCTCGAACAGATGTGGCGAGGTGAGCAGCATCAGCGTTTGTATGGGCTCACCGTCCGGCCGCAGTGACAGCGTGGGGACCGACAGCTGCATCCCAACAACGTCTTCGATGACGCCGTGGGCGTTCTGCAGATCGGCCACATCCGGCCCCCAGAGCGTGTTCCGTTTCAAGCCGCCCGAGACCGACTGATCGCGCCAGACGAAATACAAGTTGTCGGGCTCGCGATACGGCATCGGCGCGATCAAGACCTTGTCGACGGCGGTGTAAACCACCGCGAACGCGCCAAGTCCCACCGTCAAGGTGCTCAGCGTCGCACCGACGAACACCGGCGATCGCAGCAAGCGACGACGCGCGAGCTCGATGTCACGACCCCAATTGCCTTGACGTCGCCACGACGCGGCGGGGCGAAGACGCTCGCCGAGACCGTTCCAGAGCGCATCAACCAGCGCGCGCAGCCACAACCTTGCCAGTCCGATGGGGCCACTGCGGCTCAGGGCAACGCGCGCGTGTTCGCGGTACGCGTCCACGACACCGGCTCCCGTCTGCTCGCGAAAATCCGCGGGATACAGGCGAAGCAGGACGTGAAACCACCGCTCCGATGCGCGTATCAGATGCTCGTGTCTCATGACGTCGTCTTGGTCGGGAGCCGATCTATGCGCGGCGCATACATGCACCTCGCATGCCGACCGACGAGTGCCGCAGGTTCGGCCCGTACCGGCAGGAGTCGTGAGACGCGGGTGCTCGCTTGTGGGACGCACCTGTCCGCGAGCGCACGCCGCAGCGCGCCACCTCGTGGCGTGATCGATCGATCACGCGGGTGCAGTGAGCGGGGCGCCCTTCGGGACAATCATGAAAACCACCGCGCGCGCGGATGCATCGGGGCTCGCAGAACCGGCGCTGCTGTGAATGGCACCGGTCGGCTCGAAGAACGTGCCGCCTGTCGGCACGACTTGTTCCGGCTGGTGGTTGATACCGAAGCGCATCGGCCCTTGTGTGACGTAGCCAAGGACAGGCCCCGGATGACGGTGCGCCGGACCACTCTCACTGCCCGGTTTCCTTGGCGGGTTGTTCAATTCCACCAGCACCACCTCGAATCCTTCAAAAGGCCCCGTCAACGCGTGTCTCGCCAGTTCGGTGGGAGGCCGCGGTGCGGATGTCTGTGCGTCGAGTCCGACCGGCAGCAACGACGCTGCGGCGAGTCCAAGAAACGTCCGGCGATTGTGCATGTCCATGATTCGTCCTCTCGTTCTACGCGACACTGTCATTCCGCTAATGGTTGGTCACGATGTCCGGAGAAAAGCCAGGACCGCGTCAGTCAGCGTCGACACGTCTTCACCCTTCCCGCAATTCCCGCGACTCCGCTCCATCGTCTCGTGCCGGGTCGCACAGTGATCGAGACCGGCAAGTTCGACGTGCGCCGCCGTCCCTGGCTGTCGCGTGTTGACGATCGCGGCAATGCGCGCGTGATCGGCTTCCCTCGCCACCTCGTCGAATTGACCGCGGAGCGCGAGCACGCGCGACGATACCGTCGACCACGCGGCTGCGACGTCGACGGAGGCGATCTCGCGAAAGAAACGATCCGAGCGGCCCGGGTACGGTGACGGCGGCACCGCAAGCGTGCCGTAGACGACGATGCCGCGAATCGCGCTCTCGTTTGCGAGCACCGGGGCAAACAGCCCTCCCAGTGAGAGACCGAGGAGGAACACCTGCTCGGCGTCCACCGACGGATGCCGCTTCAGCGCGGTGAGCGCCGCGCGGTAGCCGTCCAATTCCTGCGTGTAGCCGATCGACTCGCAGGCCGGGCCCTCGCTGTCGCCCAAGCCGGACTTCTCCACTCGTAGCGTGACGTAGCCTTGTGTGGCGATCGTGCGAAGCAGGCGCGACATCTCCACGTCCGGCGCGAGCGGCACGTCGATACTGTTGCACCCGCCTCCCTGTATCAACATCACCGCTGGTAGCCGGGCGGCGCGTCGATCGGGCACCGATACGATGGTCCGGAGTCGGCTGCCATCCGCCAACGTGACCGAGCCGTACTCGAACGTCACGCCCGGCAGTGTTTCGCGGGGAAATGATCGCAGTCGGACGACGCGTGGCTGCAGCTGGCCGTCGCGGATGATCTCCACCGACGCTGTTTGACCGGCGACGTGCCGGCCGAACGCCGCGATCACATCGCCAGGGACTCGCACGCCGCCACCGTCGACCGCGCTGATCACGTCACCCACACGAATGCCGACGGCCGCTGCAGACGACCCCTCCACCACCCCAGTCACCAGCGCACCGCGCGCGTGTGTACCCAGGGCAACGCCAAGCCACGGCCGGCGTGGGAGCGCATCATCTGTCGATTGCGCCGAGACGAGTACCGTTGAGAGAAATACCAGATGGAGCGCCATCACGCGGGTCATCGAGCCATCCCTCCAGACGCGACGTGGCTCATGCACGCAGCGCGTGAATCGCCGACACGCGGGTCGCGCGCAGCGCCGGCAGCCATGCGGCGCATCCCGTGACGACGAGCAGCAGCAGACCGGCAGCGGTCAATGAGATCGCATCGCCTGTGCGAACGCCATAGAGCATCGACTCGAGCGTCCGTGCCAGCAGGAACGACAGCGCCACGCCGATGATCAGACCGGCGATGCCGGCGGTCAACGCGTTCCGCACGAACGACATCGTGAGCTCGCGCGGGTGCGCGCCAAGGGCGAGCCGGATCGCGATCTCACGCACGCGCTCGGTCACGGCCTGCGTGACGATGCCGTAGACACCGATCGCGGCGAGCAGCAGGCTCGCGCCGCAGAACCACAGCAGGAGCGTCATCCGAAACGTCGGCTGCCGCGTCGCCGTGGCCACCGCGTCGGGAACCTGCTGCAACGACAGCGCGACGGCGCGTGGATCCACGGCAGACACCGTGTCGCGGACCTCCGCCGCCGAGAGCGAGCGATCGGCGCGAACGTGGATCCACAGAGTCACGTGGGTCGCCTCGGGATTCCTCAGAGGCGAGAGCGACTGCGCCACCGGCGTGTAGACGATGGGATCCGTGCGCCACTCGAGCGTGTTGAAGAACGTCGTCCGAACATTTCCGACGACTCCGATGACGTCGCGCCACGTCTCCTGGTCGAGCCGGAGCCGCTGTCCGATCGCCCGCCCGGGATCGCCGAACAACTGGGTCGCCGCTCGTGCGTTGAGCACGACCACCGGGCGCCCCTGCGCCGAGTCGCGCGCATCGAAGCCGCGCCCCGCCAACACCGGGATGTCGAGTGCCTCGAAGAATCGGGTCGTCACACTCGGCGCGCTGATACGCGGCGCGGTCAGCGAGTCGACCGGCGTGAGGTTGACCGACGCGGGCGCTCCGGCGTTGAGCGGCGGCGCGGTCGAAGCGGCCACACCGTGAACACCTGGCCGCGCGAGCAGCCGCTCCTCGAGCTGGTTGTAGAGCGCGTTGCCGGCGCTGCTCGACTCGAACGCCCTCGTCGGCAGCGCCACTTCGGCAACGGTGACGCCTTCGGCAAGGAACCCGAGCGGCTCGGCACGCAGCTGCAGGACCGTTCTGGCGAGCAGCGCGGCGCACACCAGCAACACCGTCGACACCGCAATCTGCGTCACCAGCATCACGCGTTGCGCCCGATGTGCCGGCGCGGTGGCTCGACCACCCTCTCCACTCCGCAGCGTCGAGCCGAGTCCCGATGCGGCCAGGCGGATCGCCGGCACGAAGCCGGCGACGATCGTGGTGAGCGCCATCGCGAGCGTCGCGAACGCCACCGCACGACCGTCGAGATGCACGCCGTTGGCCGGGAGCGTTCCGAGCGGATTCCAGGCGACGAACATCTGCATGCCCGCCAAAGCGAGGGCGATGCCGACGACGCCGCTGCACGCGGACAGCACCAGGCTCTCGGTCAGGAACTGCCGCACCAGGCGGCTACGACCTGCACCGATCGCATGCCGGACGGCCACTTCGCCACGGCGCGCGAGGCCCTGACCGAGCAGCAGCACACCGACGTTCATCGAGGCGATCAACAGCAGGCAGAGCGCCGCCCCGAGTACGGTGAACAGCGTCGCACGCACCGTGCGCGTGTTGTCTTGCTGCAGTGAGCTGAGGTTGACGATGAACTGATTCCCGGCAGCGTCGCGCTGATTGAAATTGAATGAGTACGCCTGTTCGGACCGGCGCGTGATCGCCGCTGCTTCGGCGCGGGCCGCGTCGATGGTGACGCCGTCTGCGAGCCGTCCCACGATCGTCACCGGGCCGATCCCGCCGGGTGCATAGCCGCGATCGCCGGGCCGGAAGAGCGTCCAGAACGCAGCGCCTTCGGGTCGATCGAGCAGGCGCACGTCGAACGCCGCCGGCATGATCCCCACGACCGTGTACGCGACGTCGCTCAGGACGACCGCGCTGCCAACCTTGTCCTCCGCGCCCCCGAGCTCACGTTGCCAGAAACCGTAGCTGAGGACGATCGTCGGCACTCCGCTGGCATCGGCGGCGGTCGGATGGCGGCCGCGCAGCGCCGGCACGCCGAGCGTCGTGAAAAAGTCGGGTGTCACACGCATGCCGACCAGGGACTTGGCATCAGATGCCGATCGCCACGTGCCGCCGGTGAAGAACGCGGCGGACACGGAGGAGAACGAACGGGCGGATTCCTTCCACGACAGATAGGCGCGGTACGGCATCCAGACCGCCGGTTCCGTGGGGCGGGCCGCGGTGGCCATGAACGCGACGACGAGACGATCGGCCGCGGGAAATCGCAGGCTCCGGAAGAGCCAGGCATCGGTGAGGCTGAATGCGGTCACCGTGCTGCCGATCGCGATGGCGAGCGTGCAGACCACGACCGCGGTGACTCCCGGCGCCCGTCGCAGGCGTCGCACGGCTTGACGCAGATCCATGCGGAAGTCATCGGTGAGCGACACACCGCGCGCGTCATGGATGTGATCGCGCACGAGCAGCGGTATCCCGCCGAGACTGTCGTGGGCCGCGCGCCGCGCCTCCGCTTCCGACAAGCCACGCCGCAGGCCGGCTTCGATTTCCGTGTCGACATGAAACCGGAGCTCGTCGTCGATGTCGCGTTCGAGACGCGAGCGACGCACGACATCCAGAAGACGGGCCCAACGGCTGTGCCAGCGTTTCATCCGGGCACTCAGGTCGGTTTGAGGATCATCGAGATCGCCGACGACAGCCGCTGCCAGTCTTTCTGCTCGCGCGCCAGATGGCGTGCGCCGGCGCGTGTCAGCGAGTAGTACTTCGCGCGCTTGCCGCTCTCCGACAGTCGCCACTCGGCGCGAAGCAGGCCCTGATGTTCGAGCTTGTGCAGCGCCGGATACAACGAGCCGCGGCTGACGTTGAGCACCTCGCCCGAGCGGGCGCGCAGGCGCTGCGCGACCGCAAGCCCGTGCATCGGCTCGAGCGCCAGCGTCTGGAGGATGAGGGCGTCGAGGGTGCCTTGAACGAGATCAGCTGGTCGGCTCATCGATTGTGTCGGTGACCGACACAATGCCACAAGTGAGCAACGCCGCGCAACCGGACGAGGCTACTCAGGCCGCAGTGCAGCGGACGGATCGATGCGGAGCGCGCGGCGCGCCGGGATGTAGGACGCGGCCACGGTGGCGAGGATGAGTGTCAGCGGCGCCAGCGCGAACACGGCGGGATCGAGGGCGCTGACCTGGTACAGCATTCCGGACTGTCGCAACAGCTGAACGAGCGCCAGCGCCAACGCAAGACCAACGACGATACCGGCCGCAGATGTGATCGAGCCCTCTTTCACCAGCTGCCCGACCACATCGCTGCGCGTCGCACCGAGCGCGAGCCGAATGCCCAGCTCGCGAGTACGCTGCGCCACGAGGTACGCCCGGAGGCCGTAGAGTCCGGCCGCGGACAACACGAGGCCGATCAGCCCGAACGCAGCGAAGAGCGTCGCCCCCAGCATGACGCCGAAAAGGTCCGGCGTCCCGTCGCGATGCGCGGTCATCGTCCTCACGCCAAGCACTGCCAGCCGGCCGTCCACACTGCGAAGCACCTCACGCGCGCGCGCCATGACGGCCGTTTCGAGCCCTGGCGCGGTCCGGAGGTGGAATGTCATCGCCCCGCGGAACTGATGGCCGAAGGGTACGTAGATGTGCGCGTTGGCAGCGGCCAGAATGTCGTCGCGCACCGACGGCACGACTCCGACGATACGAAGCGGCACCCCGTCAACGGCGTCGCCGCGCGCGAGCTGCACGAACTCGCCGAGCGGACTCCGTCCGGGGAACAGGCGCGCCGACAGTTGTCGATCGATGACGGCCACCGGCTCCGTGATGCGCTGCTCCTCGACGGGCGTGAACTCGCGCCCGGCAACGATGGGGATTCCGAGTGTCTCGAAGTACTGGCTGAAGACCACGGTAAACGTCGCGGCAACCGATGCGTCCTGGTGCCGGACGAACCGGCCGTCCCTGGCCGGCCCGAACGGGACAATCGAAGCCGCGCTCGCGGCTCGGACATCGGGCAGCGCTCGAAGACGATCGAGCACGCGCGCATACGCGACGCGGGTCTCTGCCTCGCTGAGACGGCCGATGGCGGCGTCGACGTCCACGAGGATGCCGCCCTCGAGCGCGAAGCCGGGATCGCTCGATGCCGCGTTGACGCTTGCGCGCGCGAAGACGCCGGCCGTCACCAGCAGCGCAAGCGAGAGCGCCACCTGCGTAGCGACGAGCACCCCGGGCATCGACACGCGGCGACGCCGCGCGGACGGCAGCGGCCCGACCTGTTTCATCGCTGTGACCAGATCCGAACGCGACAGCTTCACCGCGGGCCCGAGTGAAAAGACGATGGCGCTGAGCACACACGCCGCGCCGATCACCATCAGCAGTCGCGCGTCGGGCGCGGTGTCGATGGCGATGTCTCGCTGCAGCAGGGACGAGATTGATGAGGAGATTCGCGCCGATCCCCACCACGCCACGCCAATCGCGACGGCTCCAGCGGCTCCTGAGAGGAGCACGCCTTCGACCAGCAGCTGACGGACGATGCGAAGGCGGCTGCCGCCGAGCGCCAGCCGCACGGCGATCTCCTGTCGACGCACGCTACCGCGGGCCAGTTGCAGATTGGCCAGATTGAGGCAGGCGACGACGAGGACCATTCCCGAAATCGCCATCAGCACCATCGCACCAATCATCGTTTCGGTGTCGCCGGACGGAGGAAGCCCGAAGTTCACGCGCGATTGGCGCTGGACGAGAAGGCGCTGGTTCCGGTTCCACTGCGGGTACGCCGCCTCGAGGGCGTCGGCCAGTGGAACCAGGCGCGCCTGCGCCTCGACGGCCGATACGCCGGGCTTCAGCGTACCGAGAACCATGAGACTGAACGACGAACGGTCATCGGTGATCGATGAGAACCGTTCGTCGATCGCGGTCAGGCTCGCGCCGCCAAGCGGCAGCCAGAATTCGGCTGGCAGACCGGGCAGCGTGCCGTGGAAAGCGTTTGGCGCCACGCCGACGATCGTCAGCGGTTGGCCGTTGACGAACAGCGTTCGTCCGATGATGTCGGCCGGCATGCCGAGACGGCGCCAATAGCCATGGCTCACGACGGCGACCGGCGCGCCGCTGCCTGGCCGCTCTTCCTCCGCGGTGAAGAAGCGACCGATGGTGGGCGTCGCGCCAAGCGCGCGGAAATAGTTGGACGAGACGTAACTGGCGATCGCGAGCCGAGTCAGGCCGTTCTCCGTCACGCCGGCGGGCATTCTGCTTTCCGCGAAGAGCTCCGCGAACACGTCGTTGCGGCTCCGGACATCGACGAACTCGGGATAGGAGAAGAGCCGGAACGCATCAGGGCGCGTGCGGTCTCCGGAGTAGAGGCCCATGAGTTCGGCGTGCCGGCCGCCGTTCAGCGGCTTGAGCAACACGGCGTTGATGAAGTTGAAGATGACGCCGTTCGCTCCGATGCCGAGCGTCAGGATGACGATGGTGGTGGCGGCGAAGCCGGGCGCCTTGCGCAGCATGCGCAGCGCGAAACGCAGGTCCTGGGCGAGCGATTCGATGAGCGGGATGGTGCCGCGGTCGCGATACGTGTCGCGCACGACTTGCGGACCGCCCAATGCGACCAGTGCGTGACGGCGCGCCTCCTCGGGTGTCATGCCGAGGCGCACGTTGTGTTCGATGTGCATCTCGAGATGAGCCTCGAGCTCGGCGTCGAAGTCCTGCGCCCGCCTGGCGGCCGTGAATAAACCTGCCAGCCGCAACCACCAGGCGCGAAAGTGTCTTACGACCATCGCTGCTCCTATGGGAATACAATACGACCGAGGAAGGCAGATGGTTCACACGAAGATCAGTGCCGGCCTGCATGGAGCGCTACGGCCGACAACCGTCCAGCCCCGGCGTACGGTCGTGACTGCTGCTGAACTAGACTGCCTCGCTCATGAAGGACGCGGCCGCTCGAGCACACGAATCAGTCCCGCGGGCGTGATCTCGCTAGCGATCACCGCTCCACGAGACACGCGGAGGAGCCGGGCCTCACCATGGACCGCATCGTTCTCGGACGGACTGATCGAGATCGTGGTCGGCCCATCCGCACGAACAGCCACGGCCACACGGTAGTCCAGCACGCGAAACAGCGCGAACGTCCAGGCGCGTTCCTCTGCCGCGGCCGACGCCTCGATCAACCCGCTCGCGCTGAAGGCAAACGACGGCAGGTCATCGCCGCTGACGATACCTGCACCCGTGGACTTCGCATGCGCTTCCTTCAACGTCCACAGTTCCGTGAACCGCTCTCGTTGTTCCGCTGCCGCACGACGTTCGAGATCGCGCACCTCCGCCCTCGAGAAGTGGGCACGGGCAACGTCGAGCACGTCATCGCCTGCGGGCACGCGTTCCACATCGATCCCCACGTCGGCGCCGCGGGCCACCACGCACGCCACCAGCCCGCGTGTGTGCGACAGGTTGAACGCGATCGACCCGCCTTCGAGATCGGGGTTGGCAAGGCCCGGCTTTCCAGACGGGCTCGTGATGAACGACCATGCCGCCGGATCGCGCGGGACGAACGCCGTCAGCATACGGCGCAACAGCGCGTGCGCCACCACGAAGTCACGACGATCCTCGTCGAACGCGAACTGCGCGGCGCGCGTACGCTCCTCGGCCGAGAGACATTCCATGTCTGCCAGCACGCTGGCCGCGTCGAGATCACGGGTTACGCAGTAGACGATACGCGCGTGAATCACGCCTGGCGGGAACGGGGCTTGCCGTCGCGACAGGCCGCTTGAGAGAGGGTGGCGGGCGACGACTCGTCACCCTCGAAGAAGCGGCCGAGCCGACCCGCCAAATCGACGCGCGGATGCACCAGGCGCTGCGCGAGCAGGCGGGCATCGAAGGTTCCCATCCGATCAGTCTCGCATGAAATTGGATATGCGCTTGGCATCCGGCGGTCGGCTCGATCGCGCACAGACGCGCGGCCTATGGCTCATGCCGCGCGACGATCGACGTGAGTTCCAGAGCAACCCGCTCGCAGTGCGTCGGCGCGCTCCTTGACCCCGAGCAGCATTCGCCGCGTCATGATGAATCCCGCAGGTTCGATCGCATGGGTGAGCAGCCAAGCCCAGGCCTTCTGTGCGCGGACGCGGCTGCGTGTCACGAGTTGCGTTCGTTTCTCATCAACCGGGTAGAGACCGAACTGCCACACCCAATCGAAGCCGCCCATATTCCGCATATCCAGCACGAGCGCCCGACGGGGTTCGACGACGGCCACCGGCCAGCTCGGGCCCTGCCCGATGGGAATTGCATCACCAACAGCCAGGTCCTGAAACTCCGGCAGGATACGGGTGGCACTCGGACGATCCAGAAAGCCGAACAGCCGGTCGAGCCAGTCGTAGCTATACAACCCACCGCGCTGATAGCCGATCTGCACCAGCCAGGGCCAGATGTCCGCCGGCGGTGCGTCGACGATGATGGCCATCGTACCTGTGTACGTCCAATCCACCAGCAGGCTATCGCCTGCCATGACTCGCGACAGATCGGACGGAGTGGCGCCCCAACGGCTCATCCACCGCCGAATCGGAAACCAATACAGCACCGCCAACGCGAGTATCACGAGAAGGGCCGGAACCATGGCGACCTCCTTTCACCTGATGCAGAGGCGAGCTACGCTACGGAGCGCGCGGTCAGCGCGCCTCGATCGTCAGTTCGTGTCTTCAGAAAATCGAGCACGCGCGCATCCACGATTCGACGTTGACTGAAACACATCTCGTGGCTCGACTGTGGCACCAGTTCGCCCTGGACGTCAGGAAAGAACTGGCGAGCTCGAGCCAATGCTGTCGTCGCGTCGCACACGACTTCGTGGTCGCCTATAAGCAGCAGTGTCGGGACACGCATCGCTCGCAGTCGGTCGTCTGGGAACAGCACGGGCATGACACGCAATGTCTCGACGGGGACGCGAAAATGCTTCAGACCGAGGTATGTCAGCTCACGAACAGGCCGCATATCCGTCCCAGTGATTCCCAGCCAGCGCATGAACCAGTTCACGGTGAACCGTGTCGGGAACCACACCATGAGCATCCCGCGCAGGCTGAACTGGCTGGCCATTGGCACGAAGCCCCCGCCCGGAGACAGCAGCACGAGCTTCTCCAAGCGGTCTGGTGCACTGAGGGCGAAGTTGAGGGCCAGCCAGCCTCCGTACGACTGGCCGACGAGACAAATGCGATCGAGATGCAGTCCATCCAGCGTCTCGGCAAGCCAAACCGCGTAGTCTTCCGCATTTCGTATCGGCTCAGTGGGCACGCTCTTACTGGGCTGACCCATGACGTCGATCGCATAGACGCGATAGTCCTTACCGAAATCGGCGACGTTTGGCGCCCACATCACCGCTGTCGCCATGTAGCCGTGTAAAAGGACCAACGGCGGAGCGTCCTTCGGCCCACTCACGATGATGTGCGTCATCCCGAATCGGCTCGGAACCTCCATCTCTTCGTAAGGAACAGGCCACAGTTTCATCGCGGCGTCATACTCAGCGAGAAATGCGGCTTTACCTTCGGGAGTCTTGAACGCAGATGATTGAGACATGGCCATCTCCGCTCTCTTGGCAATGCCAAGCAGTTGCTTGCGCTGCATGACGAAGTGCAGCACCCTGACAACGACTCTGGTCAGCAGCAGCGGCAGCCCGTGGAATCGATACCCAGGTCCGCCTCGGGCTCGCACGAGCAGACGCGTCACACCGGGCGCCACTTCGTCGAGACAGAACGTCCACGTGACGTCGTTCGGTGCTGGCCAGCCGAGCATCAAGAGCCGCTCGGGTTCAATCGCCTGCACGACGAAGCCCTCCGTTACGCCAGGCAGCGCAGGGAAGATTGTCCCGACGACCGGATGCGTCATCTCCGGCACGATGCGCGTGGCGCTCGGCTGTCGGCCGTTGTCGAGCCAGTCGTAGCTGTACCAGCCGGCGCGGCTTCCCGCGCCCATCTGCGCGAGCCACGGCCACACGTCACGAGGCGGGCGCCGTATCGTCACGCCGTGCGTCAGCGTGTCAATGGCTTCTGGAATCCGCTCGTCGCCCGGCAAGGTGCGCGTCTTCTCCTCGCGAGTTGCGCGCACCGACCTGGGCGAGCTCGCAAGCGTTGCCCAATCGCATCGCCACATGACGACGATCGCCCAGACCATCACGAGCGTGCTCGTGACGGCGGCGACGAGCCCACCGACATGGGGTGAAGCCGTGACGAAGTTGAACGACGCGTGCCACAGGACGGCCGCAAGGACACTGCCGCCGCTGCTGTTGAACAACCACGTCAGGACGATCGCTCCAGCAAGCACGCCGACGAAGAATCCCGGCAGGATGAGGAGACCAATGGCGGTATAGCTGGGCACGTAGAAGAACGCGGGCAGATGCCAGCCCGCCCAGCCAATCGCGACCAGCAGAGTGCTCGTCATGGCCGAGTGCGTTCGTTGCAAGCGAGGCAACGCAAAGCCGCGCCACCCGAGCTCCTCGCCAACGCCGCTTGTGAGGAACCAAAGTCCCCAGGCCATTACACCCAGATCGGGCAGGAAATTGACACGTCCAAGCGACGTCCACGTCGGCGTCGTCTGGCCGGCGATCCGAGCCGCGACGAGAGCGATGACGAATAAGAGAAGGGGCGAGCCGGCTCCCACCGTCCACCAGAAGATCCGGCGCGCGGCCGATCTCGGTTGGACGCGCTCGGTTGTCCCCGCCGGCTCCCGAAGCCATCGCCTCACCAGCAGCGCCGCCACTGCGGGGCCGAACGCCGTCAGATAGTGGAGCGACCACGGCAGACGCTGGAAGACGACGCCGTGCGCCTGCATGGCAAGCGGTACGGCTACGCTCCACGACGCAACGTACGCCACGAAGAAATACGACGACAGCGGATGTCGTCGAACCCAGTCTTTGATACGGCGCCTCGACACGGCGGGAAACTCCATGTTCCAAGACGCATGAACCTTGCCGATACCTATTGCCTCAAATCACTGGACCATCGACCTGCCGCCGCTGTGACCTTCGGAAAGGCTCGGGGAATAACCCTCATCGACGTGCGGAATCACCCATGACAGTGCCGGATCTCCTGGGTCGTCGCGCGTTGCACGCGGCAATCGACGTCTCACGCGAGTGGCATCCGAACTGCTCATGCACGCCATGCGACGTTTGGGAGGCGGCTATGTTTCGATGGATGGTCGTCAGTCTCATCGTGGCCCTTGGTTCGGTCTCTGTCGCCCAGGCGCAGGGTCGAGGGAGGGTGCTCTGGACCGTCTCGGGCGCTGGTGCCGGGTTCGGTGTCGGTTTGTGGGCCGGTCTATCGACGTTCGACGACGCCGTGAACTCGGACCGCAAGGTGTGGACGAGTGCGATCGTCGGTGCCGGTGTCGGGGCGGTCGCGGGCTACCTCATTGGGCGATCACGCAGCGATCACAGCCGCCCGTCGACCACAGCCGGCGCCACGGAAAGGCTTCGACAAGAGGCGCCCGACCGGCGGTTGTTGGAGCAGGTGGCGAAGTCGTTCCGATTCGAAGCGAACGGGTCAGTGCGCCGCAACCCTGGAGTCGGCCTGGGGCTGGGTTTTCCGCACAGGACGTCGAAATTTTCGACGTCGCGTCTCCTGACGGCAACACGTGTCGACGGGCAGGCCGCGCGCAACGCAGGGTGTCAAGAGGTTTGGTTGGCGCACGCATTGCTTCTTGCACCTGTGTGATGTCTGTCGTGTCTCTTCGAGAAGACCTCTTCGCTTCGACAGCTCAATCAGCGGTGCTGCGTGCCATGTCGTTCGCTCGCGGCGCGCTCAGGTCCACACGACGAACGATGTGCGCGCTGCGTGGACACGACAGGTTCTTGCACTTCGAGCCGAATCGATTGTCTCTGCGGTGCGTGGCCTGCGGCGCGGAGACGCCCGGCTGGCGGATCGACGTGGACCCGCGGTTCCGAGGACGTCAGCGACCTCTCACGAGTCGGCGTCAGACCGATTTCGAGAGGTCAGCCGGTCATCCGACACTGCATCACGTCCGACAGAAAACGGCACCGGCCTCGGAAGCGCCGAGAGCAGCGTAACCCCCTCGGTGCTACGCCACCATCGTCGTGGTTGCGAACTCGATCCGGGGCTCGATCGTGACGCTCGTCAGCACCGAATTGCCGATGAAACACTGTTCGTGCGCCGTGTCGACGAGCTGACGCGCCTTGGCCGGGTCAGCGCCGTTCTCGAGAACGATGTGCGACCGCAGCCTCACACGCGTCATCCGCATTCCCCTATCGGCACGCTCTAACCAGCCCTCGGCCTCATCAACATAGTCGACGACAGCGATGCCGCTCCTCGCGGCGAGGGCAGCAGCATCCCCGCGATTCGTATCGTCTCTGCGCGAAAAAACTCGGATCGACGGCTGGCGATTTCGCACCGATCGCGCACGTCCACCTCGATTCACGGCCGAACGGTCGAAGGGCGTTTGGATTCGCAGGACGAACGCCATCGCGGCCGCTGGCGTAAACGTTGCTCTCGTGCGCCATGGAGGCCCCCATGAGTACCGCAACCCTGACAGACCAGGATCTTCGGGTGAGAGACGCGGTCTTGCATCAGCTGGAATGGGATCCGGCAATCGATGCCAGCGCTATCGGCGTCACTGCGAAGTCGGGCACCATCACGCTTACCGGCTACATCAACTCCTACTCCGGCAAGCTCGCCGCTGAACGTGCCGCGAAACGCGTCCGTGGCGTACGCAGCGTCGCCAACGACATCGAAGTGCGCCTGAAGCTCGAACGGGTCGACGCCGACATCGCTGCCGACGTGGCGAAGGCGCTCGAGCTTGGCGCCACAATCCCGAACAGTGTGCAGGCAACGGTACGTAGCGGTCATGTCACGCTCACCGGCACGGTTGACTGGATGTACCAGAAGCACGATGCCGAACGCGCCGTCCGCCACATCCGCGGAGTGCACAACGTCATGAACCGCATTGCCATCGCACCAGGTGCGGTCGAGCGCGATGTCCGGCACCGCATCGTCGAGGCCCTGCATCGAAATGCCGACATCGATGCGCGTCACGTCCGCGTGACCGTTGCCGGTGATTGCGCCACGTTGACCGGCACGGTCGGCACGTGGCTCCAACGCGACACTGCGGAGCGTGCGGCGGCAGATGCACCAGGCATTCGCGTCGTCGACAACCGCGTCGTCGTCGAACCCGGGAGAGCGCCGGACGAAGACGAGATCTGTTGAGGACTACGGCAGGGGTCGCCGCGAGCGACGCTCCGATGGTGATCGGAGTTTTTCCTGATCCTGCGAAGGAACCCGCGGTCGCGACGTGACGATCGCTGACAACTGCTGGTCACGGGGGTTCGTGGAGATGGCATCGGCGTTGCCGCATACAGAGATTAATGGCTGTCACTACCAGCTCCGTCAGCGCCTACCCTTCGCAATACGAGTCCGATGTCGTGCTGAGGGACGGGTCGACGCTGCGACTGCGCCCCGTCCGCCCCGACGACGCCGACGGACTGCGCGCGCTCCACGACCGCCTCTCGGTTGAGAGCCGGCGCTTCCGATTCTTCGCCCCTTTGCGCGACAGCGAAGATGAAGTGTCGCGGCTGCTCCGCGCCGATCACGTGAACAACTTCACGCTGGTTGCGGAAACCGCACACCGTCTGGTGGGTGTTGCGACGTACAGTCGTGACGAGCACGCGCCCGACCGCGCTGAAGTCGCGTTCGCCATCGCTGATCCGCTGCAGGGACGTGGCATCGGAACCCGGATGCTGGACACGCTTGCCGGCATTGCTCGCGACCATCGCATCGAAATCTTCGATGCGTACGTGCTGCTCGATAACCAGCGGATGATGCGTGTCTTCCTCGATTCCGGATTCGAGGTTGCGCGACGGCTCGAAGGCGGGAGCTTTCACGTCACGCTGAGCATCGAGCCGACCGCGCAGTACGAAGCGCGCTGCGCTCGACGGTCGCAATCAGCGGCGACCGCCTCGATGAAGCACTTTTTCGAGCCCAAGACCGTCGTGGTGGTCGGCGCGAACCGCGAGCGCGGCAAGATCGGCTCCGAGATCCTGCACAACATCGCCGCCGGAGGCTTCTCGGGACGCGTCTACGCCGTGCATCCGTCTGCGTCTGTGATTGACGGGGTGACGGTGTTTCCCAGGGTCACCGACGTCCCCGGTGATGTCGACCTGGCAGTGATCTGCGTGCCCGTCGCGTGCGTGAGTGCGGCCGTCGACGATTGCGTAGCCAAGGGCGTAAAGGCGATGGTCATCATCAGTGCCGGTTTCGGCGAGACGGGACCAGCCGGACGCGCCCTCGAACAGGAGATCCTCGGTAGGGTCCGGTCCGCAGGCATTCGGGTGATCGGACCCAACTGCATGGGAATCATCAACACGGACCCGGCCGTCAATCTGAACGCCACCTTCTCGCCGGTTGCTCCGATCGCCGGGCGCGTCGCCTTCTCGACCCAGAGTGGGGCGCTCGGACTGGCGATCCTCGAGCATGTGCAGCAGTTGAATCTCGGACTCTCGACGTTCGTCTCGGTGGGCAACAAGGCCGACGTGTCGGGGAACGATCTGCTGCAGTACTGGGCCGACGATCCGCGGACCGACGTCATCCTGTTGTATCTCGAGAGCTTCGGCAATCCGCGACGCTTCGGCCAGATTGCGCACCGAGTCGCGCGGAAGAAACCGATCGTCGCGGTCAAGTCCGGACGCTCTGGTTCGGGCGCGCGGGCCGCCGCCTCGCATACTGGTGCGCTTGCTACCAGTGATGCCGTGGTGGACGCACTGTTTCGCCAATCCGGCGTGATTCGAACCGGGACCGTGGAGGAGCTCTTCGACGTCGCCGCGCTCCTGGCGCATCAGCCGATACCAGCCGGATCGCGAGTCGCCATACTGTCGAACGCGGGAGGTCCCGCCATCCTCGCCGCCGACGCCTGCGACGCGCACGGGTTACAGATGGCGGCTCTGAGCGAAGCGACGGTCGCGCAACTGCGCACACTCTTGCCTGCGGCAGCCAGCGTCGGCAACCCCGTCGACATGCTGGCAGCGGCGACGCCAGACCAGTACCGTCACGCGACGACGCTGCTGCTCGCCGATCAGAACGTTGACAGTCTGCTGGTGATCTTCATCCCGCCGCTCGTCACGAATCCAGACGAAGCGGCACGGGCGATCGCGAGCGCCGCTGCAGCGGCAACGAAGCCGGTGATCGCATCGTTCATGGGCGCTCGAGGTGCGCCGCGAGCGCTCGCGGGTGTTCCGTCGTATCGATTCCCCGAGGCCGCCGTGACCGCTCTCGCACGGGCCACCGAATATGGCGCCTGGCAACGGCGCCCTGCTGGCGAACGTCAGTGGCCTCAGGGAATCCACCACGATGCCGTGCGGCTCGTGGTCGACGGCGCCATGACGAGGGGCGATGGGTGGCTCACACCGTCGGAGGCGCAGACGCTCATCGAGAGCGCGGGGCTGTCGATCGCGTCGACCTGCGTGACAACGACGATCGAGGAAGCGATCGCGGCGGCACGCGACATCGGCTACCCGGTCGCGCTCAAGGCGGCGGGCCCCGAGATCGTGCACAAGACCGACGTCGCCGGGGTCGTTCTGGATATTTCTGACGACGCGGCTCTTCGTCGTGCGTTCTCGGACCTCACGTCGCGTCTCGGCACGATGATGACCGCGGCCATCGTGCAGCAGATGGTGCCAGACGGCGTCGAGCTGCTGATTGGAGCCGTGACCGACCCGATGTTCGGTCCGATCATCGCCTGTGGGAGCGGCGGCGTCCTCGTCGACCTTCTGCACGATTCGACGTTCCGGCTGCACCCCCTCACCGATATCGATGCCGCGGAGATGATCGAGGGCCTGCGAGGCGTCGCGCTGCTCCGCGGCTACCGCGGCCAGACTGCGGCCGACGAACAGGCGGTCGTCGACGCACTGCTCCGCGTGTCGGCTCTGGTCGAACTGTGTCCGGAGATTCAGGAACTGGAGCTGAATCCTTTGAAAGTGTTTCAGCACGGCGCGTGCGCCGTCGACGTGCGCGTCCGCGTCGCTCGACCGCGCCCTGAGCCGCCGACACGACGTGTCTCATACTGACGTGGAGATTCGATGCAGGTCACGACCCAGTCCGCGACAATCGTTCGGCGTGAGGACTTCACCCATGACCTGTTCGTGATCTGGCTGCGGCCGGCGGACGCCGTCCCCTTCACGGCAGGCCAATACGTCACGATTGGGGTACGTGGTGTCGAACGTCCCTACTCAATCGTGTCGGCGCCGTACGAACCCCTCATCGAGCTGTTCATCGAGCGAGTGCCGCCTGAGAGTGGCGGGACGCTCACCCCGGTTCTCCACCGCCTTCAGGTCGGAGATCTCGTGACGATGCGATCGATGGCGAAAGGGCGCTTCACGCTGCGACAATCGGTGCGTCACCATGTGATGGTTGCCACGGTCACGGGCGTCGCTCCGTACGTGAGCATGATTCGACAGTTCCTGCACGAACGCGAATCGGCTCGCCTTCCGCGGCTCGACACCCGCTTCTTCGTGCTGCATGGCGCCAGCCATTGCGACGAACTCGTCTACGATCGCGAGCTTCGACGCCTGAGCGAACAGCATCCCGGGCTTCTCCAATACGTACCCAGCGTGAGCCGACCCACAGCCGCGCGTAATGCGGGTTGGCGCGGCGCGGTCGGCCGCGTCAACGAGCTTGTGGAGGAACAGCTCGTGCGATGGTCGCCGCCGATGAGTGACACGCTCATCTATCTCTGCGGACACCCCGGAATGATCGAAGACGCCAAAGAGCGCCTCGGACCACTCGGGTGGTCGATCGCGCAAGAACAATACTGGGTCCCGACTCCGGCGTAGATCGGTGGCACCTCATTGGATCGTTTGCGGCGAGCCGGACGCGCACGCGATAGCGCACGCGCAATGCTACGCGGCTGCGACCTTCGACTCTACGGCCTTCGGGTCGAACATCTTTTCCTTGATGAACACACCCGGAACCAGGGCGCAGACCGCGTACGAGATGCCGAGCAGCCCGATGCCGAGTCCGATCGAATAGTTGGTCGCGGCCAACCCAATCAGGACCGGCGACGCCATCGACCCGATTCGCCCGAGGTTGTACGACGCGGCGACTGCGGTTCCTCGAACCCCGGCAGGAAAACTCTCGCTCAAGTACGTCGAATTGATGGCATACGGCGCGCCATAGAGGAGGCCGAAGATCAAGAGCAGGTACGGGATATTCTCGCGCGTGGCGGCATAGACAAGGACCGGAAGATACACCGCCGTGAGCACACCCGACACGATCCACATGGCGCGGCGCCCCAAGAGATCGGCGAGGTACCCGGTGACGACCTTGCCGATGATCATCATGGAGTAGGTGCCGGCCACATACCAACCCATGCTCTGCACGTTGACGCCGAGATCGCTGACCAGATAGCTAGGCAGCCACGTGTTCGCGCCGTAGTAACCGAACTGCAGCGCCGTCGCGGCGACGGTCCAGAGCAGGAACGTTCGGCGCAACGAAGGGTCGGACCACAGCGCGCTGAATGGGCTCGCCCCAGTGCGGCTCGATGCACCGCGGCGGGGTGCGGTCCAACTGGGAGGGTCGGGCGCGTTCCACAGCAATACGAGCGTGAGCATGCCCGGAACGACTGCGCATGCGAAGAGGGGTCGCCAGCCGAACTGCGGCAGCACGTAGGCGGAAACGAGGGCGGCGACGACGTAACCGACCGACCAGCCAGCCTGCAGCGTCCCGAGAATCGTCGTCCGCAGTCGCGTTGGAACGTATTCGGCCGCGAGCAGGGTGCCTATGCTGTACACCGCGCCAATGCCGAAGCCGGAGAGGAAGCGCAAGATCGCGATCTGCCAGAACATCTGGCACAACGCGATCAGACCGGTAAAGCCGGAGAAGACGAGCACGGCCCACCACACGACGCGCACACGCCCGATCCGGTCGGAGAGCCAACCTGCGAATCCGCCGCCGATGCCCATGCCGAGCAGCGTATACGTGCTCAACGCCCCTGCACTGAGGCTCGACAACTGCAGTTCTCTGGTGATGTTGGGGAGGGCGAGCGCCAGCATCTGCAGGTCCATCCCGTCGACGACGAGCGCGGCAAACACGGCGAACGTGACGAGTACGCCCGTGCGGTCGAGCGAATCGGAGGCGCGCACGCGGCACAGGATATCGCGTGTCAGTACAGCGTTGAAGCGGTGATCGGCGCGCCGAAGCCGAGCGAGCCGACCAGCGGCAGCTCCAGCGCGACGTCGTTCGGATCCACGCCGAACGTCAGGCCGAGCAGGTTCAGCTCGATGCCTTCTTCGATGCCGGCGACGAGCCCGAGCACGCCGAACAGGCTGACCTGTCCACCCGTACCGCTCGGCGAGCGCGCGAACACGCGTGTGCCGAGGTAGTCCTTGCCGATGGCATGCGCCGGGAGATCCACGCGGAGCTCCGGCACGTGCCGCAGCACGAATGCCGTAAAGGTGTTGGAGTTG
>DASRJR010000048.1:0-4489 GCA_035649395.1 Vicinamibacterales bacterium
AGCCCTTCGTGATGCCGACCCGCGTCCTGCGCCAGGGCGGCGGCGGTTTTGGCGGCGACGGAATTCAGGCCGAGCGCTCGTATTGCGAAGTGTACGAAGACGGCAACGTCACGAATCAGCTTCGACACTAAGCACTGACCAGGAGTAGTAGTTGAGGGCCAGAGAGGACCGCTCTCTGGCCCTCAACTTTTTGTAGCGGCAGACGAGCCATCGCCGTGTGGCTATCGGAAACGCGGTACGCGTCAGCGCTCGATCACAGCCCCCAGCGCCTTCAGGTCCAGTTCGCGGATGAGCGCGTCCTCACTCACGAAAATACTAAAGGCGTTCACAAAATGTCGCGCGTTCGCCGCCAGCCTGATCGCTTCACGTGCTTTTTGCGGGCCAGGTCGCAGGTCGAGTCGGCAAACTTCGGCCGGCCTATGGCATGGATTTGGCTGCTGCGAGCGGCAAGACCCCAGGAGCTCATGTGGAAGCTGAACGCCTCGGGCGGATGCTGGGCCTCGCCGCGGTCGCGATCTGGACATCGTACGTCGCCGGAGTCTTGGGCTCTCGACATGATCGGCAAGGAGAAGACGTTATGAGAACTCTGTTCATCACCACTATCTTGCTTACGCTTTCGGGCGGACTCGTGCTCGCCGATAAGGCAACCGATGAGCGGCTGGCGAATGCCGCGAAGGCCTTTGACGAGATCATGTCGGCGTCGGACAAAGGCATTCCCGGAAGCGTGCTCGACAAGGCTGCCTGTGTGGTGGTCGTGCCCGGTATGAAGAAGGGTGGGTTCATCATCGGCGGCTCGTTCGGGCGAGGCGCCATCAGTTGTCGTGGCGCGGGCAACAAAGGATGGGGCGCACCGGCGATGGTTGAACTTGGCGGCGGCAGCGTCGGCTTCCAGATCGGTGCAGAGGCGACTGACGTCGTGATGCTCGTGATGAATCGCGAGGGCATCGACAGCCTGCTGAAGAGCAAGTTCACCCTCGGTGGTGAAGCCTCGGTTGCTGGTGGACCTGTCGGCCGCTCGAGCACGGCCGAAACCGATGCCGCACTGAAGGCGAAGATCCTGAGCTATTCGCGCAGCCGAGGGGCGTTCGCCGGTGTCTCGCTGCAGGGTGCGACGCTTCATCAGGACGAGGACGCCAACAAAGGAGTCTATGGAAAGCCACTGCAGTCCGACGAGATCCTGAACGGAAAGGTGGCTGCGCCGGCGGCCGCGACGCCGTTGACCTCCGTTCTCACGAAGTATTCGCCCAAGGGCGTGTAGCCGCCAGCCGGAGACCCAGAGGCACCGCCACGAATCAGCTTCGACACCCAAGGCCGGCCGCTACTCGTAGCGGAGTGCCTCGACCGGATTCACTCGCGCGGCGCGACGCGCGGGAATGTAGGTCGCCAGCAGCGTGACGACGAACACGACCGGAGCGACCAGCGCCAGCGAGACGAAATCGCGCCGATCGTCGCCGGTTGGAAACGCCGCGCTCAACAGACGGCCCGCGCCGACGCTGGCCGCGAGGCCGAGCACCAGTCCGGTGAACGCCAGCGCGACTCCCTGACGCAGCACCATCCGCAGCACGTTCGGCGCCGTGGCACCGATGGCCATCCGGATGCCGATCTCGCGCGTGCGCCGGCTCGCCGCATAGGCGACGAGGCCATAGAGCCCGACGATCGACAGCCCGAGTCCCATCAGGCCCATGGCGCCGACGGTGGTGACCAGCACGTTGAAGATGCTGGTCGCGCGCATCTGATACAGCCCGTCCATCGTCCGCACGTTGAAGATCGGCATGTTGACGTCGAGACCGCGCACCACCTCGCGCAGCGGCGCGGCGAGCGCGGCCGGGTCGCCGGACGACTGCGCGACCAGGAACATTCCCCGCGACGGGTTCTGCCGGTACGGCAGGTAGACGAAGTCGGACGGCGGTTCGGCGACGAAGAGGTACTTGCTCATCTTCGCGATGCCGACGATCTCGACCCACGCGTTCTTCGCGCTCTCCAGCCGGAACCGCTTGCCGAGCGGATCCTGGTTCGGCCAGTAGTGGTCCGCGAAATGCTGGTTCACGATGGCGACGCGCGGCGCGCTCTCGTCGTCACGGCGGGTGAAATTCCGCCCGGCGGCGAGCGGGATGCCCATGGCGTCGAAGTAGAACTCGTCGACTCTCGACGCCAGCGTGGCGGCGTTCTCCTTGCCGGGTGGAAACTGGAAGCCCTCGGGCGAGATCGTCACCGTGCCGATCGAATCGTTCAACATCGGGATCGACGTCGTCATCGTCACAGCCGTCACGCCCGACACCGCCCGTGCCCGTTCCGCGACCTGCTGGTAGAACTGCTGCGCCTGCGCGTCGCTGTAGCGGATCAAGCTGGTGTCGAAGCCCATCATCAGAAGATGGTCGATCCGGTAGCCAGGACCGTTCGCCAGCTGCTGGCCGAAGCCGCGGTACATGAACATCGCAACGACGAGCAGCACCACGGACGCAGCGACCTGGGCCGTCGCCAGAATGGCGCGTCCCCAGCGGCGGCGCCGCCCGCGGCCGACCGCGTCGCCGCCCTTGATGATGCCCGTCAAGTCCGTGCGCGACGCCTGAATCGCCGGTACGAGACCGAAGACGAGCGCGCTCGCCACCGCCACGGCCAGGCTGAAGAGGAGCGCGCGCCTATCCATGTCAAACGCGAGCATGATCGGCAGATCGCTCGGAACTCTGATCTGACTGAACAGCATCATCCCGGCGTAGCCGACGGCGAGCCCGAGCGCGCCGCCGGCGATGGCGACAATCAGATTCTCGGTCACGAGCTGGCGAATCAGCCGGCCGCGGCCGGCGCCGATGGCGAGCCGCAGCGCCATCTCCCGCGCCCGGCCCGGTGCCCGGCTCGTCAACAGTCCGGCGACGTTGCCGCAGGCGACCAGCAGCACCGCCGCCGCGAGCGTCGTGAGCATCGCCACCAGCATCGCGTCGGGCGGGCTCTCGGCAATGCGCGCCTGGAGCTCGGTCTTCACGAAGAACTGCCGGTTCTTGTTCGTCTCGGGATAGGCGCGCTCGAGATCGCCGGCAATCGTGGTCAGCTCGCTCTGCGCCTGCGCCTGCGACACGCCAGGCTTCAGCCGTCCTTTCAGCGTCAGATTCCTCACGTCGCGCGTCTCGAGCGATGCAGCCTTCGAATCGGCGATGACGCGCGGCGACATCATCAGCGGGATGAAGAAATCGTAGCGAACGTAGCGGTTCATGCCGGTAAAGCTCGCCGGCGCCACGCCGATGATGGTGAACGGCACGCCGTTGATGCGGACGGTGCGGCCCAGCACACCGGCGTCGGCCCCGAACTCCTGCTCCCACATCGACCGTCCGAGGATGACCACGGCGTCACGCCCCGGCACCTCATCCTCTTCGGGTCTGAACGCGCGGCCGATGGTCGGCTCGACGCCCATCAGCGGCAGCAGGTTGCCGCTGATCAGCAGCCCGATCTTGAGCTTCGGCGTCGCCGTCGGATCGGTCGCGAAGCCGGCAGTGAGAGAGGTGAAGGCGGCCAGACCCTCGAAGCTGCGGTTCCTGTCGCGGATGTCGACGTAGTCGCGGTAGGACGACACCAGCGAGCTGGCGTTGAGCGCTTCGAGCGAGGACCTCGATCCGACGCTCAGCACCTCGCCCGGCCGCGCGACTGGAAGCGGCCGGAGGAGCAGCGCATCGGCGAAGCTGAAGATGGCGCAGTTGGCGCCGATGCCAATGGCCAGCGACAGCACGGCAACTGTCGTGAATCCGGGGCTGACCGCCAGCATCCGGACACCGTAGCGGATGTCTTGCCAGAGCGTCATCGGCGACGATTACTTCACGCGCGTCGCGCGTTCCTGATGCGTCCCCTGGAGTACCACGAGCTCCGCGACGTTGCCCGCGCCGTCACGGACGAACTCGACGACGACGTTGATGTCGCGGTTGAAGAAGCGAGTCTCGGACTCGGCCAGGAGCGGCAGCGCGGTGCCGCGCCCCGGCTGCGCGGCGAGCTGTCCGCCCTCGACTCTGATGGTCATCGTCGGACCGACGGCGGACTGATACACGCCGGCGTACCGCGCGAGCACTGATGGCGCGAGCGTGATGGCCTTCTTCTCCGACATCAACTGAACGGTGTCGCCGTGTGCGAGCGCGCCGAGGTACCCGGCGATCTGCGCCGACGGCGCGACACTGAGGTTGCCGAGCACGACCACCGAGACACCGCGATCGAAGAAATACGTCAAGTTGGCAAACGGCGGCGCGCCGCCGCCGTGTGTCGCCGCTCGACGGCCGTCAACGGTTCGGATGTACACACCGAGCCCGTAATCGCCCTTGAACGGCGTCGTCATCTTCTGCAGCGAGGCCTTCGAGATCACCTTGCCGCGGTACAAACCGTTCTGCCACCGCATTAGATCTTCTGTCGTCGAGTACAAGCCCGCCGCCGTGTTCGGAACGATTCGATCGGAAGCCTGGGAGGCGTTGACGAGACCGTTGGGCGTCACGGTGTAGGACCCGGCGCGACGCGA
>DASRJR010000049.1:0-7823 GCA_035649395.1 Vicinamibacterales bacterium
ACCGGACCGCCGAATGTCTTCCTGCGTGATGACGAACACGGCCGCCGGCGTCTGACCGACGGTGCTTGGGAGCCTGGCGACGGTCGTGACCTCGACCTTGATGAGGTCACCCAGGCTCATTTTTTTCATCACCGTGACGTCGCTCTGTTCCTGATCGGGCGCCGACGCGCCTTCACCTCCCTCAGACACCCCTGCCGTCATCGCCAGGAGCACTGCACAGAGCGCGGCCTTTTCGAAAACCTTTGCGAACATTCGTTGTTGGGTACAACGTCCGTTCCTAAGCGATGAACACTGTCGTCTTCGCCCGGAACGCGACAAATACGGATGAGTTTTGTATCACGTCCCGATGGCAGACACCTATCTAGGACGTGAAGAAGGTGCCGGATTCGCGCGAGACGCGACTATTCGCTGACCACCAGTCGGTATCCGTCGCCGTACGCCTTGCGGATGTAGGTGGGATGCCGCGGATCGGGCTCCAGCTTGTGGCGCAGGCGGAAGATGAAGTTGTCCACGGTACGCGTGAGCGGGGTGTCCGAGTAGCCCCACACGAGATGGAGCAGCTCGTCGCGCGTGACCACGTGGCCGGCGCGCTCGGCGAGGCAGCGCAGGATCTCGAACTCTCGATCGGTCAGCTCCACGCGCTTCGTGCCGCAGTACGCCTTCAGTTGCTTGAAGTCGATGACGGTGTTGCCAAGCCGAAGTTGTTCGATCGGCGGCTTGGTCCGGCGCAGCACCGCGTGCACGCGCGCCAGCAGTTCGTCGAGCGCAAACGGTTTCGTCACGTAGTCGTCCGCGCCGAGCGTCAGCCCCTTGATGCGATCTTCCTTCTGCCCGCGGGCCGACAGGATGATCACCGGGACGCGCGTCGGGCTCTCGTGCAGCGCCCGGCAGATCTCGAAGCCGTCTGCGCCATGCGGCAGCATCAGGTCGAGCAGCAGCAGATCCGGCGTGAACCGTTTGACCGACGGCAGCGCATCGCGGCCGTTGTCGCATGTTTCCACGACGAACCCCTCGTACTCCAGGTTGTCGCGCAGCAACCTGGCGATCGCCTTGTCGTCTTCGACTATCAGCACGCGCTTGGTCATCTGCATACCTCGTTGCGGCACGCTCACGCGCTTCGGACGCGGCTGATCGGCAGCGTAACGTCGACCTCGGTTCCAGTTCCCACGGTGCTGCGCACCTCGATCCGGCCGCCGTGGCTCTCCACGATGCGCTTCGCGATCGGCAGGCCGAGGCCGCTGCCGCTCACCGTGACGTTGCGGCCGCGATAGAAGCGCTCGAAGACGCGCGACAGATCCTTGCGCGCGATGCCGGTGCCGCGATCGCGGACGCTCAGCGTGACGCTCTTGACGTTGGCGGTGCCCTTCACGGTCAGGTGCTTCTCGGTGGTCGAGTACTTGATCGCGTTGTCGACGATGTTGTCGAGCGCCTGAATCATCGCGGGCCGATCGACGCACACCTGCGGGAGAGTGGGCGGCACGTCGATGATCAGCTCGAACTCCAGGTTGGCAAGCACCGGCCGCAGTCCCTGCAGCGCGTCCTCGACGAGATCGGCCGGCTCGACGTCGGCGAGCTCGGTCGCCGATACCGCAGGGGAACTGCTGTAGCGCGCGTACGTCAGGAGGTTGTCGATCGAGGCACCCAGGCGGGATGCTTCCACCGAGAGCAGACCGGCGTACTCCTGCACGGTTTTGGGCGACGTGTATCGGCCGTTGGAGAGCGTGTCGCCGACGAGCCGGATGGATGCGACGGGCGTCTTGAGCTCGTGCGTCACCGCGGCGACGAAATCGGATTTCATCGACGCCAGCGCGGCGCTCGCCCGGTCGGCGCGCACGGTCAGGACGAGCGCCAGCAGACCCGCGCCGGCCGCGATCGAGATCAGCACGAACATCCGCCGCGCGCCCTGCAACGTCGCGAGCAGCGTCTGATCCGGCAGCGACCTGACGTGCACGGTCCACTCGCGAACCCGCGTCGGCCGCGACGTCCCTCGACTAACGCTCGGGACGTCCCGAGCATCGCCGAGGGACGGGATCGACGTGACCAGCGCCGGATCGATGAAGAGGAGCGAGAATAGCGTGTGCAAGTCGCCGGCGTCGGGTTCGACCGGCGCCGCCTTCGTCACCACCCGGCCCTCATCGTCTGAGACCGCAATCGACAGGCCGCCCGGCGTGCCGCCGATCTTCTCCACCTGCTTCATCAGCGGATCGAAATACTGCGCACGCAGCCACCGCTCATTGACGGTGAAAGCG
Source organism: Vicinamibacterales bacterium (assembly GCA_035649395.1). Classification (GTDB taxonomy): domain Bacteria; phylum Acidobacteriota; class Vicinamibacteria; order Vicinamibacterales; family UBA2999; genus Gp6-AA40. The sequence goes on from DASRJR010000049.1 coordinate 2,250, forward strand.
ATGAACCCCAGCAGACCGTGCGGCGGGCTCGATTCGAAGAGGGCGTGCGCGACGATCTGATACGGCGTTCCCTCGATCGGCCGCTCGAGCATGATGAACGGCGACTCCGCTATGGCCTGCGCGCGGACGGCTGCAACGAGTTCTGTCAGCGCCGGCGGATCGCGCACGAGCACCACGGGGAAGGGATCGTCAGACGAGGGCCGCGTTTCCCACGGAGGCGGGCGGTCCGCACGATTGAATACGTAAGTGGTCCCCTGATCCCGACCGATCTGCTTCCACAACACGAATGACTCGGGATACGGGAAGAACGCGAAGGTGCGCGCCGCGACCTGGAACATGCTGTACGGCGGATCCTCGTCCAGGTTGGTCGTGTTGAACGGGACGATCGCCGTGATCCAGGCGCCTTTCATGTCGGCGCTGAGCGCCGCGCGCACGAGCGCCAGCGCCTCGTTGGCGCGCCGCTCGAGCAGCAGGTTGGTACCACTTCTCCACTCTCGCGTCGCCACGTACCCGAACCACACCAGCCCCATCGTCGCCGCAAACATCACGACGACGAAGGTCATGACGGTCGGGAGGCGGACGACGTCGCCGCTCACGCGATCTCCGCCGAATGTCAAACGTTGGCGAACCCGCGCGAACAGTCCGGCGATAGGCCGTTGTGGCTCTGGGCCTACAGCCACCCGGGGCGCAGGGCTCTCGATCATCGCAGGATCTCGCGTTCGCGGTAGTAGCGCGCCGCGCCGGCGTGCAGCGGGATCGGCGCCGCGGGCGCCTGCTCGGGATCGATGAGCGCAGCTTCCCCGTGCTCGCGCGCCATCGCCGGCAGCTGCTCGAAGAACGCGCGCGTCAACTGGTAGACGAGATCCTCGGACAGATCGCTGCTGCAGACGAGCAGCCACTCCGCACCGAGCGTCTCGGTTGGCTGGCTGTGCCCCGGAAGCTGGTTCGCCGCGACGGTAACCGGCCTGAGGAACGGATAGCTGCCGCGCAAGCGGTTCGTCACGGTGCGGCCAATCGGCAGAAGACGAAGCGGAACGGTCTCGTTGAGCGTTTGAGCCGCGGCGAGCATCAGCGGGTTCGCGCTGAACACGGCGTCGATCTCGCCAGACCCGAGCTTGGGGACGAGGCTGTCGGTGGGCTGGAAGATCGGCTTCACGTCGGCGTAGCTCATGCCGTGCGCGCCCAGCAGGATCCGCGTCGAAAACTCACCCGACGTCCCGGGGCGGATAATGCCGACGCGTTGCCCCTTCAGATCTTCGATCGACCGGAACGGGCTGTCGCGGCGGACGAGCACGTAGAAGGTGTTGACCCAGAGCACCGCGATCGCGCGCAGATTCTTGTGCGGATACAGGTTACGCTCGATGCCGCGCCGGTAGGCGAGGTAGACGACGTCGGACTGGGCGAGGCCGAGCTGCCCCTGCCCGCCGTCCACCGCCGACACGACGACGACGCCACCTGCAGCGGTCTGAAGGTCGATGTGGGTTTGTGGCAGCGCGCCGTTGAAGCGCTTGATCAGATCGTTGGTGAACCCCGCGGCGATGCCCGACCACAGCGTGAGGTGTTGTTGCTGCGGAGCCGCAGCGCCCGACGAGCAGGCGGTCGCGCATAGCGAGACCAGCAACGCCGCGACTCTGCACAGACGAGGGCGGAAACCAGATGACGTCGTGGTCACGGAGCCTCTTTCCCGCGAAGGAAGCGCGATTATATGGGAACGGTTCGGGCGTGTCCCCTGGGCGATGACAATTGATGACAAATGCGGCGGCTCCAAGCCCATGAGCCGCCACAGATAATGCCCGACGCTGCGGGTGTCGTATCTCTTAATGCGATTTTCGACCGTGTTTAGCTGCCGTCCTTTGTCCGTGGGCCTTAGTGCTTGGTCCGTCCCTGGTCCTCTAGTCCGTCCCTCGTCCTTGGTCCGGGTCCATGCCCGGACTGCGAAGTACGGTTGAATCGAGTACGTAGGACCACGGACCCAAGTACCAAGGACGGACCAAGGACGAAGAACGGACCAAGCACCAAGGCCCAAGAACCAAGGACGGCCGCCAGGGCACACGCGCGAGCGAGTTCGCTATCAATTCGGAGCAAAGGAGCGGTCATGCGGGAAAGGGCGATCTGGGCGGCAGTCATCGTGGTCAGCGGTTCAATCGCGCTCGCGCAGGGCGGGGGCCAGGCCGGGGCACCGGCTGGAGGCGGCCGCGGACAGGGCGGCGAAGGACGGACAGTCATCCTCGAGCAGGCACCCAAGGACCATTCGATCGCCATTCCCAAGGAGAAGCTGGCGCAGTACCTGAAGGACATGGATGCGAAGAAGCTCCAGACGCTTCGCATGATCGAGGGCGGCAAGTACAACGTGAACATCCGTCGCATCACCGCGGCCGAGACGGGGCTGGTGCATCCGATTACTGCTGATCTGTGGGTCGTGCTCGAGGGCGGCGGAACGTTGACGACCGGAGGCGTGCTCGAGAGCGGCAAGATCAACGGCGGCCAGACCCGGAAGATCAAAGTCGGCGACCTCGTCTACATTCCTTCGGGACTCCCCCACGGCGTGAGCGGCGTCGACAGCAACATCACGTGGCTCAACGTGCGCTGGGATACCGACTGGCCACCCGACTCTCCGATGGGCGCCGGCACGCTGAACGGCCTGCTCGGGCGAACTGGTGGTGCGCGCGCCGGCGGCGGGCCGCGAGAAGGAGCCATTGACGCGCGGGCGGCGCGCGCCGGTGCGGCGGGCGCAGGCGGCGGCACTCCGCCTGCTGGACGTGGGGCCGCACTCCCACCTGGAAGCCAGCAAGTGCTGCCGTACAGCTACGGCGGCAGCGGCGAGCTGTTCTTCTCGAAGGAGCAGCTCGATCAGATCATGGCGGGCATGCGCCTGAAGAAGTCGGGCAACACGCGACTCATCGAAGGCGGACGTTACAACGTGAACCTGCGATGGAACGGCACGCCGTCAGTGGAGTTGCACGAACAGACGATCGACACGTGGGTCGTGCTGGCGGGCGGCGCGACGGTGAACACGGGCTATCAGGTGAAGGACGGCGAGCGCGTGGCGAACACCGGTGTGGCGGTCGCGACCAAGCCAGGCGACGTGTTCTTCCACCCGTCGAACTTCTACCACGGCTTCAGCGAGGTCACGCCCGACGTCTTCTGGCTGAACATCCGATGGGACGACAACTATGGAGCGCCTCGCGGCGCTCCATAGCGTCGCTGTCTGGCAGAACGCTCGCGATTGGATGGAGACAGGTCGATGAATCGATCAACGTGGCTGAATCTCGGCTACGTCGCGGCCAGCATCGCCGTGATGGCGGCGACCGCGACGGTCTCGAACGGCGGTGCAGAGGCGAAGGCGCAGGCGCCCGCGGCGACGAGACCAGTTCCGGTCTTCGAAGTGGACGCGACATGGCCGAAGCTGCCGAATAACTGGATCGTAGGTCACGTCGCATCGGTGGCCGTGGATCGGCGCGATCACGTCTGGATGCTGCACCGGCCGAACACGATTCCCGAGGAGCGACGCAAACAGGCGGCACCACCGGTGCTGGAGTTCGACGCGTCGGGGAAATTCGTGAACGCATGGGGCGGACCCGGATCGGGTTACGACTGGCCGGACAGCGAACACGGCATCGCCGTCGACTACAAGGACAACGTGTGGATCGGCGGCAGCGCCCCGATCGCACCGTCGCTTCGGAAGTTGGACGACGACATGCTCCTCAAGTTCGACCACAAGGGAAAGTTCCTGCTGCAGATCGGCAGCAGGAGCGTGAGCAAGGGCAATGGCGACACGAAGAACGTCCACCAGTCGGCAGACGTCTTCGTGTGGCCCAAGACCAACGAGGCCTTCATCGCCGACGGCTACGGCAACCGGCGGATCATCGTGCTCGACGCCGATACCGGCGCCTTCAAGCGGATGTGGGGCGCGTTCGGCAACTCGCCGCTCGAGCCGGCGCCCGCTGGCCGCGGCGGCAATCTCAGTTGTGCCACGCCCACAGGCACCGCGCCGACGCTCGACACCGATGGCCCCGGCTCGCAACAGTTCGGCAGCCCGGTGCACGCGGTGAAGGTATCGAACGACGGATTGGTCTATGTGGCAGACCGTCCCAACCGCCGGGTGCAGGTGTTTACGCCGGACGGCAAGTACGTGACGCAGACGTTCATCAACCGATCCGGGCCGTCGGCGCAGTCCGCGGCCGGGCTCGCCTTCTCTCCGGACACGCTGCAACAATTCCTCTACGTCGCCGACTACGGCAACTCGCGCATCGCAGTGCTCGAGCGGAAGAGCCTTCAGCTGCTCTATCAGTTCGGGCAATGCAGCGAGAGGCCTGGTGACTTCCGTGGCCTGCATCACCTGGCGATCGATTCCAAAGGAAACCTCTACACCGGCGAAGTCGCGCCGGGAGCGCGCGCGCAGCGATTCGTGTTCAAGGGACTCTCGAGCGGGCTGCCGCCCAACGCGTTGACGCCGGCACAACTCGCCGCACCGCCGAGTGCGTCAGCGCAGGGCGCGCCTGCGCAAGCCCCGCCACCAACACGCGGTGCGCCCGCTGCCCCGCCGCCGCAGAGCCCCGGCGCCGGGGCGCCGGCACAGAACACTGCTCCGCGCGGGTTTCCTCCCCCTGGCCAGGCGCGCGGTGGCTATCCGCCGTGGACGAGCACGATGGCGAGCCCGTATAAGGTGATCCCGAACTGGCCGCAGCTCGGCGACATCAAGCCGGGCGCCGCCATCGGCATCATCCCCGACGGCAAGGGCGGTACGTGGCTGCATCACCGATCGGAGCCGCCGATCCTGCACATCGATGCCTCGGGCAAGGTCGATCGGCGCTTCGGCAACGGCATGTTCGTGCAAGCGCACGGATTCTGTCAGGACCGCGACGGCAACTTCTGGGCAGGCGACAGCGGACCGTTCGCGGACAACCCGGCGACGAAGGGGCGCGGCTTCCAGCTGTTCAAGTTCAGTCCCGATGGCAAGGTGCTGTTGTCGCTCGGCAAGGCGGGCGTCTCGAAGGCCGGCACCGACACGTTCATCGGTCCGACCGCGTGCGCGATCGCGCCGAACGGCGACATCATCGTGGCCGACGGTCACTGGCCACGGCCGACCGACGCGCAGCAGGACGGCGATCGGCTGGTGCGGCTCAAGACGGACGGCACGTTCGTCGCGCAGTACGGCAAGATGGGCACGGCACCGGGCGAGTTCATGGGACCGCACGCGCTGGCGTTCGACTCACAGGGACGCCTGTTCGTTGCGGATCGCTCGAACAACCGCGTGCAGGTCTTCGATCGCAACCTGCAGTTCGTCGACGAGTGGCGGCACTTCGGTCGACCAAGCGGGATCGCGATTCTCAGAGACGACACGCTCATCGTCGCCGACTCCGAATCGAGCCAGGTCATCGGCGGTCCGCCGCAAGCGCCCGAAGGCGGCGGCAACGTGGTGCGCAATCCCGGCTGGGGCAACGGCATCAGGATCGGCAGCGCGAAGGACGGCTCACTTCGGTACTACGTGCAGGGCACACGTCCCGAGGGCATGGGCGCCGACAACGAGGGCAACGTCTTCGCGGGCCTGACCGGCGGATGCGACGCGAGTCC
>DASRJR010000050.1:0-26351 GCA_035649395.1 Vicinamibacterales bacterium
CGGCTGCAGGCGTCGCGCACGCTCGAACGCCGCGATGGCGCGCGTCGCGTCCGACTTTGCCATGTAGACATGGCCCAGGTAGTACGGCCAGCGAACATCGGAGTCGGCGATCGACTCCGCATTCAGATAGAACGCCTCGGCAGCATCGGCGTATTCCGCGGCTAGCAGCAGACTCCCGACCTCGCCGTACGTCTGCGCGAGCTCGGTTCGTCCGGTCCCAGCGTTCGCCCTGAGAGTCTGCAGCGCTTCGTATCGCTCGGTGATCTGCTGACGGACCGTCGGCTCCGATCGCGACAGATCGGGGAGCGCGGCCGGTGGAAGTGTGCTGGCGCTTGGCGCGGTCGCTTGCGGCGGCGCGCCGCAAGCGACCGCGATGAGGAACGCGAGAGGTGCGGCCGCGCGAAGGGGATAGGGGACAGGGGCCAAGGGAGTAGTGCTGTCTCAGGATTCAGTCTAAATCCTGGACAGCCCTTCCCCCTTGCCCCTCCCCCCTGACCCCTTCAGCTTCAGAAGTCGAACGTCAGCGACACCTTCGCGAGGCGCGGCGCGACGACGGCCGTCGGCGCGAGCCACGTGGCGTACACCGAGCTGGCACCGGACAGGACGTCGGAGTTGAGCACGTTGAACAGATCCAGGCTGACCACCGCTCGACGCTGGCTGAAGCGGACGATCTTCCCGAATCGCAGGTCGATCTGATTGAAGCGCTCACCGTAGGTCGATCCCGGTTGAAGCAGGTTAACGGTCGTGGTCCCCGTGGCGACGCCCCCTGTCGGAAGCCGTCCGAGCCCGCCCTGCGAGACCGGCCTCGCGAGGTCGGCGTTTGGCGCAGCGAAGGCCGCCGAATACTCGATACCGGGAATGCTTTGGAACGCCGCACCGATCTGTACGTCGATCTTCGGCACGGTGTACGAGCCGAGGAACTTGATCTGCGTCAGCCAGTTCTGGTCCATGTGACACGAAGCCAGCGACGAGGCCGCGACGACCGCGGAACCCGCGATCATTTCGACGAGCGCATCGTTGCCCGCCTTCGCCGGATCCTGGATATCGCAGAAGTCCGTGGTCTGATGCCCGGTGCTCAACCCGCCCTGGAAAATGATCCCCTGCGGCAGCCGGGCGTTGAGACCCACGTCGTACCCGAACCAGTGGTCGTATACGTTGCTTCCGGGGAACATCGTCTTCGACAACCCCTGAAGGTTGTTGGTCGCCACGCCTGCGTTCACGTTGTAGAAGCGCTGCGTGTTGATATCGCTCGGCAGACTCTGGCCGCCCGCTGATGCCGGAGCGGCAGGAATCGCCGACTGTGTGACCGAGTACTCGGTGAAGTCGCTCGCTTTCGCGGAGGTGTTGTCGGTCACGAGGAAATTGCCGAACCAGCGCCAGAAGACCCCGCCGTTGACCGACACGCCCCGGCCGATCTCGTGCTGCGCACTGGTCGAGACTTCCCAGCTGTACGGACGCTTGCCCCACCCGTACCGCGCGTCATCCATGACGGCGAGGTTCGGACGCAGCACGTTGTCGTAGAAGTTGAGGTTGGCGCCGACCGGAGCGTTGCAGGTATCGACCTGCAAGTTGGCGCCGGTCTGCGTCGGGCCTTGCGTATTCGGATTCGTGAGATCGCAATCGGGAATGAAGTTCCGGTTGTTGTCGACCCACGTGCGCGACGAGGTGAGCTGCACGTTGTAGCCCGGCTGGCTTGCCAAACCGCCGATGACGAGCGCCTGACCCAGGACGTAGCGTCCAACGTTGGCTTTGAGCGCCGTCCGCCCGTCGCCAAACAGGTCGTAGGCGACCGCGCCTTTCGGTGTCCAGTCCTTGTAACGCGTGGTGCTGAACTTGGGCACGTCGTAGTTGCGGTTCGGCGTGAGGATCGAGGGGCTGAGATGGAACGCGGGATTCTCAGAGAAGAACCAGTCGATGCGAAGGCCGCCGCTCATCGTCAACCGATTGACCGTCCACTTGTCCTGCACGAAGACGCCGCCCTCGCTGGTCACTTTGTTGGGCGACCCCGCCGCCGGTGTCGGACAATTCTTGATCGTCGTGTCGCCTCCAACCAGGCCTCCGTTGACTTGCCTCACGAGCGGATCGGTGCAGCCGTCGGAGCGCAGCGTGAGCGTCGTGGGTACCGGTATGCCCACACCGACGCCGTTGTTGGCCAACGTACTGACGACGTAGCTATAAGGGATGACCGAGTGGCTGTTCGCCCACCGATTCGCGCCGTTCAGATCGACGCCGGTCTTGAACGAATGCGACCCGGTGACGTAGGACATCGCGAAGTTGCCGCGATAGTTCGGGTTGTGGCTCGGCGTGTCCGTGGCTCCGACGCGGCCGTGATAGTTCTGAATCAGTTGAACGTAGCCCGGAACGAGCGTCTGCGGATTGTTGTCGGTCACGCCGATCGCCAGTGGGTCCGAGATGTCCGTGTTGATCTTGCTTCCCCAGGTCTCCTGATGTCGCCAGGCGCCGGCCTCGAGCAGCAGCTTGTTCGTCGTCGTCTGCGTCCATTGCAGCAGGTTGTCGGAGAACGGGAAGAAGTACGACGAGTTCAGCGATTCCTTCGACGTCGTCGTGTTGCCGTTCGTAGATGTCCGCTTCTTGTTGTTGTAGTAGCCGGCGATCTTGTTCTTCTCGTTCATCTGCCAGGTGAGACGCAGCGTCTGTTCCCAGAAGTAGCCGCCGCCGCCGACCGTGGTGCCGAGCGGCTGGCTGGTGTCAGGCACGTAGGTCAGGGTGTTCGCGTTGAGCAGCGTTGGGCTGGTCTGACCCCGGACAAAGTTCATGTTCGGGTATTCGTTCGGGACGTAGTTCTCGGCCTTGGTCCAGCGCGCAGTGGCGAACCACCACAGTTTGTCCCTCTTGATCGGCCCGCCGTACCCTGGATTGATGTCGTAGACGACTTTCAGCTCGCCGGGCTGCGCGGTGAGGCCTCGGCAGAAGAGGCTCTCGACGGGTGAGCACGCGCCGCTGGCGTCGCGAGTTCCGGACGAGTAGTTGGTCCCCTGCATCGAGCCGTTCGCGCCCGAGAAGAACATCAAGCCCTTGAAGGTGTTGCCGCCGTCGCGCGGCACGTAGTTGATCTGCACGCCGCCGCCGGCGAGGGACGCGTCAGCACCGGAGCTGGTGACCGACATCTCCTGCATCGCGGTGAAGCTCGGCGAACTGCTCAGCGACTCGCCGAAGCGGATCGTCGTCGCGGCCGAAAGGCCGCCGATCGTCTGCCGCTGTTCCGCGGGTTTGCCTCCATGAATGGCGAGGTCGGTGAACGTATCGCCGGCCGTGCCGCCCACGTCCTGCGACGTCAACGCGTTGGTGTTCGCCTGGCCGACGCCACCACCCGCGCCGAGGATGATCCCCGGCTGCAGCGCCGCGAGGTTGATGCCGAGGCGCCCGGTCGGGACGGCATCGACGATTTCCTTGGTGACCACCTTCTGAACGCCGGCGCTACGGACGTCGACGAGCGGCGTCTGGCCGGTGACGGTAATCGTCTCCGCGAGCGCGCCGACCTTCAGGTCGGCGTTGACCGTGGCGACGAACGATCCGCTCAATTCAATGCCATCCCGCTTGAATGTATTGAACCCCGCGAGCGTGAACGTGACGGTGTAAGTGCCTGGAAGAAGATTGATGATCTGATATGCACCGGCTCCGTCGGACGTCGTCGACCGCGACTTCTCGATGAGCGCGGGGCTCGACGCTTCGACGGTTACACCCGGCAGCACGGCACCGGACGTGTCTTTCACTACGCCTGAGATCGTTGCCTGGGCGTAGGCGGCGACTGGCAGCAAGGCCAGACACAGAAACGCGAACACGCTCCTGGCAAGGGCACGCTTCATTCCTGCCTCCTGGGGTTTAAGCCGGACCGGCTCTGACGAGGCCGGAGTGTACGCTGGCCACACGCTGAGTGCAATGGCAGAGGAGGCCTCAGGGCCCGGGCGTGAGGCTCTAGAAGAGGGCTGTCCCACTCAAAAAACCCGCAAATACGACCGCAGGTAGAATTCCGCCCGATGTTTCTGATGCGAGGGTGTGTAAGGACGGGCATGCTGACGTGCATCGGGGCGTTGTGTGCCTCGGCGCTGACGGCAGGGCAGGACCCATTCAGACAGACGGTCGTCGTGACCGCCGCCGCGAGGCCGGTGGAGCTCGCGACCGTGACACGGGCGATGACCGTGATTACGCGCGAGCAGATCGCCCGTCTGCCCGTCGAGTCAGTTGCCGACGTGTTGCGACTGGCCGCGTCGGTCGACGTTCGCGCGCGCGGCGTTCGCGGCGTCCAGAGCGACTTCGCCGTCCGGGGCGCCACGTTCGGACAGATACTCGTGCTCGTCGATGGCGTTCGCATCAACGACGCGCAGTCGGGCCACCACAACGGCGACATCCCCGTGCCGCTCGACGCGGTCGAGCGCATCGAGGTCGTCTACGGTCCGGATTCGTCGTTGTTCGGTGCCGACGCCTTCGGCGGCGCGGTGAACATCGTCACGAGGCGGAGCGGCGAGCCGTCGCTCGTCGTGCAGGGCGGGAGCTTCGGTCTGGCCGGCGGGCGGGGCGACGTCAGCCTCGAGCGCGGCGCAGTGCGCGAGTTCGTCGCGGTCGCAGCCGACCGATCGTCGGGGTTCATGGACGACCGCGACTTCAAGACCAGCATCGTGCGGTCGCGGACCTCGATCGGCGAACGGTCGAACGTGGCCGTCTCGTATCTGTGGAAGGCATTCGGCGCGAACAACTTCTACGGCGGCAACGCGCCGTCCCGCGAGTGGACCAACCAGACGCTGGTCAACGCCGATCATCGACTCGCCGATGTCGCCGGATGGAGTCTCACGGCGGCGGCCTCCTATCGGACGCATGGCGATCGCTTTGTGTTCAACCAACTTCGCCCGGAGTTATCCGACAACCGTCATCGCACCCACGCCGTGCTCGGGGGGATGACCGCGGCGCGGTCGCTGAGTCGATACGGCACGCTGAGCGTGGGCGTGGAGAGCGGCGGCGATTGGATTCGCTCGACGAACCTCGGCGATCACGCGATGTCGCGAATCAGCGGGTTCGGGGAGTGGCGGGCCGAGGTCGGACGCGTGATGACCGACGTGACGCTGCGCCTCGACCGCTACGACGAGTTCGGCGCGTCGTGGAATCCCTCGTTTGGCGCCGGTTGGTGGGCCACGTCACGGATCCGTCTCCGCGCCAACGTCGCTCGCGCCTTCCGAGTCCCGACATTCACCGAACGCTACTACTCGGATCCGGCCAACCTGGCACGGGCCGATGTCGGTCCCGAGACGGCATGGGCCGGCGAAGGGGGAGTTGACGTCATCGCGCCGGGCGGCTGGCTGTTGCAGGCGACGCTGTTCGGGCGGGCCGATCGCGATGTGATCGATTGGCTTCGGCCCACGGTTGCGGATCGATGGCAGACCTACAACATCCGTCGGGTCGACACGATGGGCATCGAGCTCGGTGCGCGGCGCACCTTTGCCAACGGCGCGTTCGTCCAGGCGGAGTTCACGGGCCTCGACCTCGACGCCGCGCCTGTGGACCAGCTCTCGAAGTACGTCCTCGACGTTGCGCCTCGCTCGTTTACGACGGCCGGATCGCTGCCGTTGCCGAATGGGTTTCAGGTGGCGCCGCGAGTCGAGTACCGCCGTCGCTCGCGGTCAACCGGCACGCAAGACTACGTACTGCTCGACCTCCGTATTGCCAAGCGGATCAACCGCATATACGAAGTGCGCGTAGACGGAACGAACCTGTTCGATCAGGACTATCAAGAGATCGCTGGAGTTGCGATGCCAGGCGCAGCCGTCGCGATTTCACTAGCCGTTGGAGCGCGCTAACCTGCAGGTTCCTGCTGCGTGAGGCAGTGCAACGTACCCAATCCCCAGACGAGATCAACGGCGTGGATGCCGACGACTTTTCGTGACGGCATCAACTCGGCGAGCGTGTTCAGGGCGATGCGATCGTTGGGGTCATTGAACGTTGGCACCAGCACGACATTGTTGGCGATGTAGAAGTTGGCGTAGCTGGCGGGCAGCCGCTCGCCGTTCATGATTACGGGTCGCGGGAACGGCAGCGTGACGATGCGGAACGGCGGATGGCCGGTCGCGCGTGCGGCCAGTTCCAGCCGACGGACATTGTCAATCGAACGCGCGTGGTTCTCGTCGGTGGGATCGTCCTCGACGGCCAGGACGATGGTGTCGCGATCGACGAAGCGGGCGATGTCGTCGACATGGCCGTGCGTGTCGTCGCCGACACAGCCTTCGCCGAGCCAGATCGTTCTCGACACTCCCAGCCACCGCTGGAAGATCCGTTCGTAGTCATCGCGCGTCAGCCCGGGATTGCGCACCTGCACGTGGCTCAGGAGCCATTCCTCCGTCACGAGCAGCGCCCCGGCACCGTTGACCTCGATGCCGCCGCCCTCGAGCACGACGCGCGCACCGGTATCTTCGCGCACGGGCTCGACGCGCGGCAGTCCAGTGACCGCCCCGATCGCCGCGCCGACAGCGATGTCCTGGTGCCAGTTGTCGTACTTCGCCCACGCGTTGAAGCCCCACGAGACGAGGACGACGTGACCGTTCGCGTCGACGACGCCGGTGGGCGCCGAGTCGCGCAGCCACACGCGGTCCGTCGAAACGATGTGGAGCCGAACGCGATCCGGGCGCACCGCGTGCGCGTCGAGCGCAGCACGGGCCGAGGCGAGCACGTCCTCGGAGTGACACAGGATCTCGACTGGTTCGTGCTCGGCGATGACGCGCGCGATTTCCGCGTATACCCACGGAATCGGTCCGAGCTTGCCCGGCCAGTCGGGCTCATGATGCGGCCAGGCGATCCAGGTGGCGCGGTGCGGCTCCCACTCGGCCGGCATGCGGAGGGGAGGCGTGAAAACGCTAACCACGTGAAATGCAAAATGCAAGATGCAAAATGCAAAACCGAGCTCCCGTTTGGGTTCCGTTTTGCATTTTGCATTTTGAATTTTGAATTACAACCATCAGTTCCTCATCAACCGAGATACCGACTCAGGATCGGACCGTACGCGTCGACTCGACGGTCGCGCAGGAACGGCCAATTGCGTCGCACGTTCTCGATCAGCGATGGGTCGCACTGCGCGATGAGGATCTCTTCCGACTCGCCAGCCTCGGCCACGATCCTCCCAAACGGGTCGGCAATGAATGAATGGCCGAAGAACTCGAGGCCGTTCGTGCCCGGCTCGTCCTCGTGGCCGACGCGGTTGGGCGATGCGACGTAGACGCCGTTCGCGATCGCGTGCGACCGCTGAATCGTGCGCCAGGCATCGACCTGGGCGCGGCCCCATTCGTCCTTCTCGGCCGGGTGCCAGCCGATCGCGGTCGGATAGAACAGCACCTGTGCTCCCAGCAGCGAGGTGATGCGCGCCGCCTCGGGATACCACTGGTCCCAGCAGATCAGCACGCCGATCGCCGCGTACTTCGTCTTCCACACGGTGAACCCGCCGGCGTCGACCCGGGTCGCCTCAGCGCGCTCAGCGCTGACGACCGCCGCTTCACCCGGCGTGAAGTAGTACTTCTCGTAGAACAACGGGTCATCGGGAATGTGCATCTTCCGATATACCCCGAGCAGCGAGCCGTCGGCGTCGATGATCGCCGCCGAGTTCCGATAGATCCCGGCCGCCTGGCGCTCGAACAACGGCACCACGACGACGAGCGCGAGCTCGCGCGCGAGACGCTGCATCGCCTCGGTGGTCGGGCCGGGGATCGGTTCGGCCAGATCGAACCGATCGCTGTGCTGCGATTTGCAGAAGTAGGGCGAGGAGAACAGCTCCTTGAGGCAGACGATCTGCGCACCGCGCCGCGCCGCCTCGCGCACCAGACGCTCCGCCCGCGCCACGTTCTCGGCGCGATCCGGTGTCGCGTGGTCCTGGATGATGCCCACGGAGAAAGGCGCTTGCATCAGATCATTAGACCAGGAATCAGGAATTGGGATTCAGGATTCAGTCCTGGGCATGGAATCAGGCGGCATAGACTGTTAGGCCTGATGTCTCGTCCGCTCAGTGTGGCGTTGCTCGGGTTCGGTACGGTTGGCTCCTCGGTGGCTCGGATTCTCGTCGAGCGCCCCGAGCTCTCGGATCGACTGCGGCTCACGCACGTCTTCAATCGCGGCGTGTCGCGGAAACGGGCCGATTGGCTGACGCCCGACGTGGTCTGGACCGAAGCGTACGATGACGTGCTCGCCTCGCGTCCCGACGTGGTCGTCGAGGTCGTCGGCGGCGTCGAGCCCGCGCGCGGGTGGGTGACGCGCGCGCTCGAGCAGGGCGCGTCGGTCGTCAGCGCCAACAAGATGTTGCTGGCCGCGTGCGCGCCGGAGTTGCTGCGCATCGCCGCGCAGCGCGGTGTTCAGCTGCGATTCGAGGCAGCGGTCGGCGGCGGCGTGCCGCTCATTCACGGTGTGCGCGAAGGCCTCTCGGGAGACACGCTGATCGGCGTAGCCGGCATTTTGAACGGGACGTGCAATTACATCCTGAGCCGCATGTCGGGCACCGGTGAAGGGCTCGACGTCGTGCTCGCCGACGCGCAGCGGCTCGGATATGCCGAAGCCGATCCGAGCGCCGACGTCGACGGCCACGATGCCGCCGCCAAGCTCGTGGTCCTCGCCGGCATCGCGTTCCATCGCTATCTCACAGTGTCGGAGATTCCGACGCGGTCCATCCGGCGGATCTCGACCGCCGACTTCCAGTACGCCCGGAGGCTCGGGTGCACGATTCGACAGGTCTCGCAAGCGCAGACACGTGACTCGGGCTTCTATGCGTCGGTTGGGCCGGTGCTGGTGCCTCAGATCTCCGCATTCGGCCGCAACGAGGGGGCGAACAACATCGTCAGCATCTTCGGGCGATATGGTGGCGAGAGCAGCTTCAGCGGAGCGGGAGCCGGCGGTCCGGCAACCGCCGTTGCCGTCGTCTCCGATCTCCTGGCGCTGACCACCGGCGCCAAGCCGCGCGAATCGGAGGAATGGCGTCCCGGAGCGATCGTCGCCCCGGCGGCGACACCGTACTATTTGCGCTTCGTCGTTCGGGACCGCCCGGGCATCATTGCCACCATCGCTCAGGCGCTGGCCCAGCAGGACATCAACCTCGACGCTCTGCACCAGGAAGCCGGGTATCCCAAAGACTGCCTGCCATTTGTCATCACGGTCGAGCCCTGCGAAGAGGACGCTCTCATCGCGGCACTCGACGAGATTGGACGCGAGCCGTGGCATGCCGAGCCACCGCTCGCGCTGCCGATGCTGCTCGGTGCTGATTCGTGATATCGTTTTTATTTCGTGTCACTTAAGAAGGGTACAGCCTCGGAAACGGGGACAAGATCGTCCGATGTGGTCGTACCTGGATCGGTGGCAAATCTGGGCGGCGGGTTCGACACGCTGGGTGTGGCCGTCCAGTTGTACTTACACGCGAGGATCGTCGACGTTCGCGACGACGGCGGCAGCCGCCTGACGGTCGTCGAGAGCACGCCGCCGGTTCACGGCCAGAACGCGGTCGAGCGGGCCTTCGCGGCAATCGTCGAGCGCACCGGTATCCGGGCCCCGTCCGTGTTCGTCGAGATCGTGAGCGACGTGCCGATGGCGGCCGGTTTGGGCAGCAGTGCTGCCGCGACGGTTGCCGGTCTGCGGCTGTTCGAGCGGGTGGCGGGCGCGCAGAGCGACAAGGTGTTGCTCGGAGTCGCGACCGCAGCCGAGGGTCACGCCGACAACGCCGCGCCGGCGCTGTTCGGCGGGCTCACGTCGGTCGTGCAGGTAGAAGGCGAGGACCCGCGCGTGTTGAAGTGGTCCTGGCCCGACGAGGTGAAGTTGGTGGTCGCGACGCCGGCCATCGGTCTCGCGACCGCAAAGGCACGAGCGGCGCTTCCGGCGGCGGTGCCGCGAGCGGACGCCATCTTCAACCTCCAGCGCGCGTTGATGTTGCTGCACGCGCTGCAGCACGGCGAATGGGCGCAGATCCGCGAGGCCGTGAAGGATCGATGGCATCAGCCGGCGCGTGCGTCGATGGTGCCGCTGCTCGACGAGGTGCTGGCGATCGATGACGCCGCCGTGCTCGGAGGCTTCTTGTCCGGCGCGGGGCCGTCGGTGGCCGTGCTGGCACGTCACGATGTCGAGCGCGTCGCGGCGGTGATGCGCGCAACGTACGAGCGGGCCAATGTGGCGGCGACGGTGCGCACGTTGAGCGTGCATCAGAATCAGGAATCAGGAATCGGGAAACAGGAATCAGTGGGAATCGGGACTCAGGGATCAGGAAAGGCGATCGGGAGCAGCGTATGAGATTCGTCGTCGGACTGACCTGCCACGAATGCGGCGCCAGGTACGAGCCCAAAGCCAGCTACGTGTGCAGCGAATGCTTCGGTCCTCTGGAAGTCTCGTACGACTACGACGCCATTCGCCGTGTGATGACGCGGCAGCTGATCGAGTCGCGGCCCCCATCCATTTGGCGCTATCGGGAACTGCTGCCCGTAGCGGAACCGCGTACGGGCTTCCATTCGGGGTTCACGCCGCTGGTGCGCGCCACGCGTCTCGCGCGTGAACTTGGCCTGTCAGAGCTCTACATCAAGGACGATTCGGTCAACCATCCGACGTTCTCCTACAAGGACCGCGTCGTCTCGGTGGCGGCAACCAAGGCCATCGAGCTCGGGTTTCCGGTATTCGGGTGCGCGTCGACCGGCAACCTCGCGGGAAGCGTCGCGGCGCACGCCGCCCGTCTGGGCCTGCAGTGTTACGTCTTCATTCCTCACGATCTCGAGCCCGCGAAGATCCTTGGCGCCGCGATCTACAGCCCACGCATCGTGGCGGTCGAGGGGAACTACGACGACGTGAATCGACTGTGCACGGAGATCGCGGACCGGTACGGCTGGGGATTCGCCAACATCAACCTGCGCGCGTATTACGCCGAGGGCGCCAAGTCGATGGGCTTCGAGATTGCCGAGCAACTCGGATGGCGATATCCCGATCACATCGTGTCGCCGGTCGCCGGCGGCACGCTCTTGCCCCGTATCTACAAGGGTCTGCGCGAGCTGCGTGAAGTCGGTCTGGTGAGCGGTACGATTCCGCGTATTCACGCGGCGCAGCCGGCCGGCTCGGCACCGGTCGTCAAAGCGCTCGAGGCGGGGCTCGATTTTCCCGAGCCGGTGAAGCCGAACACGATTGCCAAGTCTCTGGCTATTGGAAACCCGGCCGATGGGTTCCAGGTGGTCAGGGTGGTCAAGGACACGGGCGGATCCGGCGCCATGGTGAGCGACGAGCAGATCATCGAAGCGATTCAGCTGCTCGCGACGACGGAGGGGATCTTCACGGAGCCGGCTGGCGGCACGACGCTCGCGGCCACACGAGAACTGGTCAAGCGGGGCGTCATCAAGCCCAACGAGTCGGTCGTCGTATGCATCACCGGCAACGGCTACAAGACCACGGAGGTGATGCGCGATCGCGTCGAGCCGCCGGTGACGATCGGCCGCAAGCTCTCGGATTTCGAGCGCGTCGTCGCGCCCCAGTTGGTGGTGAGCTAGCAACGTGATCGTGTAATTCAAAATGCAAAATTCAAAATGCAAAACGTCTGAAGATTTCTTTTGCATTTTGCATCTTGCATTTTGCATTGACATGCGCGGTTAACGCCGTATGTATCCTGCATTTCTGCGGTTGAAGGATCGCAAGGTCGTCCTCGTGGGCGGCGGGCGCGTCGCCGCCGCCAAGTTGCAGCCGCTGCTGCACGAGGGCGCACGTGTGACCGTCGTCGCTCCGGAGATCCGTCCCGAGCTCGAGGTGGACGGCGTGGAACTGCAGCGGCGTCTTTTCGACGAGCGCGATCTCGATGGTGCGTGGTACGTCGTTGCCGCTGCTCCGCGGGAAGTGAATCGTCAGGTGCTGGACGCTGCTGAACGTCATCGGATCTTCGTGAATGCCGTTGACGATCCGGCGAATGCCACGGCTTATGCGGGCGGAGTCGTCCGGCGGAGCAGCGTCACCGTTGCGATTTCGACGGATGGGCGCGCTCCGGCATTGGCAGGGCTGCTGCGCGAGGCGCTGGACGCGTGGCTGCCGGTGGATCTCGACGCGTGGCTTGCCACGGCCGACGAGCTGCGTCGCGAGTGGAAGCGCGACGGCGTGCCGATGGAAGAGCGTCGGCCGGCGTTGCTCGAGGCCTTGAACCAGTTGTACGAGAGTCGCGCATCCAACTCCCAAGCTTCCAACTCCCGATCGCAAACAGGCGTGTCCCTCGTCGGCGCCGGCCCCGGCGATCCCGAGCTGTGGACCGTCCGGGCGCGGCAGCGCGTCGAAACAGCTGATCTGGTTCTGTACGACGCGCTCGTCGATGCGGTGGCGGTTCGCGCCATCACGCGGGGACAGTGCTTCTGCGTTGGCAAGCGGGCCGGTCGAGCCAGCGTCAAGCAGGACACGATCAACCGCCTGATGATCCGGGCGGCTCGGCAGGGCAAGCGCGTCGTTCGCTTGAAGGGCGGCGATCCGTTCGTGTTCGGTCGTGGTGCCGAAGAAGCACTGGCGCTGACGGCGGCGGGGATTCCGTTCGAGATCGTTCCGGGCGTGACGGCCGCGGTCGCGGCACCCGAACTCGCGGGGATTCCAGTGACGCACCGCGGCGTCGCCTCAGGGTTTCTCGTGATTGCGGGCCAGACCGGCGAGCCGCTCGATGCGATGCTCGACCCCGTGAGGCCGAACAGCCTCACATTGGTGGTGATGATGGGCGTGGCGGGCCGCGACGAGATCGCGGCGCAGTTGCTCGCTCACCACTGGTCGGCTGAGACGCCAGCCGCGATCGTGTGCGGCGTCTCAACGTGCGACGAGTGGACCTGGACGGGACGGCTGGCCGCTATCGCGTCCGCCGAGCCGCCCGCGGGCATTGCTGGTGTGCTCGTCGTCGGCGAGGTGGTTCGCATCCGCGAGGCGCTCGCGCAAGCACAGGCCGAGCCGCCTGCGCTCGCGCGGGCGGCGAGTCTCGCCGAAGCCTGCCTCGCCGGAGGCTGTGGCGGAGGCGAGCTACAGGCGAAGGCGGAAGGGGACAGGGTGAAGTATGGCCGCAGTTGACGATCAGAAAACGCTCGGGCGGGCCCGGCTCGATTTCGCCAGCGAGCACGACATCGACGAGTTCGTCGACGTGCTCGGCAAGTACGAGCGCGGCGAGATCAGCCCGGAGGACTGGCGCCGCTTCCGTCTCGTGCGGGGCACCTACGGACAGCGTCAAGACAACGTGCAGATGATGCGCATCAAGATTCCGCAAGGGATCGTCACCTCATCGCAAATGCGCGCGCTGGCCGGCGTCGCCGCGCGCTACTCTCGCGGCTTCTGTCACATCACCACACGCCAGAATATCCAGTATCACTTCGTGCTGCTCAGCGTCGTCGAGGAGGTGATGCGTGAGCTCGCGAACGAAGGGCTCACCACACGCGAAGCGTGCGGCAACTCCGTGCGAAACATCACTGGCTGCCCGTATGCCGGCACGTCGGCCAACGAAATCTTCGACGTGACGCCGTATGCCGAAGCGATGACGCGCTACTTCCTGCGCCATCCGCTGGCCGCGGCGCTGCCGCGCAAGTTCAAGATCGCGTTCGAGGGTTGCGCCGAGGATCACGCCGTCGCCTCGATCAACGACCTCGGCTGGCGCGCCCGCATCGTCGACGGCAAGCGCGGCTTCAGAGTGACCGTCGCCGGCGGCACGTCCATTCTTCCGGTCTCCGGCTACGTGCTCTACGAGTTCATGCCGGTCGAGGAGATGTTCAACGTCGCCGAAGCAGTGGTGCGCGTGTTCCACAAGGATGGCGATTACGTGCATCGATCGCGAAACCGCCTGAAGTTCACCATCAAGACGCTCGGCTGGGATGTATTCCGCCAGCGGTTCGAGGAAGAGCTCGCGCAGTTCACGGCTCAGACTGGCGGTGCGCGTCTGCCGTTCGATCCGGAGACCGTGCAATCGGAAACAGCGCCGAATTGGTGCCCGTCCGAAGCGCCAACACTGCAGGCGGTTGCCGCCGCGGCCAGCACGCCGGTCAACGGTCCCGGCATCATGCCCGGAAGCGTCCGGCTGCAGCCGCTGCCCGATAACTATGTTCGCTGGATGCGCGGCAACGTCAGCCGTCAGCGGCAGACCGGTTACTGCCACGTCACCGTCCGTCTTCCGCTGGGCGATTTCACGGCCGGGCAGATGCGCGTGCTCGCGGACCTCTCAGAGGCGTATGGCGACGGGACGATGCGCCTGACCGTCGATCAGAACGTGCTGTATCGGTGGGTCAAAACCGAATCGATCGAGCCGTTCTATCAGCGTCTCGCGGCCGCCGGACTGTCCGCGCCCGATGCGGGCCGATTGAGCGACGTGGTCAGCTGCCCCGGTGCGGAGAGCTGCCGGCTCGCCGTCACGCAGTCGCGTGGTCTCGGTCGTACCCTGACCGAGCACTTGAGCGCGCGTCCCGACCTCGTCGATCTCGTGCCGTCCGGCCACATCAAGATCAGCGGCTGCCCGAACGGATGCGGTCAGCACCACATCGGTTCGATTGGCTTCCAAGGCAGCGTCCGCAAGCTCGCGGGCCGCGCGGTGCCGCAGTACTTCGTTCTCGTTGGTGGCGGCTGCTCGGACGAGGGCACCGCGCACTTCGGCAAGGTCGTTTCGAAAGTACCGGTGCACCGGCTCACCGATGCACTCGATCGGCTGCTCGATCTCTATCGCAGCAACCGCGAGGGCAACGAAGAGCTCGGAGCGTTCTTCCGCCGCGTTCCGCCGACCATGGCGACCGACGCACTGAAGGACCTGGCGCAGCTGCTGCCGAACGAGACGACGGATGAGGATTTCGTCGACCTCGCAGAGACGCACGCCTTCGCGCCCGAGGTGATGGACGGCGAGTGTTCGGCGTAACGGTAGACGGTCGTTTCTCGTAGGTACGCGCAGATGTTTGCACGCCTCCTGCGCACTTCCACCGGAATCAGTGTCTTCGCGTGGCTCCTCGCGGGGACGCTGGTCGCTCAGGCCCCGGCCACAGCGGGGCTCGACCAACCCGAACCGCCTGACGCGCCGTTCACCGCAGGCCTTTCCGATGCCAGCTCATTGGTGTCCCTCGTCGACGGCCGCATCGCGCGCGCCAGGCGAGCGCTCGATTCGATGCTCGCGGTTCGCGGACCGCGTACTATCGAAAACACGCTCCGACCCTACGACGACATGCTCGCGGAGCTCGATACTGCCGACAGCGCGGCCGGGCTCATGGCCGCAGTCCATCCGGACGAAGCCATGCGGCGGGCCGGCGATGATCTCGATCGCAAGGTCGTCGGCATCCTCGCAGAGATCGAGCTTCGAACCGATGTCTACGACGCGCTCAGCGCGCTACGGCCCGAGGGGCTGGACGCCGACACGCGTTTGTACGTGGCTCGCAAGCTGGCCGAGCTGCGCCGCACTGGCATCAATCTCCCGGAAGCGACGCGAACCCGTTTGAGGAAGCTCCGCGAGGAGCTCACCGGGGTCATGGCGGAATTCCAGCGCAACATTCGTGAGGGCCAACGTCGCTGGACCGTCAGCATCAAGGATCTCGATGGGCTGCCCGCCGACTTCATCGCCCGGCACAATCCCGACGGCAACGGCGCGGTTACGCTGACGACCGACAGTGTCGATGCCAGGCCGGTCCTGACGTACGCCACCAACGAGAAGGTGCGCCGGCGGATGTACATCGAGTCCTACACCGTCGCCTACCCGAAGAACATCGCCGTCCTCAATCGCATACTCGCCATCCGCAGCGAGATGGCGCGGCTCCTCGGCTATTCGAGCTGGGCGAGCTTCGACATGGCGTCACGCATGGCCGGCGACGTGAGGACCGTGTCCGATTTCATCGATCGGGTGGTCGCGGCGGCGGGGCCGAAGGCCACGCGGGAAGCAAGGCGGCTGCTGGCGCTCAAGCAGAAGGATATTCCTGGGGCCACCCTGCAGGTTTGGGATCGCGCCTATTACGGCGAGCTCGTGCGGCGGGCGAGCTACGACTTCGACTCGCAGACGCTGCGGCCGTATCTCCCGTTCGATCGCGTCCTGACGGGCGTGTTCGACGTGATGAGCCGCATCTTTTCGCTCACGTTCCGGCCGGTCTCGAACGTGACCGTCTGGCACCCTTCGGTGCAGGTGTATGAGGTGCTCGATGACGCGCGGCTGGTGGGACGCGTCTACCTCGATCTCCATCCACGGCCGAACAAGCAGTCGACCACGGCCTCGGTCACGACCGTGCGGCAAGGCACAGAGGGCCGGCACCTGCCCGAGACCGTGCTCGTCGCAAGCCTGCCCGGCGGGCAGCCCGGGGATCCCGGACTGATGACCCACGACGAAGTCCGAACGCTCTTTCACGAGTTCGGTCACGTCGTGCACCGGCTGGTCGGCGGTCATCAGCGCTGGGCCGGGTTGAGCAGCATCGCGCTCGAACGCGACTTCACCGAAGCGCCGTCGCAGATGCTCGAGGAGTGGACGCTGGACCCGCCGACGCTGGCGAGCTTTGCGAAGCATTACCAGACGGGCGAGCCGATTCCGGCGTTGCTCGTCGCGCAGATGGCGCGCGCCAGCGAGTTCGGGCAAGGCCTCGAAGTCCGGGCCCAGATGGTGTTCGCCAAGGCATCGCTGTCCTACCACGACCAGGACGCGAGCAAGGTGGACACCACACGGATCTGGAAGGAGATTCACAACAGCTATCTGCCGTATCCGCACGTGGACGGCACGTATCGGCAGACCGTGTTCATCCACATCGGCACGCCGGCGTACGCGAGCGCGTACTACACCTACATGTGGGCGCTGGTGATCGCGAAGGATCTGTTCAGCGCGTTCGAAGGAAAGGATCTGCTCCAGGCCGGATTGGCCCGCCGTTATAGGGACACCGTTCTCGCGGCTGGCAGTTCGAAACCGTCCGCCGCGCTCGTGAAGGACTTCCTCGGCCGGCCGTTCAACTTCAACGCGTGGGAACGCTGGTTGAACCGGGAGACGCCGCCGGTCGGAACGCAGTAAGGCGGTCCCGCCAGCCTACGGCCGACGTTTCTCGATGATCAGAATCTTCTTCAGAGCGGCCACGTCGGCGCCGAGCTCAGAGGTGCCGGCCGGAAAGCCGTTCTTCGAGAGAATGAACGCGAGAAGGTCCGCATACGTGGCGGACGGAAGACTGCCAGGTCGATCCGACGGCATCAGCATGCGAGTCCGCTCGAACAGATCGCCGACCGACATGTCGGCCCACAGAAACGCGAAGCTCTCTTCTATCAGGCTGGGTGCCGTGCCCTTGCCGCGAAGGTCGTCGGCGTGGCACGACGCACACACCTGTGCGTATGCGCCGCGGCCACGCTCGGCCTGCGCTTCGGTGTAGACGCCGTCCCAGACCGATCGCGGCTCCTGGCCGCCAATCGCCGACCCGAGCAGCGCCGTGAAGACGACCGCGAGACCGGCAACCGCGCGCGACACTCAGCGTGACCCGGCCGGAAGCGCAAAGACCAGCAACGCGTTGCCGGAGTTCGGACGACGGATTTCTGGCGCGAGCTCCGGCGCGATGAGCGTCGACCAGCTTCCGCCGCCGATGCCGGCTGGCATCGCGACGTATTGCTTGCCGTTCGCGAGGTACGTAATCGGGAAACCTTGCGCCGACGTCGGCAGACGCGTCTGCCACAGAATCTTCCCGCTGGTCGCGTCGTACGCGTACATATGGCGATCCCAGTCGCCGCCGAATACCACTCCGCCCGCGGTGGCGAGCGCGGCCGTGTTCGACGGCGAGGGCGTGCGATGGCGCCACAGGACTTTTCCGGTCGCGATCTCGAGCGCCAGGAATTCGCCGAGTTGTCCGTCAGCCTGCGGATGTTTGGTGTTCTTGCGTCGAACCGGGCCGGTGCCGCCACCGCCCGCCACTCGTGACGCTGGCCCGAACGTCGCAACCTCGCAGTTGAGATTCATCGGAACGTAGAGCGCGTTCGTCTGCGGACTGAATGCCATGGCGCGCCAGCTCTTGAATCCCGCGGTGCTCGGACAGAAATCGAGCTGGACGCCGATCTGCGGAATCTTTCCGGCGCGGTACGTGACCTTGCCCGAGTGCGGATCGACGTCGATGATGTTCTGGTAGCCAAGATCGGTTGCCCGGATGAACGCGCCGGTCTTGCGATCGAGCTGCCACAGGATTCCCAGCTTGCCCATCTTGAACAGCGACTGGCGCGCGCCGACGTCGATGAGGATGCTCTCGAAGACTTCATCCATGTCAGTCGTTTCGCCCGGAATGTGCTGGTAATACCACTTCATCTTTCCCGTGTCGGGATCCAGGGCGAGCGTCGAGTTGGTGTAGAGAGCCGCGCCGTCGGTGCCACGCACCGCGCGCGCCCACGGCTTGGCTTGCGCGGTTCCCCAGTAAACGAGGTTCGCCGCCGGGTCATAGCTTCCGGGAATCCACGCATCGCTGCCGGCGCGGAACATCAGCGCCAGATCGCCCCAGGTGTCGCCGCCTGGTTCACCCGGTCGCGCGACCGTCGACGTGCGCCACAGCTCCTTGCCCGTTTCGCTGTCATGGCCGCTGATGAAACACACGTCGTCTTTGTAGCGCGAGCAGCCGGTCATGCCGGCGATCACCTTGCCACGTACGACAATCGGGCCCGACGTGTAGCCGTAGCCCAGTTTCTCGTCGGCGACCGTGACATCCCAGAGCAGCTTGCCCGTGCGCGCGTCGAGCGCGACGATGTGCGCGTCGTTGGTCGTGCCGAAGATCTTGTCGCCGAAGATCGCGAGGTTGCGCTGGATGCCGCGTCCCGTATCCCCACCGGCGGCGGCCGGGCG
Source organism: Vicinamibacterales bacterium (assembly GCA_035649395.1). Classification (GTDB taxonomy): domain Bacteria; phylum Acidobacteriota; class Vicinamibacteria; order Vicinamibacterales; family UBA2999; genus Gp6-AA40. The sequence continues at coordinate 18,752 of DASRJR010000050.1, forward strand.
CTGTGAGAGTCGCGGAATCTCGCTCTGTTCGCCCGCACCGGACGGTGCCGCCGCGCGAGCCGGCGCTTCGCCTGGGCGGTACTCCCACATCAGATCGCCCGTCGCCGCATTGAGCGCCTGAATCACGCCGCGCGGATTCGGCAGATACATGACGCCGTCGTAGACGAGCGGCGTCGCCTGTTGTGAGCCGGTGTCGTCCATGGACCACGACCACGCCAGCTGCAGCTGCTGGACGTTCTGGCGTGTGATCTGGTCGAGCGGACTGTAGCCCCAGGCATTGTCGGTTCGCCGCCAGTTCAGCCAGTCTCCAGCCGCGGGACTGCGCAGCATGGCCTCGGTGACCGGACGGAATGTCTTGACCTGCGCGTCGAGCAGGAAACCGCACGACATCAGAATGACCGCCAGGGCAGGTGCGAATCGCACGGTCATGGCAACCTCCAGCGCGGGCCCGCCCACCGTTAAAACTACGGCGGACGGGCGGCCGCGGAGATGCTACCCGCATTTGCCTCGACGCGGGCGTATAATCCGCCCGCGTCGAGGACAGCCATGACTCGAACTCTTCTTCTCGGATTCGGCATCGTCATCGCTTTCGCGTTCAGTGGTCATCGCATCGACGCCCAGTCGTCGTCGCGCAACCTTCCCGAATTCGAGGTGGACAAGGCCTGGCCGAAAGTGCCACCCAAGTGGAAGCTCGGCGACGCCTCGAGTTTCGCCATCGATGCCAAAGACAATGTCTGGCTGCTGCACCGGCCGCGGACGCTGAAGCCCGGCGACGCGCCGATGGCGGCGCCGCCCGTGGTCGTGTTCGACAGCGCTGGCGCCTTCGTCAAGGCATGGGGCGGCGACGGCGCCGGCATGCAGTGGCCGGAGCGGGAGCACGGCATCCACGTCGATGCGAAAGGCTTCGTCTGGATCACCGGCAACAACTGCCCGACGAACGGCATCGCCGGCCTGCGGCCGGTGAACGACGACCAGATCCTGAAGCTGACCGGCGACGGCAAAGTGGTGATGCGGATCGGTGAGAGCAACGGCAGCAAAGGCAACGCCGATACGCGGAACGTGCACCGCGCCGCCGACGTCTGGCTGCATCCCGCGTCGAACGAGCTGTATGTCGCCGACGGCTACGGCAATCACCGCGTCATCGTCTACGACGCGGAGCGCGGCACGTTCAAGCGAATGTGGGGCGCGTTCGGAAACAAGCCGGCGGACGATGACCACTGCGAGGTGGTCACGCCGCAGAGCTTCCCCGCGGGCCAGGGTCCAGCACAATTCAGCATCGTTCACGCGCTGCGCGTGGCGAAGGACGGCATGGTGTACGTGGCCGATCGTGAGAACCGGCGCGTGCAAGCGTTCACGGCAAACGGCAAGTTCGTGAAGCAAGTGATCAAGACCGACACGCAGTTCGCTCGGAACCTGGCGCTGTCACCCGATCCCGCGCAACAGTTCCTCTATGTCGGCAACGGAATGGACATCGCCATCGTCGATCGCCAGTCGATGGAGATCGTCGGGACGATCAAGGTGCCCGGCATGATCGGCGGTGGGCATCAGATCGCCGTCGACTCAAAGGGGAATCTCTACATCGCCGGAACGGCTGCAGGTCTACAGAAGCTCACGTTCAAAGGAATGGTTCGACGCCAGTAGGGTCCGCCTTCAGGCGGACCAGATGTAGCGTCCGCCTTCGGGCGGACCTCAACGGAGGGTTACATGCGCCCGCTCCTGTTTTCCTTCCTCATCGTCGGAGTCCTCGCCGGCAGCGCGTCCGCGCAATCGTCCGGCACCTCGAAGATGACGCGACAGATCACGATCGTCTCCAGCGCAGGCGCGCGCGCACTTGCCGACGCGTGCACGGCCTGGGCCGAGAAGAACAAATTGGTTCTTGCGATGGCCGTCATCGACTGGGGCGGCAACGTGCTCGAGTCGCACGCCATGGAAGGCGCGGCGGCGAACGCGATCGACACGGCGCTGCTCAAGGCAAAGTCGGCGCTGCGGTGGCGGCGGCCGACGTCCGAGACGAACAAGATGGTGCGAAGCGGCGAGAATCTCGCGCCGACCTTCATGAACGACTTTCCGCAGCCGGGCGCGCTGCCGATCGTCCTCGACGGTCAGGTGATCGGCGCGATGGGCGTGTCGAGCGCCGATGGCGAGAAGTGCGCGGCAGCCGCGATCGAATCGGTCTTCAAGGGCGCGACACACACCGCGCGGTAAGCCGTGATTAGCCACGAGGAGTCGACCATGATCGCCAGAATCGCGGCGGGTCTCGGCGCCTTGATCGTCGTCACGGCCTCGTCCGCCTGGGCGCAGACCGACCCCTCGACTGCGCTCGGGGCAGGCCCCTCGACGTCGCCCGGGGTCACGTTCACGAAGGACATCGCGCCAATCCTGCAGCGAAGCTGCCAGGCGTGTCACCGCCCCGGCTCCGTTGCGCCGATGTCGCTGATGACATACGAGGAGGCACGTCCCTACGCGAGGGCGATCAAGGCGCGCACGGCGCTGCGCCACCGCCGCGGCGCGATGCCGCCCTGGTTCATCGAGAAGGAGCTCGGAGTCCAGGGGTTCAAGGACGACATCTCGCTGAGCGATGCGGAGGTCGCCCTCATCGCGAAATGGGTCGACTCGGGCGCGCCGCGCGGCAACCCTGCCGACCTGCCGCCGCCGCGCGTGTTCGCCGACAACAACGCCTGGCAGATCGGCGCCCCCGATCTGATCCTCACGAGCCCGGCCGTCGATATGAAAGCGATCAGCCCCGACTACTGGGGCGCGCTCACCCCTGTCCCGACCGGTTTGACCGAGGATCGCTACGTTGCGGCGATGGAGATCAAGGAAGTCAACGACTCGCGCGACAAGCCGGGACGCGCGACGGTCGGCGGGCTGTTCGTGTTTCACCACGCGGTGGTGATGGTGTTCGGTCCGGACGGACGGCCCAGCGGCGGTGGCTGGCCGGTGCACGAGGTCGGGCGCAACGCCGACATCTTCGATTCGCAGGCCGGCAAGCGGTTGGCGGCAGGCTCGAGCGTCGCATTCCCATCCGTGCACTTGCACGCGAATGGGAAAGACACGCGCGCGACGCTGCAGGTCGGGTTCAAGTTCCATCCGGTTGGATACAAGCCGCAGATCCAGTCGACGCTCATCACCATCGGCACTGACGATATCGACATCCCCGGCGGCGCCAGCGGAATCACGCAGAGCGCGTACGCGACGCTGTCACGACCGCTGAAGCTCACCGTGTTCGAACCCCACATGCACTCGACGGGCGTCCGCATGTGCCTCGAGGCAATCTACGGCTCGCATGTCGAGACGCTGAACTGCTCGGGCTACGACCACAACTGGGTGAAGACCTATGCCTACAAGGAGGATGCGGCGCCGCTGCTACCGGCAGGCACCATCCTGAAAGTGACTGGCTACTTCGACAACACTCCGGCCAACAAGAACGTCGTCGATCCGCGAAACTGGTCGGGCCTTGGGCACCGCTCCATCGACAACATGCTGATCCTGATTGCGCAGGGCGTGAACCTGACCGAGGAGCAGTTTGCGCAGGAAGTGGCCAGACGCCGCGAGACACTCAAGCTGAGTGAAGGACAGGCCACACCCGGCTGCCCGATGTGTGCGTTCGCCAAGATCCCGCGCCGGCCCGGGCTTCCTGCCGCGGGAGCCGGCGCCCAGCAGTGAAGCGAACGATGTCCCGTCTGTGTACGACAACGGTTCTCTTCCTGCTGGCTGTCACGAGCGCCGTACCGCGCGCGCAGAAACCGACGACGGGGCTGAATATCGCGCCGGTGTACGAAGGGTGGGAGCAGAATGCCGACGGCTCGTTCGACTTGATCTTTGGCTACTTCAACAGGAACTGGAACGAGTGGATCGACGTGCCCGTCGGTGCGGCCAATAGCATCGACCCGAGCGGACCCGATCAGGGCCAGCCCACACACTTCATGCCGCGTCGGAATCAGTTCGTCTTCAGAGTCCGCGTGCCCAGGGACTTCGGAAATCGCGAGCTCGTCTGGACGCTCACGACGAACGGCAAGACCGAAAAGGCCTTCGCCACGTTGAAGCCGGACTACGTCGTCAACGGGACGGTGATGGCGGCCAATTTCGGCGCCGGCGGTCAGACGGGTACGGTGCCGGATCTCGTGGGCAATGTGGGGCCGGTCCTCAAAGTCATGGGCGAGCGCACGCGGCGCGTGAAGGTGGGCGAGGCGATCTCATTGACCGCCGTCGCGACTGACGACGGCAAGCCGCGTCTGCGGGCCATGCAACCGTTCCCGGGCGGCAACCGGACCGTCCCGAACTCGGCGACCGGGCTGCGTCTCGGCTGGCTGATTTATCGCGGTGCTGGAGAGGTGACCTTCGATCCGCCGCAGTTCAGCGCCTGGGAGGACACGCGCGATGGCGCGAACTCACCGTGGGCAGTGGGGTGGCGGACGCCGCCGATTCCACACGATAACACGTGGGAAACGCGCGCCACGTTCAAGACGCCGGGCGAGTACATCCTGCGATGCGTCGCGCACGACGGCGCCCTCACCGCAACCGAGAACGTGACGGTGGTCGTCACGCCGTAGTCAGGCCCCCACGAACATGCGCTCAGCGGTGTTGGTGGTGCTCGCGATGAGCACGACGATTCCCACGGGTGTGGGACGGGGCACAGCGCCTGATCGCCGGTCGCTTCACTTCGTTGGCGGCTTCCAGTTAAGCAGTAGAGTAATCGCGGACCTCGCGGCGTCGTCAACCGCCTGATTGATGAGGAATCGCCCGTCGGACGATACGTCGTATTGCGGTTTGGTGTAAGCGTTCGTTCCGCCGCCCAGGATGCTTGTCTGAAACAGTGCGACAGGCGTTCCAGGCTCGATCACGCCGTCCTTGGCAACGATCGGCGTGGCCATCAGCTTTCCGTCGGGCGCGATGTAGTAGATCTCCTTTCCGTCGTGGCTCCACCGCGGTTGAACGCCGCCGCTCGTCGAGATCTGCCACTGGTTGTCCGACGCAGGAAACGGACGCACGAAGATCTCATGCTGTCCTGACTCGTTGGAAACGTACGCCACGAACTTCCCGTTCGGTGAGAACTGACCGCGGTGTTCCTGGGAATTCGTCTTCAAGAAGATGGACGGCTTGCGGTCGCCATCGAGTGGAAGTACCCACAGGTCTCGGCCGGTCACGGAGTCTTCCTCGTTGTAGAGGAGGAGGCGACCATCCGGCGACCAGTCATCCACATTCTTTTGAAACTTCGTTTCGAACAGCAGTTCGTCGCCACCGATCCCATTCGCTCGTCTGCGGTACAGATTTCCCACGCCCCTCCGCGTCGACGAGAAGGCGAGCCAGCTTCCATCCGGTGACCACACCGGGTACTGTTCAATGGCCGCGTCGAACGTACGTCGAACCGTGCGCGCGCCGTCCATCACAAAGATGTCAGTGTTTTCTTCGGCAGTGCGTCTGAGTGCGACTAGCCGGCCGTCCGGCGACATCTCGGGGTTGTACGGGCTCATCGCATCGCGCGCCCCGAATGCGCCGAGGGCCTCACCGGTTCGACCGAACCATGTGAGCTGTGACTGAATCGCGCCAGTCCGATAAGCCACGATGCCGGAGGGCGTCGCCGAAAAAGCGGCGGGCGCGTACGCAGCGGACGAGCCGCCACTTAGAACTACCGAATCGGCGATCGAGGTGGGCTCGCCACTGAGACGTTTGTTCGCGTGATCCAGTCGCTGCGCAATCACCGTTCCCTGGCGCACGAACAGCAACCAGCTGTCTGGCGGACGAAAACTGCTGGTAAACGTTGCCGCCGAACGGCCCGTCGATACGATCGCCATGGGAGGCCGGTCGGCCGCAACCAGTCGCGTGATGCCAGGAGAGTCGAACGAGCCGACGTAGATCCCTTGCCCTTCGTTGGTTCCTCGCGCAAAGAAGAGAAACTCTCGTCCCCCTGGCAGGAATGTCGGGAAGGCGTGGCTGACCTGACGCGGTGGATCGAGTCCGGTCTGTGGAACGACCTCACCTCCGTTGGCCGAGATTCGACGGAGCGCCGTTGTGGATGTCGCTGCAAATAGGATGATCCCCTCGTCGTTCCACGCGCCGCCGAACCCCGGTGCGGCATCTGCCAGCGTTCGGGGCATCCCGCCGCTGACATCAACGCGTTTCAGTTTGCCACCGGCGAAGAAACCGATCGACCGGCTGTCTGGCGCCCAGAACGGTAGCGACGCCCCCTCTGTGCCGGGCAGCATTCGAGCTGCCGCCCCCTGATCGAACGATCGCAGCCAGAGCCTCGAGTTGCCATCTGATTCGCCGGCGAAGGCCAGCAACCGGCCGTCGGGCGACAGCGCGAATGACAGTGAATCCGCTGACGAGGGTGTGACGATGTCCACGCGCGTCTCGGGCGGCCGCTCGGCCGCCGGTGTCGTCAAGACCTGAAATGCCAAGCCGGCAACTGCAAGCGCGAGCACGACTGCAACGGCCCACGACAGCCGTTCGCGGACGCTGGCTCTTGCTGGCGAGACGTTCGCGGCGACAGGTTCTTCGATGTTTGTGTCGTCGATCTCGAGTCGGGCGTCGGCGATGTCCGACAGGCGACGCCTGCGATCCTTCTGCAGCGTGCGGCGCAGCAGTCTCGCGATTGAAAGAGGAGTTGTGTGTGGCAGCGCACTCCAGGCAGGCTCTTTAGTCAGCACGACTGCCAGCGTCTCGGCGACATCATTGGCCGCGAACGCACGCGTGCCGGTGAGCATCTCGAACAGCACACAGCCAAACGCCCAGACGTCGCTGCGTTTGTCGGCCTCGCGCCCTTTCGCCTGCTCCGGGCTCATGTACGCGGCTGTGCCGAGGATCATGCCGACGCCCGTCATCGCGGGGGTCGTAATCGTGGGCGAGACGTCAGGTGAGTCGTGTCCCGTTTTCGCCGGACCGGCCAGCTTGGCTAGGCCGAAGTCAAGCACCTTGACGGTTCCGTCGGTCCGGACCTTGATGTTGGCGGGCTTCAGGTCGCGATGTATGACGCCGTGCTCATGTGCGGCTTCGAGCGCGTCGGCGATCTGCCGCGCAATTGGTAACGCTTCGTCCAGTGGAATCGGTCCGTGCACGAGTTGATCCGCAAGCGTCGGTCCGTCTACCAGCTCGAGGACCAGCGCGTGCACCCCATTCGATTCCTCGAGCCCGTGAATGCCCGCGATGTTTGGATGGTTCAGGGACGCGAGGACCTGCGCTTCGCGCTGGAACCGTGCGATGCGATCCAGGTCGAGCGCGAACGCGTCGGGCAGCACCTTGAGTGCGACCTCGCGTTGCAACTTCGTGTCGTGAGCCCGATACACCTCGCCCATTCCGCCAGCGCCCAGCGTGCCGGTCACGTCGTAGGAACCGATTCGCGAGCCAATCGCGATCGCCACTTCTTTGACCTGAGACCTGAACCCTTGACCTGAAACGTGAACCGCTTCGATCTCGCGAAGAAGCGGCGAACTCACCGTGGGCAGTGGGGTGGCGGACGCCGCCGGTTCCACCCGATAACACGTGGGAAACGCGCGCCACGTTCAAGACGCCGGGCGAGTACATCCTGCGATGCGTCGCGCACGACGGCGCCCTCACCGCAACCGAGAACGTGACGGTGGTCGTCACGCCGTAGTCAGGC
>DASRJR010000051.1:0-24972 GCA_035649395.1 Vicinamibacterales bacterium
TCCACGGCATGAGCGATGAGGTGGGTCACCTCGCCGTGCTCGTTCGGCACGAACTCGATCACCGCGCCGCGGAACTGAAACATCGTCGCTGATTGCGGGATCATGCGGCCGCTTCCAAACGCCGGCACGTCGATCATCAGTTGATCGTCCTCGACGCGGATCGTCGCCTTCGCCATGCCACGAGGCGTCATCACTTCGTACATGCCTGCGTACTTCGCGAGCACGGCCGGGTCGACGCGAAACTCTGACGTGTCGCTCGGCTGCACGAAGTGCTGCCTGCTCTTCTCGTTTTCGTTGCAGACGTACTCGATCAAGTCCGTGTCGGCATCGAACAGCAGCTCGACGCTCATCGTCCACGGACGCGTGAACGCTTTCGGATCGTCAACGGTCATCTCCAGGTCCATGTGCCCGAAGTCGCGTCGGCGATAGCGCTCGATGGTCCGCAGCGATTCCGTGTGCGGATACGCCGGCCGGCCGACGAGCGATCGATCGTTGTATCCGATCGTCTCGACGACGAACGTGTCGCCCTCCCATCGTCCGATGGAGTATCCCTGGAACGTCGGATTGGGATCCTTCGGCAGCGCGCGGCCGTCGGTGTAGATCTGCCGGAAGTTGTTCGAGAACTCGTACAGCATCGCGACGAGCTGTGGCGTCTGCACGATCCGCATCGGACCCGTGAAGCTGATCAGCGGCCCTGGTGGAAGGCACAGCGTCGACCATCCATCCGAGGCGGGATTGATCTCACGGCGCCGCGCCACCTCGCGGCCCCATGGCAATGCATCCGCCGGCTTGAAGTCCGAAGCCGCGTTCGGACCGGCGTGCCACAGACCTGACAAGTCCGGCTTGCCGTCCGCGGTTCGCGGTGCGGGAGCCGAAAGATTGGGCTTCCCGTCCGCCGTCCGCGGAACGCCGGGCGTCGGGTGCTTCAACCATTGCGCCGAAGCTGTCGAGGTGATGCCGAGGAAAACCGCAGCGACAAGGGGGAACACCCGCGAATTCATGAATTGTCTCCACACCGTCTTCATAGCCTCTTCACGATCGAACGCGAGACTGGGAGGGTCAAGCTTGGGGTCAGACCCCAGCTCTGACCCCTTAGCGTTCTACACACCAGAGAAGGAGAAGTTCGATGGAAAACAGAGGTCTGATACGCGGAATCGCTATTGCCGTGCTGGTTCTCGCGGCCGCGACCGCGCTCGGCATTGGTGCCTACAATGCCGGTGTTGCCCAGGGCATTGCCGAAAGCGGACGGTTTGCCGCGGCGCCTCCCAGCGCGCCGGGAGCCGTGCCGTACGTTTACGTGTGGCCTCATCACTGGGGATTCGGGTTCGGGTTCTTCCCGGTCTTCTTTCTCATCTTTTTCTTCTTCGCCCTCCGCGGGCTGCTGTGGGGTGGTCCGTGGCGGCGAGGATGGGGCGGCCCGTGGCGCGGCGGTTACGGCGGCGTCCCGCCCGCGTTCGAGGAGTGGCATCGCCGGGCGCATGAGCAGCAGGCCTCTCAGACGAAGCCGTCGACCACGGCATAGACGATGAAGGAGATCCTGGTCGTCGACGATGAGCCGGGGATCGCCGAGATCTGCCGTGACTATCTGCAACGCGCCGGCTTCAAGGTGCTGAGCGCCGCCAACGGCGCCGATGCCTTGACGCTGGCGCGCACGAAGCGGCCGGATTTGATCGTGCTCGATCTCGGGCTGCCGAAGATGGACGGGCTCGACGTGACACGTGCGCTGCGCCAGCAGTCGAACGTGCCGATCATCATGCTCACCGCGCGGGTCGACGAGAGCGACAAGCTGGTCGGCCTCGAGCTCGGCGCCGACGACTACCTGACGAAGCCGTTCAGTCCGCGCGAGCTCGTCGCGCGCGTTCGCGCGGTGTTTCGCCGCACTGACCTCGGCGCCGCGCAACACGACGTCGTGCGCGCACTCGATGTCACCCTCGATGTGCCGCGGATGCGCGCGCAGGTCGGCACGCGCGACGTCGACCTGACCACCACGGAGTTCGAGCTGCTCGCGATGATGATGCGACAGCCGGGGCGCGTGTTCACGCGCGGCCAGCTGCTCGAGGCGATCCGCGGTACCGATGCCGAGGCATTCGACCGCGCGATCGACGCGCACATCAAGAACGTGCGCCGGAAGATCGAACCGGACCCGCGCAATCCGCGGTACGTGCTGACGGTCTACGGCGTCGGCTACAAGTTCGCGGATGCATGAGCATGCCGCGCGCTGGCGAGCCTCACACGGACACTTCCAACAGCCAGGCCTGGCGTAGCGGCCCACCGGGGTGGCGACACGGCCCCGAGTGGGGGTCGCCTCATCACCGCTTCGGCGGAAACCGCCGGGTAAGGGCGCGATTCTTCCGGTGGTTTGCGCTCGTCGGATTCATCTACCTGATCGGACTCATGTTCGCCGTGTTCATCGTCAGCTCGTGGTTGACCAGTCACGTCGCCATCGGCTGGTGGGTGCCCCTGGTGCCGGTGTCGCTGCTGCTCCTGATGGGGGCCATGGCGATCGCCGGCATGCGCCGATTCGCATTCCCTCTCCGAACCGTGATGGAGGCAGCCGATCGCGTTTCGAGCGGGGACTACACCGTCCGCGTGCCGGAACACGGCCCGCCGGCGATGCGAGCGTTGTCGCACTCGTTCAACACGATGACGGAGCGTCTGCAGCACGCCGATCGTCAACGCCGGGAGCTGATGGCCGATCTGGCGCACGAACTGCGGACGCCTCTCAGCGTTCTGCAGGGACGCATCGAAGGTCTGCTCGATGAGGTCTACCCGCGAGACGACGATCAGCTGCGCCGGCTGCTCGACGAGACACGGGTCCTCTCGCGGCTCATCGACGATCTGCGCACGCTGGCGTTGTCTGATGCCGGCGTCCTCGTCCTGCAGAAGGAACCAACGGATCTCTCGGCGCTCGTGCACGACGCCGTCGCCAGTTTCGAAGCGGACGCGGCTCGCTGGTCGATCACGCTGAAGGCGACTGCGCTCGCCGACGTGCTGCTGGACGTCGATCCCGTCCGTCTTCGCGAGGTGTTGTCGAACCTGTTGTCGAATGCGCTCCGTCACACGCCACCAGGTGGTAGTGTCGACGTCACCATGACGAAGACCGACGCGAGCGTGGCGATCGAAGTCCGCGATACGGGCAACGGCCTGTCTGCCGCGGAGCTCTCGCGTGTGTTCGACCGCTTCTACAAAGGCGAGCAGTCGCGTGGATCAGGCCTCGGCCTCACCATCGCCCGGAGCCTCGTTCGCGCGCACGGCGGCGACATCACCGCAGCGAGCCAACTCGGTGCGGGCACGACGATGACGGTGAATCTGCCGGCCACGCATTAGTGAGACGCCAAAGGTCGTTGCACGGCGACCGCCGTCGCGATTTTGGTGCGGCCCTCTTCTCGAAACCGCACCGAGACGGTCGAGCCGACGACGATGGCGTCTTCGCGGCGGGTCGACGGCGTCAGGCTGAATGTCATGCGGCCCCGATCGCCGGAGCGTGCAATCACCATCTGGTGACCATCGATGGCCTGCACGATTCCGCGGGTCGCATGCGTGCCTGGCGTAACGACGCTCGCGAGGATCAGCAGGGCCGCCATCCAGCGAGGTGCAGTTCTCACGATGCGGAGACCTCCATCTCCTCGACGACCACGCTCCCGGTGTCCGCGAGCGAAAACACGTAGCGATCCTGGACGACGATCTGACCTTCCGCCGACGCGAGCGCGTCGTGCATCGCCGCCATGCTGTCGAACCAGATCTCTTCGACCGCATCGCACACCGGCGCCGTCAGCGAGGCGCCAGGCATGGTGGCGTTGACGACGTATCGCTGCACGCCTGGAAGCATTCTGACCAATGGCGCGTGGACCTGCATCAGATAGGTGAAGAACTCGTCGTAGGACAACGACGGCTGCTTGGTGGCGATAAACATCAGCTTGACCACGGCGGCACTCCGCGCGGGTGTGAGCCCGCACTCGACGATCATCAACTCTGGCTCCTGCCCCATTTGAGGGCACAGACATCAACGGATGATGAGCGGCAGGTTAATTCCCGTTCATCCGCTGGCGCCGAGGTCGGGTCACGTTAAACGGAATTAATCGTCGTTTCATGTCGTGTTCAAACCGCTTGCGTCAACTACTCATGGAACGCGAAGGCGGTGTGAACGATGAACGCGCAGATGAAACGCATGGTCCTGGCCGGCGGCATCCTGTGTCTTCTCGTCGGGCCGATGGCGTGGCTGTTGGTGGCCCACCGCTCGAATGTTCAGTACCGAACGGCAACGGTCGATCGTGGCGACATCGACGTCACCGTCTCGGCCACCGGCAACCCCAATGCGGTCGTCACGGTTCAGGTCGGATCGCAAGTGTCGGGCAACATCCTGGCGCTGTTCGCCGACTTCAACACGAAGGTCACCAAAGGCCAGTTGATCGCTCGCATCGATCCGGCTCCCTTCCAGACGAAGGTCAATCAGGCGGAGGCGAGCCTCGATGCCGCTCGCGCCGCGGTCGCCAACGGCCAGGCCGTCGTCCAGCAGGCGCTCGCCGGCATTCAAGCCGCGCGCTCCACATTGGCTGCCGCGCAGGCCAACGTGGTCAAGGCCGGCGCGGTCGTCGAAGACGCCAAAGTCAAGGTGGACCGGCGGGTCGTCATGGTCAGCCAGGGCGCGGACGCAAAGGAAGACCTCGAGACGGCGGAAACCACCTACAAGTCGGCGATCGCCGATCGCACGGCGCTCGAGGCACAGCAGCACGCGGCGGAGGACGAAGTGAACGTGGCGCAGTCGCAGCTGACCGTGGCGAAGGCGCAAGTCTCCGCCAATCAGGCACAGGTCAAGCAAGCCACGGCAGCGCTCCAGGCGGCGCAGATCGATCTGGATCACACGAACATCACGGCGCCTGTCGACGGCGTGGTCGTGTCGCGCAACGTCGACGTCGGTCAGACGGTCGCCGCCAGCCTGTCGGCGCCGACGCTCTTCCTGATTGCCCAGGATCTGACCAAGATGCAGGTGGACACCAACGTGTCGGAGGCGGACGTCGGCCGGGTGCGCGTCGACCAACCGGCGACGTTCACCGTTGACGCGTATCCGGGCCGCACGTTCACCGGCACGGTCACCTCGATTCGCGAAGCGCCGATCAACGTGCAGAACGTGATCACCTACGACGCGGTGATCGGCGTGTCGAATCCGGACCTGAGTCTGTTCCCCGGCATGACGGCGAACGTGAAGATTCTGGTCGCCGAACGTCCGAAGGCGCTGAGAATCCCGAACGGCGCGCTCCGATATCACCCACCCACGGCCTCGACGGCATCGCGCCCATCGTCGAACGCCAAAGCGGGCCGCGCCGACAAGGCGGTCTGGATTCTCGACGCTCAGGACACGCCACGACGAGTCGCGATCGCGACAGGGGAAACCGACGGCACGTTCACCGAGGTGACTGGCGGTTCACTTCAGGCCGGCGACCGCGTGATCGTCGCCGCGCTGTCGAACACGACGTCAGCCGCGGCAGCCGGTTCGAATCGCGGCGGCGGTCGAGGTCCCGGATTCTGAGGTGAACCATGCCACCCGTCATCAAGATTCAGAACCTCGTCAAGGACTTCCATCTCGGTGAGGTGCCGGTCCATGTGCTGAAGGGCGTGTCGTTCGACATCGAACGGGGCGAGTTCGTCGCGATCATGGGCCCCTCAGGGTCTGGCAAATCCACGTTGATGAACATCCTCGGCTGTCTCGACACGCCTTCATCGGGGCGCTATTGGCTCGACGACATCAGCGTCGAAGAGCTCGAGAGCGACGACCTGGCGGAGATTCGAAGCAAGAAGATCGGGTTCGTGTTTCAGCAGTTCAACCTGCTCGCACGAACCACGGCCACGGAGAACGTCGAGCTTCCGCTCCTCTACACCGAGACGCCTGGGGCCGAGCGCCACCGCCGGGCGCTCGAGGCGCTTCGCGCGGTCGGACTCGCCGGACGCGAAGGCCATCAACCCAGTCAGCTCTCGGGCGGGCAGCAGCAACGCGTGGCGATCGCGCGGTCGCTGGTGAACAACCCGAGCATCATCCTCGCCGACGAGCCCACCGGCGCGCTCGACTCGAGGATGGGCCTCGAGATCATGGCGATCTTCCAACGGCTGAATCGCGAGCAGGGGATCACGATGATCGTCGTCACGCACGACCCCGACATCGCGAACTACGCCAACCGGACGCTCCATCTGAAAGACGGCTGGTTGCAGGAGGACGAACGGATCGCGCACCCGCGCGACGCGAGGCTCGACGCACTGGAGCTCTCCGAACCAGCCGCCGCCGCGAACGCGGTCGGGGGCGCTGCATGAAGACGCTACAGACCAGTGTGCGCATCGCCCTGCGCGCGCTGCGCGTCAACCGCACGCGGTCGGCACTGACGATGCTCGGCATCATCATCGGCGTTGCGGCGGTCATCGCCATGGTCGGCGTCGGCTCGGGCGCGACCGAACGGATTCAGGACGAGATCCAGAGCATCGGCAGCAATCTCATCATCGTGCTGCCGGGAAGCATCAACAGCAACGGCGTACGGCTCGGGAGCGGCGGCGTGGCGACGTTGACGGACGAGGACGCCAAAGCGCTGGCCACGGAGTGTCCGTCGATTGCGTTGGCGGCGCCGGCGGTGCGCGGCGGCGTTCAGATCGTCTACGGCAACAACAACTGGGCCACCACGGTGCAAGGCGTGACGCCCGATTACTTGACGCTCCGCGACTACACGATGTCGTCCGGTCAGTTCTTCACCACGCAGGACGTCGATGCCGCCGCGAAAAGCGCGGTGCTCGGCCAGACGGTCGTCGACAATCTCTTCGGAGACGCAAACCCGGTCGGTCAAGTGGTGATCGTCAAGAACGTGCCGTTCACGGTCAGCGGCGTGCTCACGCCCAAGGGACAATCGCCGACCGGTCAGGATCAGGACGACGTCGTGCTGCTGCCGATCTCGACGGCGCGGCAGAAGGTGCTCGGCGCCAACAAGGCGAATGCGAAGGCGGTCGGCTCGGTGATGATTCAGGCCATCAGCCCCGAAGCGATGGACGACGCGATGCAGGAGACCGAAACACTGCTGCGTGAGCGCCATCGCATCCTGCCGGGCCTCGACGACGACTTCACGATCCGCAACCTCACCGAAGTGTTCGCCGCCCAGGAAACCTCGGCGCGCGTCATGGCGATCCTGCTGGGTGCCATCGCGTCGGTCTCGCTGGTGGTCGGAGGCATCGGGATCATGAACATCATGCTGGTCTCGGTCACCGAACGCACGCGTGAGATCGGGCTTCGCCTCGCGATCGGCGCGAAGCAGAAGCACATCCTGTCCCAGTTCCTGGTGGAAGCGGTCACGCTCTCGCTCGTCGGCGGCATGATCGGCATTGTCGTCGGCGTGACGGCATCGGTGCTGATCTCCCATTTCGCCGACTGGTCCACCGACATCAGTGGGCTGTCGGTCGTGGCGTCGTTTCTGTTCTCCGGGATGGTGGGCGTCTTCTTCGGCTATTACCCGGCCCGCAAGGCGGCGTTCCTGAATCCGATCGAGGCACTTCGTTATGAATGACCGCCATTATCGGCAGATCATCGCGACCGTCGCGTTGGGTATCGTGGTGGCTGGGACGAGCGCGTGCGCGATCGGCACGACCTATCACCGGCCAGACGTGCCCTCGCCACCGGCGTTCCGCGAGTCGCTGCCCGAGGGCTGGACAGATGCACAGCCGAGCGATGGCGCACCACGAGGCGAATGGTGGACCCTCTACAAAGATTCCGGACTCGACGAACTCGAGAGCCAGGTCGCCATCTCCAACCAGAACGTGCTGGCAGCAGAGGCGCAATTTCGAGCGGCCAAAGCCGCTGTGGGTGTGACGCGCGCCGATGAATTCCCGAGCGTGAGCGTCTCGCCGGCGGCGACGGTTTCCAATGGGAGCACGCGGCTGTTTGGAACCGGCACGTCCGGGAGCAGACAGCAGTATTCGATCCCGATCGACGCGTCGTATCAGGCCGACGTGTGGGGCAGCATCCGGCGAAGCGTGGCCGCCAATGCCGCCACGGCTCAGGCGTCGGCGGCGGACCTCGAGAACGCGCGGCTGCTCTACGAGTCCGACCTCGCGTCCGATTACTTCCAGCTGCAAGGGCTCGATGCCGAGCAGCGCGTGCTCGACGCGGCCGTGCAGTCGTACGAGCGATCCCTGGAATTGACGCGCGATCGGTTCCAGGGTGGCGTCGCGTCGATGAGCGACGTGGCGCTGGCCGAGACCCAACTGGAGACCGCGCGTGCGCAGTTGACCGACGTCGGGATCGCGCGCGCCCAATTCGAGCACGCGATTGCGGTGCTCACGGGCCGGACGCCATCAGCGCTGGCGATTCCCCCGTCGACGACGCAGATCGTGCCCCCGGTCGTGTCGGTCGGCCTTCCGTCGACACTGCTCCAGCGGCGGCCCGACATCGCCGCGGCAGAACGACGAGTCGCGGCAGCGAATCAACAAATCGGCGTCGCGAAAGCGGCCTTCTATCCTGCCCTGACCTTCGGCGCCAATGCCGGCTCGGACGCTGCGGCCATCGCCGATCTGCTCACGACGCCGACGCGCATCTGGTCCGTGGGCGTACAGGTCGCCGAAACGCTCTTCGACGGCGGGAAGCGGCGGGCACGCGTCCGCCTTTCGCAAGCCGACTACGACGACGCGGTCGCGACCTACAAGCAAACGGTGCTGACCGGCTTCGAGCAGGTCGATGACGCGCTCGTCGAGCTGCGTCGTCTCGCGCAGGAAGCCGACATCGCCGCTCGCGCGGTCGCAGCCGCCCAGCAGTCGCTCGATCTCGCGAACATTCAGTATCAAGGCGGACTCGTCAGCTACCTGCAGGTCGTCACCGCGCAGAACAGCCTGCTGCAGAATCAGCGGTCGGCGATCGAGATCCTCACGCGACGCCTGGTCGCGAGCGTGTCGCTGATCCAGGCGCTCGGTGGTGGCTGGGACGCCACGCAGTTGCCGTCATCGCAGCAGGTGCGGCGCTGACGGAAGTCCTTGGGCCTTGGTACTTGGTGCCTGGTCCGTCCCTGGTCCTGGGTCCGTCCTTGGTCCTTGGTCCTTGGTCCGAGGTCCTGAGCCCACCGCGAAACGTTCGTCGAACGAGCGCGCGGACCAGGGACTGAGGACCTTGGACGGACCAAGGACCACAGGACGGACCAAGGACTAAGAACTAAGGCCCAAGGACCTTTTAGACAGCCCGAACGACGACGACCGTCCGATCGTCCGTCCAGTCGTCAACGTCCTGCGGGCTATGACCGTCGCCGGCGCGGGCCATGATCGCGTCACAGATGTCTGCCGCCCGTCGAGGCCGCCCACGAACGATGCCGGTAACCACCGCACGCACGGGCGAGCGTTCGTCGAACGCTTCGGTGATGCCGTCGGTCATGAAGACGCACACGTCGCCGGCAGCCAGCTCGAGCCGGGCCTCGTCGAACGGCGTGTCGCCAAAGAGTCCCAGCGGCATTCCGCCTTCCCGGAGCTCCAAATCGCCGCAGTCGCGAAACAGCAGACCGGCCGGATGCCCGGCGTTCGTGTAGGTCAGTGTCCGCTCCTGCAGCTCGATACGGGCGATGATGCACGTCACATACGGCGACCCGTGCCACTCGTCGTACAGCGTCTTCGACATGCGCGCGGCGAGCACCGCCGGACTGCTCGTCTCACGCGCGAGCTGCCGGAACGTGAATCGGAGAAGCGCGAGGGCCATCGCCGCCGATATCCCCTTCCCGGAGACGTCGGCGATCAGCAACAGACGCGTGTTCACGCTCGACTCGACGAAGTCGTAGAAGTCGCCGCCAATCTGCCACGCCGGCGCCAGGCTGGCCGCCCACTCGAACCCGGCGCCCGTCGACGGAATCGACGGCAGCAACCGTCGCTGCATCGCTTCGGCCAGCGAGAGCTGGGTCTGAATCACCAACTGCGACCGCTCGCGCTCGGTCAGCGCGAGTCGCGTGACACGCAGGTGCAACCACAAGTACACGGCCGTGCCAAGCGCCGCCGACAGGACCACGTCGCTGACCCAGTCCAATTCCATCTCCGTCGGCTGAACGATCCGGATGAGTAAGGCCTCGACCGAACCGGCGAGCGCGAAGAACACGATCGCGACGCCGATCGACTGGGCGAGCGGCCGCGATGGATGGTCGAGGATGGATTGCGACGTCGATGACTGTTGTGCCGGGAGCGTGTGGTTCATGATGGCGGTCTCTACGCGAGTAGAAGCGACCGCCGTGAGCCACGCCTGAAATGCGGATTAATTCAGGTTCATCTCGTTCCTGAAGCGAAGTTAATCGCCAGTTCACGGCCGCATCACCACGCTCGAGTCAAGTAGGGTGTGCGAGGGCGGAGCCACCGAAGGACTCATTGGAGCGAGCGATGATGCTGAAGAGAATCGTATGCGTGATCGTGGCCCTGCTCGGGCTGCCGTCAATCGGCATCGCAGACAGCGATGACAGCCCACAAACAACGACGGACTCCAAGCAGACCGTCGAACCACTGGCCGCGGCATCCACTGGACTCCGAACGCTGTTCCGCGATCTGGCAGGAGACGTCAGACATCTGCCATCGATCGACTCGGCGATCGTGGCGTCGATCGGCGGCGGTCTGGCACTCGGCCTCCACCCTCTGGACGACGATCTGAATCGGAGGTTCGACAACGATGGGAGCCTCTTCAAGGCGGGCGACATCGCCGGCAACACCCTGACGCTGATCGGCGGGTCGATGACGGCCTATGGATTCGGGCGCGCGTTTGGCAACAGCCGGATCGCCCACGTCGGCCTGGACCTGCTGCGAGCGCAGATCCTGACGGAGGGGATGGTGCAGTCGCTCAAGTACACGGTGCAGCGGCCGCGACCCGACGGCAGCTCCGGCTACTCGTTCCCGTCAGGGCACGCGGCCGTCACCTTTGCCACCGCAACCGTACTCGATCGTCATCACTCGTGGCGGGTGTCGCTGCCGGCATATACCTTCGCGACCTACGTCGCGACGTCCCGGCTCCACGACCACGTGCACAACCTGAGTGACGTCGCCTTCGGCGCCGCGCTCGGAGCCGTCGCCGGGCGTACGGTCACGCGCCATGGCGCGTCGAACTTCGCGTTCGTTCCCGAGGCCACCCGCGGCGGCATGGCCTTGATGATCGTGCGCACCTCACGACCCCGCGCACCGCTCGGCGATCGACTCAATTGATCGCGCTGTGGTGTACATCGAGCGCCGCCGACGCGATGAGCGCAGGGGACGCCAGCGGACGCTCGATGACATCCACAGCGACCGGCAGGCTGACAATGAACGTACTGCCGACACCAGGTTGACTCTTCACCCGCATCGCTCCCTGATGACGCTCGACGATCCACTTCGCGAGCGCCAGCCCCAGACCCGTGCCTTGCGTCTGCGGCGACCTGGCGCGATCGGCCCGATAGAATCGCTCGAAGACATGTGGCAGCGCGTCGGGCGCGATGCCGCTTCCGCTGTCGGTCACCGCCAGGCGGGCGCGACCGCCCGAGCGTGAGAACGTGACCGAAATCCAACCGCCCTCGCCGGTGAACTTAATCGCGTTGTCGAGCAGGATCAACAACAAGCGCTCGAGCCATCCCGCATCACCCCGAACCACGCAGCCGCGGCTTCCGCCGCGCGACATCAGGATCCCTCGTGCCGCGGCAACCGGCTCGATCTGATCGACGACCGAGGCGGCGAGCGCCGCCACGTCGATCGGCTCGCTGGCCATGGGGATTTCACCCGCCTCGGCGCGGGCGAGCATCAGGATCTGGTTGATGAGACGTGTCAGGCGATCGCATTCGTCGATCTGTCTCGACAGCGCCTGACGGCGGTCCTCATCAGACGAGGACGGCGACAGCGCGAGCTCGGCCTCGCCACGCAGGATTGCCAGCGGAGTCCGGAGTTCGTGTGCAAGCGCGGCACTGAACTGCCGCATCTCGCCCACCGACTGTTCGACCCGCGCCAGCGCGTTGTTGAACGCGTGGGCGACCTGATCGAGCTCATCGCCAGTGCCACGCGTCGCCAGTCGGGCGTTCAGGTTGGTGATCCCGATCGTCTGCGTGGCTCCGGCCAGCCTCGACAACGGCTCCAACGCCCGTCCGGCCAGCCAGCGGCCGATGACCGCGGCGAGCACGAGGCCTCCAAGCACGTTCCACAACAGCAGCCGGTCGAATCCCGCCAGCGTTCGGTCAACGCTCTCGAGCAGCTCGCCGACCTGCACCACGTACCGCTCACCGGGCGAGGGGGAGATCACCGTGCTCATCAAGCGAAGCCGTCCGCGGTCGGTCTGCACATCGTGAGGACCAGGCGTGTCGAGAAACTCGGCCACTTCGCCCGAGGTGTATTGCAGCCCCAGCGACTCGAGGGCCGGCGATTGGGCGAGCAATCGTCCACTCCGTGCGTCGTACACCTGGTAGTAGTCGGTCGCATCGTCCACGAACGCCGCCGAGTCGGCGTCCGCCCGGTCGTACTCGAGCACGGGCATGCCGTCCTTGAACTGGAGGTAGCCGTGCAGACCACGCGCTTTCTCCTCCAGACTCGTCGTGGCAGCGGTGTCCAACTGGCGGACGAACATCGAGTGCGTGCTCAGCGCCAGCGCGCTCACCAGCACGGCCAGAATCGCCGTATAGACGAGCGTCAGCGAATTGCGAAGCGGCAGCGGCTTCACGAAGGCGTGTCGGTCAACATGTAGCCGACCCCTCGAACGGTGTGAATCAGCGGAATGTCGGCGCCTCGATCGATCTTGTTCCTCAGTGTGTTGATGTGCACTTCGACGACGTTGCTGATGCTGTCGAAGTGGATGTCCCAGACGTGCTCGATGATGTGACTCTTCGTGAGGGGACGCCCCCGGTGATGGATGAGGAACTCGAGCAGCGCGTACTCTTTCGGCTTCAGGTCGACGACGCGCCCGGCCCGCGTCACTCGCCGGCGGACGGTATCGACCTCGAGATCCGCAACACGGATTGTCGTTTCCCGCGGCTTGCCGCGGCGCAGCAGGGCGCGGATGCGCGCGGTCAGCTCCGCCAGGATGAACGGCTTGCCCATGTAGTCATCGGCCCCGCCGTTGAGACCGACGACGCGCTCCTCCGGCGACGCCTGAGCGCTGAGGATCAAGACCGGGAGGTCCGCTTTCTTCGATCGCAGATCGCGAAGGACTTGGAATCCGGATCGCCCGGGCAGCAGCAGATCGAGCACGACGCAGTCGTAGTCGACCATCCGCGCCTGCACTTCGGCATCGCCGCCGTCGTACAGCACGTCAACGGCGAGCCCCTCCTGCTCGAGTCCCTTCTGGATGAAGCTCGCCACTCGCCGATCGTCTTCCACCACGAGTACGCGCATAGGGATGACGCTATTGAACCCGGCGGAAATTGCCGGAAGATGAAGGCGCGATTAACTCTGGTTAATCGCGCCCCCCGACGCCGCTATCGTCGGCGATAGGAGGAGCGAGTCGGGGCGGGAACAGGAGCACTCGTCTCGCCAGGGGCAAGCGGCGCCATCGTCACGTTCATCTTGAACGTTGAATCGGGCCGGACGTAGACCTCTTCCGTCGTTGTGCGGAATCCATCCAGATAGAGGGTGATTGCGTGGCCGCCAGGAGCCACATGCAGCTTCTTGAACACGCCATCGAAATTATCGGCACGGCCGGCATAGAACCCGTCGACGTAGACCTCGGCGTTTTTCGGCGTCACGTGCGTCTTGATATCGGTCTCCGGCCTGCCATCGTACGCATACGTGTAGCCATACGGATACCAGGGTCCCCAGAACGGATCGTAGAAGTACGGCCGAATGACTTCAGCGCGTGGCACGATGATGACACCGCCGCGACGCGATTGAGCATCAACCACCCCCGCGCTGGCCACGATCAAGCCCGCTGCCAGCGCGACGACGGATTTCGTGATGCCACTCATGAGACCTCCTCCGGGCGAAGCCCGCTCGGTAGGCGCTTCTACTCATTTAGACGTGGCTCGATGTACGCCCGGCATGACGCCAACATTAACTCTCGGTCAGAAACCCCTGAGGGCGTCCCTGTGGCCCGGCTAGTGTCTAGGCATGCGAACTTCGCGCGGATTCAATTCCTCTTTGCCGTGGCGTAGTACCACGCGGGCGTTCTGCCCGATTGGCAATCGACGCAATATGGGTTCGACACGGGTGAACATGGCTTCGGCGTCCGGACCAAAAAAGAAGACGCCCGTCTCCTGTGCGCCCTGCCAGACGCCCCGAAAACTGCCATGACCTGCGGCCGCTCCGATTTCCGTCACGACCGCGTCGAAATCAAGATTCGCGTAGACCTCATCCGGTAGCGTCGTGCCATCGAAGAAGATCGCCATGCATTGCTGCGTTCCGAACTGGCGCAGAACCCGCTCATCCGCAGGGTCCAGGAGTTCGGATCCCTGGGGGGCACCAGCGTGCTCGAGCGCCTCCACCACGACACGTAGCGCGTCGTCGAGATTCGCGAGCTCGATCTCCACGTCGGCGAATGAGATGCCCCCGAGTTCGTTCAGCTGTGAGCCGCCGCCGGTCACACGGCCGATTCCTGCCGTCTCGAGCACCTCGTGGAGCGGGTCCTCATAGCGATCACCGCGATCGATCGGTTCGATGTGCTCGTAAACGCGAGCAAGGACGACGTGAGGAAAATCCATGGTCACACGCCGCTCATAATCGCATCGGCGACAGGTCTCGTGCAACGCGTGTTCATCTGTCGGGGACGGTCCATCCCTCACCGGGCGTCTGGAACGCGTCGGCGTGATCGGCGACCCACTGGCGAAAGGTTCGCGGTGGCGATCCGATGATGTCGAACACGCTGGAGGTGACGAATGCCGGTCGTCCGATCGTCGCCCCCCATGCGGCGAGCAGCATGTCCACGACCTGACCCGGCCAGATGCCCGCGGTTTCGCGGCGGAAATCTTCCGGCGACAGCTCCTCGAAGACGATCGGGCGCCCGATGACCGCGCCGATGATGCGCACCTGCTCTGCCTGACTCAATGACTCGGGTCCGGTGAGGACGTAATCGCCGCCAGCATGCCGATCCTCAGAGAGGCAACGCGCCGCCACGGCCGCGATGTCGCGCTCGTCGACCGGTGCCGTCTCGGCGGCGCCGTAAGGCCAACGGACCGCATCGCCGTTCCGAATCGAGGCTGCCCACCAGTACAGCGCATTCGACGCGAACATCCCGGGCCGGATGATCGTCGACGCGAGGCCGGACTCGGCGATCAGGCGTTCGATGTCGGCGTGGAGGATCGCGATGGGGTTTGGCTGCGACTGCTGGAAGAACGGATGCGGCGTTCGATGCGGAGAGGAGAGAAAGACGACGCGCCGCGCGTGTGCCGCGAGACGCTCGACGACAGCTGGAACCGTGGCTGGTGGGGCGGTCCACACGAGGAAGACCGGACCGACATCCTGCAGCGCGGCGTCGAGCGATTCGGGCACCGTCAGATCACCTTGGAAGACCTCCACGGCCGCCGGCAACCGCGCCGCCTCCGGTCGCCGCGAGAGCGCGCGCACCGGCACGCCCGCATCTATCAGTTCGGCGACCACCGCACGCCCGACGCGGCCGGTGGCTCCCGTCACCAGAACGGGGTGCAGGCCCGCACGTATCACGAAGACCTCACAGCGTCCGCTACGGACCTTGACACTCTGGGGGGGACATTTGGTGGCTAACGGTCACCGGCCCACGTCCGGCGCCTATTTGAAGATGGACTTCGCGATCGTCGCGTGCACACCTTTCGTTTGATCGACAGCCTGCGTCACATGCAGATCGGCCGCGAGCGAACACAACACATACGCCTCGTCTCGTGAGAGCCCCCGCTCGGCGACCAGAAACTCGATCATCTCGCGGGTGGCGAGCCGCGTGGCTTCATCGAGATCCTCGTGGAGCCCCATGCTGATGTAGTGCGTTGGGGTTTCCGCGCGAGGCCAACGCAGCCGCGTGCCCTTGCGAACGCGCACCTCGAATGTGCCCCGCAGTGACGTCTCCAGCGCGGTGCCGATGACTTCGCCGTCGCCCTGCGTACCGTGGCCGTCGCCGATCGACAGTAGGGCGCCGCGCACGTGCACCGGCAAGTACAGCGTCGATCCCGCCACGAGATCTTTATTGTCCAGATTGCCGCCGTGCCATCCAGGTGGTCGGCTCGAAATTCTTCCGACGAGGGGAGGGGGCGCTACCCCAATCGAGCCGAAGAAGGGCGCAAGGCGTAACGAAATCCCAGGCTTGAACTCGAAGCGGTCGGCCCCGGGCTGCCAGCGCAGCATCCGGAAATGCGCGTAAGGAAAGTCGTCCGGGATGACGCCTCCGCCGGGATTGAACGCAACAACTCCAAAGGGATGGAGGAAATCGATTGCGAGAATCCGTACCTCCAGCGAGTCACCTGCCTCGGCGCCTTCCACGAAAATCGGCCCGGTGAGTGGATGTGCACCCGGCCCCCGCTCGGTGACACCGAGTTCGACGGCCTTCAGCGACTCCGGAATCTCAGACTCGCTTGCCCCCGCCAACCGGACTCGCTGCAGTCCGCCTGCGACCATCGTCTCGACCCGTACGCGATCGCCCGAGGCGATCCGCAGCACCGGCGGTACGCGGGAGTCGTAGTAACCCCAGTGCACATGTCCGGGTGTCAGCGCGAGATCGTGCGTGCGAGGCTGCTGTGTCCACGTGGTCTGCGTCGCCGCCA
The DNA here is from genome assembly GCA_035649395.1 of Vicinamibacterales bacterium. Classification (GTDB taxonomy): domain Bacteria; phylum Acidobacteriota; class Vicinamibacteria; order Vicinamibacterales; family UBA2999; genus Gp6-AA40. The sequence goes on from DASRJR010000051.1 coordinate 16,650, forward strand.
ACACGACGACACCAATCAGGACGGGTCGATTCATAATGTCGCTCCTGTCGCAGGTAGGCCCGGACTGGCTAACGTATCGCCGCTCACCTGCGGCACGCCCGCGTCAACAATAGCACCGGGCGTAATGGGTGCGCGCGAACGCAACCCCACCGCGATCAACGATCCGCGCGCCTCCGCCACTCTGCGAGGAACGCGTCGACCATGGGTTTCAGGCTGTCCTGGCTGTAGACGAAGAAGATCTCGTTCGAGCGCGGCGCACGCCGAAGGTAGTTCACGCCGTCCCCTGGATCCTGCTGCTCCGGTTCGCGCACACGATCGTCGCCGATCACCAGTTGGTACAAGCGCGAGGGCGACACGCGCAGGTCGTGCATCGATTCGAGCGCAAACAGCTTGAGCCGCTGCGACTCCGGTGAAACGGGATGCGAGTAGACCCGGTCGAGCAGCACGTCCTGCGGCATCGGGGGTGGCAATGACGCGACTGTTCCCGCCGGACCATATGGGTACCGATTCTGATCGGCGTGGTTCGTGTAGAGCAACAACGTCACGTCCTTTTTCCAGCGCGTCAAGGCCTCGGCCAGGGCGATGGTCGTGAATTGATGGTCGCGATGGGAGTCGAGCTGCGGATGCGGTGCCAGGATCACGGCCGGCTTGACCTTCTTCAGTACTGTCTCGAGATCCTCGACGAGGTGTGCCCACGTCGAGGCTCGTGACCGCTTCGGCAGGAGCGACCCGATGTTGTATTTGAGGTACGCGCCGATGTCGGCGTTCGCGCTGTACATCTCGGGGACAGTCTTGCCGGGGTTGTCGTGCATGTCAGCGAGACGCGCGTCGAAGTACCCCATGTTGAACGTGCGGGTGGGCGCGATACCACCGAGCCAGGGCACGGTGATGCTATCGATCAACCGGATCCGACCTTTGAAATGGTACAAGTCCGGCACATCGTCGAAGACGGACTGGTAGCTGCGCTGACCGGCGTTGCCAGTCGTGACGGTCACGACCGTGGCATTCCTGTTCGCGTACACACCGAACGTTGCGATTTCGGCATCATCGGGGTGCGGGGCCAGCACCAGGATCGTGCCGGAGAGATTGACGGAGTTTCCGAACAGGCGCAGCGTCGCCTCACCCGCGGCGACGGCCACTCCTTCCCCACGGAGGCTGACCCGCGTGCCTCCGGTCAGCGCGCTGCGCAGGAAGCTGAGATTGAGCCATCGCGGGCCGGCATCGCCCGAGCGAAAGTACTGCCGGTCGGACGCGGCGCCTGAGGCGATCTCGACGTACGGCGTGGGCAGATCGGCACCGGCCGTGACCTCGACCCTGAGCAGCGCAGTGTCCCAGCTCCCGACGGGAGCCTCAGGCCACGTGATTCCGACCACATTGTCCGTGCCCGTGAGCGGCACGGTGAGCACTCGACTGCTGTCGTCGCGGAATCTGAAGGTGTCACCGTCGATTGATCGTGATTGGGCCGCCGGGCGCTCAGATGTTTGCGCCTGCAGCGCACCTCCGGCGCAGATGCCAACAATCAGAAACGCACACCGCTTCATAGGTCACTCATGAGAAGGTGCGGGAAGCGCTCGGTACTATTTCCGAGGAGCCAGCACCACGCGCGAGAGTTGAGGGTAGGTCGCGCGATAACCCCGCCAACGCGCGAACGGTGCGAGCACCCCGAAGACCGCGCTTTGAACCACGAACGGCGGCGAACGGAACACGACGATGTCGCGAAACTCCCGCGCAATCAGGGCGAGCTGCAGCGGATAGGGCATGCCCTTGCCGTCGGTGTGCCCGAGCCGGGCCAAACCGAAGAAGGTCTCGACCATATGCACGAACCGCTCGCCCGGCGTGACCTCAACGCGGACGCGCGCATCGCGGTCAGCCGCATTCCACCAGTCGTGCCAGACGTTGGGCTCGATGACGAGCGTTTCGCCCTGATGGAGAATGCTGGTGTGCCCGTCGCGCTTCACGGTGAGCTCACCCTCGAGCACGGTGAACCGCTCGACAAGCGTCGGATGGCGGTGTTCCCCAACGACACGCGCCCCGACGAGCGCGGTCAATTCGGCAGTGGCGCGGCCCTCTGGGTTGTCCCAAGGACGCTCCAAGACCGTAGCGCGTTCTCTCGTGACGGGATTCTCCCAGACCTCTCCGACTTCTATCGTCGTGCGATCCGGCGAACCGTCTGGATCCGGGTGAAACATACGACTCGTCTCCTAGAGCGGGTCTTTCAACGATGCTGAGCAAACAGCCAGGCGATCAGTTCTTTGTCGGCGTATGCCCTCTCCGCTGCGCCAACGTGTGTGGCGCCCGCATATTCTTCGTAGCGGATGTTCGCGTGGGCAGCTTTCAACGCAGGGGCGAGACGCCTGGACTGCTCAACCGGCACGGTCTCGTCGGCATCGCCGTGGAAGATCCTGATCGGCACATGCTTGATCTTCTCCGCAAGAGCGGCGAAAGGATCCGGGGCACTCACGAACGGGTTGGCCTTGCGATCCGCATTCTTGTCTCTATCGGAGTAAGTTCTGGCGTCGGACGTGTCGACGCGGCCCGCAATGGCGACAATCGCAGCGAACCGGTTCGGCCACCGATACGCGATTCGGTACGCCCCCGTGGCACCCATCGAGAACCCGGTCAAGTAGACGCGGGCCGGGTCGCCGGCGAACTCGGTCATGGTGCGATCCAGTTGGGCGATCACCAGTTCTTCCATGTCCGCATCGAGCCATCGTTTGCCAACCTCGGCTTGCGGAAACACGATCACGGCCGGAAATCTCGACCGATTGAATCGGATCTGGTCGGCCAGGCCCCGCGCCGTCGGCAGAAGGCCGTCGGGGCCCTGAGCGCCATTGCCATGGAGGTCGACCACCACCGGCCAGAGCCTCGCTCGAGAGTGTTCGGCCGGCACATAGACCTGATATCGGTACGTCACGGCCCCGACGGTCACGGAACGATCGAGAAAGCCCGTGTCGGCGGAGGCGGTTGACAGCGCGAGGCACATGCCGAACGCGAGGCAGGTGACGAATCTCATGAACCCCCTCCAATGAAATCGACCAATCGTGTCTTGTGCCGAAGGATATCGCCCTGTCACCCCACGACATCCGGACGATCACGAATCGTCATCATCGTGGCAAGCATTGTCGCAATTGCTGCGCGGCGAAACTATCGCGGACAGTGTTCTCGAAGTGCGCAGTCAAGATCCTGAATTCTGACCCGCCGACCCTGACGAGGCTGCTGCTGTCCCAGACTCGAGAACAGTCGTGAGATATTCCTTCGTGACGCGCATGCCTTCCGGAGTCAAGGCGAACCCTTTGTCCTGCCGCTGCACAAGACCCTTGGAGACGAGCGCCATCAGCGCCGGCTTGTAGTAGTCGGTCTGGTAGTTGAACATTCCCCGTCCGTCATCGTCCAACAGCGCCCGCAGAATTCGAGTTTCGCGTTTTTCCAGCACCGTCGCGGAACGGACGATCTGTTGCGCGACTGCCGCTGGTGTCGCATTGGCCTGCCGCCCCTTGGTGATAATCTGCTCGACCTTTTGTGCATCGAGTGTGATCTTCAGATCGGCGGGGCCTTCGATCTCGCGCACGCGCTCGACGAGCGCGACGAGCTGTCGACGAAAGAACGCCAGAACGATCAGAACCACAACGGGCCACGCGAGCGTATCGAGCAGTGCGGTGGTCTCCGAGACGGTCATGACACGTCCTCGAGTTCTCGAATCCTGCCGGCTGGCGCCCTCATGATCGCGCCGGCCGCCGCCGGCTGACAAAACGAGGTGAGCCAGCTCACCAAGGCTCGCGGCTCACCTGCGGCACGTGCGGGACAACCTTTACATCGCACGGGCGAGCACCAAGGCTCACATCCGGCGTTCCTCAGGACCCGTCCACTCAAGCGCGGCGCTCCCCGCCGCAAACAGAAGGAAACCGTTCAGCGCTTCGAGGTACATCCACACCGCACTCGTACCAGAGGGGCAACTCGGAAGGACACTCGAACTTTGGCTCGGTTGGCCTTCGCCCGCGTCGATCCTGATCGGTCCTGATTCGAGCCGCGGATAGCCCCTGTCCGGGGGTTCAAGGACCAGAAAGGCGACATCGCTAATGGTGAGTTTTGCCGGACGATAGAGTTCACGACGGCGCTGGTCATCCATGCGCCCGATCCATATTCGGAGATCGAACTGCAGCTGTCGATGGACGTAGTCCATCGCAAACCTCTGAAGCTCCGCATCGTGGAACCCGTTGGGAAGTGACGACGCGACCTCTTGAAAAGTCATGTAGGGATAACTGCGTTCAGGCCGTCTAACGCATCGTCGCCGCAGCACTATCGGGGGTCTGAGAAGAAGTATCGCGCGATGCAGGCGTTGGCTCCGACAACAACACGCTGCGAAGGCACCGGGGTCGCGTTCGAGGGCACGTTCACGATGAGGTCGTAGACGCCCTGGGGAACCGCGGCCAAGCGGAATGCGCCCTTCTTGTCAGTTGTCACAGAAAGTCGATCGCCGGCGGCACGCAGGGTCACTTCGGCACCAACGATCGGCACACTGCCGCCGACTCGTTCATCGGGGAATTCATCAAAAAAGACCTCACCCCGGACGGTGCCTGGCGCTCGAGAGCGAAGCGCATCGCGGATCTCGTTGACGTCTGATGCGGCACTTGGAAACGGACGCGTCCCGCCGCACTTGACCGCCGTCCAGACCCCGGCGCGCCGGCGAGCCATGACGAGGTATTTCACTCCCGGGGTGAAGTCGTAGTCACACGAGAAACCGATTCCCTCGGAACGCAGCGTAATCTTCGCTTCAACCCGCTCACCCCGAAGCCACTCCTCCAACGCAAACTCGGTCTCCTCGACACGCTCGGAAGGCTCAGAGACCTTCGTCGCGGTACCCACAAAGACGAGCTCTGCGTCCCATGTCGTCGCACAGGTCGGCTGACCGAAGCAGTCACACGCTGCCGCAAAGTCAGGGCTGCTTGCGCAAAGAAGAAGCACCATCAGTACACCGGAGGTTCTTGGCACAGTCGGTTCCTTCAGCTGTCCAACGTCTGCGCTTCAGACGCAGGCGCTTCACGATGCCCCCGACCACCTACGCTACAAGCGTCTGCGCGTTACACCGTCATGATGGCCGTCACCGTCGTCCTGTAGGCCACCTCTTCATAGGCGCCCAACATGTCGGGCAGCGGCACGACGCGCGTGACGAGCGACTTCGCGTCGTAGCGGCCGCTCTCGAGCAGCGACACGAATCGCGGCAGGTCGCGCATCGGGTTGGCGCCGCCGGCCTGTCCGCCGGAATGCGAGATGCCGCCGATCGCAAACAGGAATGCCGGCAAGGCGATCGTGCCGCGGACCAGCCCGGTGGTCACCAGGTGCCCGCCGGCATTGCACATCTCGTAGGCCTGTTGCATCGGCAGGATGCCGCTCGGATCGGGACCGGCCTCGAGCTTGGGTCGCACGAACTCGGCCCCGGCGGCTTCGACGACGAAGTCGGCGCCGGCGCCGCTGCGGCGCCCACCTGAATCTCGGCCGCCGCTCCAGGCGCGATTGGTCGGCCCATTCGACAGACCGCGGACGCGTTCGACGAGCCCGTTGCCCTCAGCGTTGGGGTCGAGCGCATGGGTCGCCCCCACCTTGAGCGCGAGCTCGCGACGCACCCGAATCGGATCGATCGCGATGATCGTGGAGGCACCGGCAATGCGCGCGCCTTGCACCGCGCTCAGGCCGAGCGGACCGCAGCCGACGACGGCAACGGTGGAACCTGGCGCGACGTTGACGAGCGTGCCGGCAGTGGTCGCACCCAGACCAGCCACGCTCACGCAGCTGAGGACCATCCCGAGATCGACCGGCGTCACCTTGGTGAAGACCGGCACGACCCATTCCTCGAACGTGATCATCAGGTCGGCGAGGCCGCCGATATGCGAGTTGGCGTAGACCGGGGTACCGTCGCGAAGATCGGCAACCGGAACGAGATCGGTCGGCAGGTTGCGCCCGAGCAGCTGACAGACGTCGGCGCGCCCGCGCAGGCAGTGATAACAGGAGCCGCACTGCGGCGTGCCGGAGACGCAGACGCGATCGCCCACCTGCACGCGACGAACCTCCGGACCGACGGCCTCGACCACGCCGACGCCGCCGTGGCCCTGGATGAGCGCGAGGTTGTTGGCGTTGACACCAGCGAGTCCGACGGCTGCTTGATTGGTCGCGGGCGTTGCCGGCGCGGCCTGGATGCCAAGCACCGCGCCGACGTTCGAGTAGCAGAGATTGCACGCCTCGGTGCGCACAACCACCTGACGGCCGGTGATCGGTCGCAGCCGCACATCCTGTAGCGTGGTGCGCCCTCGTCCGGTGCCGCGGGAGATCCAGGCGCGGAACGTCCGGTTCGTGACCACGGCCGGCGCTTGCGCGAACAACGATCGATCGCTGGTGCCGAGCGATGCGCCGGCGGCGGCCGCGATCGCGGTCTTCTCGAGCAGGCGTCTTCGCGAGATTCGCTTGGTACTCATGGTCGTATCACGCGCGCGTCCTCAGAGCGATGGCTCCTCCGCCCACCGTCGCCAACGGGCCACCGACGAGAAACACGATCGCATACCAGAGCGGCGCGGACCCGCTCGCGGTCGTCATCAGCCCCACGACGACCAGGAGCACGATCGCAGCCATGACCATCGGCGACGATTGGCGAATGCGGCCGGCGACGTAGCCTCCACCGGCCATCGTCGCCAACCCGATCGCGGCGCTGGCCGCGGTGAAGAACACGGACTGAGGCGCCAGCACGACCTGCAGCAGCGCGATGCCCACCGTCTCGGCGGCACTGGCCGTGATCCAGGCGGCGCCGGCAATCGCCAGCGTGCTGGGCCACCCCGCTCGCGCGATCGACGCCCACAGCAGCGGCACGATCGATCGGCAGATCTGCACCGTGTACCAAAACCTCACGGGCAGCGCGGACGAGCGCCGCGATCGCAGCGCGTATTCTTCGACCAGATCGCCCATCACGTATTCGAGCTCGCGCGCGGGCAGCAGACATTCGAACAGCCATTCCGGCAGGCGTGGCGGAGCCGATGTCATGGCGCCTCCAAACGGGGTTTGAGCCCCGCCGACATCTTTCGAATCGCTTCTTGTGATGCCCGCAGGGCACGCAGTCCCTCGGCTTCGACGCGGAAGTGGCGCTTGGCGCGACCGCCGCGTTCGGGCGTAGGCTCACCGGTGTAGGAGCTGACCAGGCCCTTGCCCTCCAGCCGTTCCAGTGTCGCGTACACCGCGCCGATGGAGAGACTCCGCCCGGTGCGGTCCTCGATTTCGCGCCGCACCGTCATCCCGTACGCCTCGTCTTTCAAGTGGACGACGGCCAGCAGCACGACGTGCTCGAGCGACCCCAGCAGATCCCCTCGCGGCATTTCTTCTGAATCATAGAACAAAGACCGTCGCGGGGAACAACTCGCGTCCTCCGCGAACGATTCCCCAGAGTTTCGGGCGCGACGCCGTCACCACCGCGTCGGCGCGAGCCCTGCTCCTGGTGCGCGAAATGCGTACATAAGCGATAACGACAAGGAGGACACATATGCGCGCACTCTCAATGTTCGCGCTCGCGGCTGTTCTCAGCTCATCGATCGCGTTCGCGCAGGAGACGACCGGCGCCGGCCGGATTGAAGTGTCGGCGTTCCCCGGCGGCGGCGTCTTCTTCGGCAGCTCGTCGACCGAGACCGAACCGAAGTTCGGGAACTTCACCGTGGGCGCAGCCTTCACGCTCAACTTCAATCGCTGGGTTGGCGTCGAGGGCGAAGTGGGCAATGCCATCGGCATCAAGCAGGACATGACCTTCAACGGCGCCACGCTGGCGAGCCAGAAGACGCCGCACTTCTTCGCGTACAACGCGAACGCGGTGATCAATCCGATCGGCAACGACCGTGCGTTCGTCCCGTACGTCACGGGCGGGCTCGGCGGTCTTCGCCTGATGCAGACCGATGAAGTCGCCAACCTTGGGGTGACTGCGGCGACCAACTACCTGACGGGCAACGTCGGCGGCGGGCTGAAATGGTTCGCCACGCGTCACTGGGGTGCGCGCGGCGATTATCGGCTGATCGTCGTCAACGACAACACCAGCGCGCCGATGTTCTTCGGGCGCGAAGAGATCCGGTACGGGCACCGGGTCTACGGTGGTCTGTTGTTCACTTACTAGAGTTCCCGAGGAACGGAGGAGACGAAGGTAACGGGTGAACAGGAGAAACGGGGCCACGGAGAACGGATGGTAGAAGATGTCTGATCTCCGTTGCTTCGTTGCTCCTGTAAATCCGTTTCCCCCGCCGCCTCCGTTATCTACTTCGCAAACGACGCTTCGAGGTCGGCGTAGACGATGCCGTATCCG
>DASRJR010000052.1:0-8080 GCA_035649395.1 Vicinamibacterales bacterium
AGGCCCGGCGTGCGACAATCAGTGTGCCGATGAGGGCCGTTCTCTACCACGCCAGCCTCGTCGTCGATCTGCTGTCAATGAAGCTGTTCGTCTGGCTGCTCGGAACGAACGGCGAGCTACTCGACTCGCATCTGTTCTTCTATGACCGTTACTCGCTGCTCGCCGACTGGCATCGAGCGAACGGTCGGGACGCCAGAGCCGCCCGATTCGACGCGATCGCCGAGACTCACTTTCAGGCGGCGCCCGATGATGACGGCCCCGATGATGCGGCGGCCATGGCGATGCCGATTCCACAGGCGCCGATTGTGACGTCTGCCGTGGCCGGCAGACCCGGCGCGGTCAACGCGTCGGATAAGCGGCCGCGAACTCGTGAATCGCGCCCGCATGCTCGGCAACCTGTACCGGTGACAAGCCCCTAGTCACGCGCGCGCGGCGTTCCTGATACGCGTCCGGATCGTGTCGAGACGCAGCCCGCGTGGGAACACTCCCGTCTCGCGAAGAACAAGGTTCGCAGCGCCGATTCCACGTAGCGTTCGAACATGGCGGGATCAGACGAGGTTCCCAGTGCGCGCGCTCAGCGATGCCGGAGCACGCCGCCGGCGAACTCATGGATTGCACGTCCCACCGCGGCCGCATCCTCGGCGACCCATTCGCGCCCACTGAGACGATCCGGCGGCAGGTTGTGATAGCCGAAGCCGAACGCGGCGAGACAACAGCGGCAGCCGGCACGCTGCGCTGTCTCGAGATCGATCGCCGAGTCGCCAACCAACAGCGTGCGCTCGGCGGTCGCGTCGGCGCGCTGCATCATGGCGAGGAGAGCCGCCGGATCGGGCTTCCGCGGAAGCGGGCTGTCGCCGCCAACGACTTCGTCGAACAGATCGCGCACGCCCAGGGCGCTGAGGATGCGTTCGCTGGGCAAGGTTGGCTTGTTCGTCAGCACGACGACGCGGCCGTATTGTCGCGCCGTGCGGACGACGTCGGCGATGCCGTCGTAGAGTCGCGTGTGATTGAGCAAGTGCGAGTCGTAGATCTCGAGAAAGCGTGAGACCGTCGCCGGACGATCGCCCAGTCCGGCGGCGTCGAGCGCACGACGCACCAGCAGCGTCGCGCCCTCACCCACCATGCGTCCGATGGCCTCTTCACTGAGCGGCGCGCCGCCGAGCTCGACGATCAGCGCATTGGCGGCATCAGCGAGATCGCGGCGCGAGTCGATGAGCGTGCCGTCGAGATCGAACGCGATCAGGGTGCGTACGTCGCCCACGAGGATGGGGTTTCCCACACGGTGACGCGGCTGACCGGCAGCCCCTGCTCGCGCGACACGTCGTAGATCAGCCGGGCGATGCGCTCGACGGTGGGGTTGCTGTCGACCACGTAGACGGGTTCGCGCAGCGACTGTAGCAGTTTCACTAGCGGATCATCGCGTCTCAGGATCATCTTGTGATCGAGCTCGCGATCGACCCAGGTCTTGACGATGCGCTTGATGTCGCTGAAGTCGGCCACCATGTTGCGCGTGTCGAGCGTGTCGGTACGGATTTCGATCTCGGCGACGGCGTTGTGTCCGTGCGGGTGCTTGCACACACCGTCGTAATCGAGCAGGCGATGGCCGTAGCAGAAATCGATGCGCTTGGTGACCGAATACATGGCCATAATCTTAGCCTTTTGGGCTCTGGGCTCTCGGCTCTAGGCTCTGGGCTTTTCCCGCCTCCGCTTGTCGCACTGCCGCACGAGCGACAAGCCCCGGCGAGGTCTCGCCGAAGCGCGCGTGAACCTCACCGCGCGAAGGCGGAGGAGTTGGGAGTTGACGGATCGTCCTCGTTGCGCCGTGCTGTTCTCGTCGGGACTCGACAGCGCCGTGCTTGCGGGCGCGGAGGCACGGACCTCGATCGTTCATCCGTTGTATGTCAGCACGGGTCTCGCCTGGGAGCGCGAGGAGCTCGCGGCGGTCGATCGCCTGCTGGCATCGCCGGCGTTTGCTGGACTGGCGCCGCTCGCCCGGCTTTCATTCACCGTCGAGGATCTGTACTCGCCGACGCATTGGGCGCTGCGCGGCACGCCGCCAGCCTTCGACACGCCCGATGAAGATGTCTATCTGACCGGCCGCAACATCATTCTCGTGAGCAAGGCTGCGATCTATTGCGCGTCACGGACGATCCCGCGCATCGCGCTCGGCCCACTCGCGGGAAATCCCTTTCCCGACGCGACACCCGAATTCTTCACGACAATGGCGCGTGCGCTTTCGCTCGGTCTGGCGTACGACATCACGGTCGATGCGCCGTTCGCGACCAAGGGGAAGAGTGAGGTCATTCAGCTCGGCGTGACGCTTGGCGTCCCGCTCGAGCTGACGTTGTCGTGCATGAACCCGCGCGGTGGACTTCACTGCGGCCAATGCAGCAAGTGCCGCGAGCGGCGCGACGCGTTTCACGAGGCCGGCGTGGCGGACCCGACCGAATACGCGGCGCGGCCTGCGCGGTGAGCCGCGCTCAAGATTGACTAACGTCGGCTAATCGTGATCGATCCGTCCCCGCTCCGCACGCGGAGGGAACGGCCGCCTCTCCCGAGCCGGCCGCGCACCGACCCGCTGTCGTCGTCGCGATCGCTCCTCGTCAGGCCGTTGAAATCGTCGGCGCGCACGCGGCCGTCGTTGGAATGGGCGTCGAGCTCGGCGTCGATGTTCCCAGGCAGGTGCACTGAAATCGATCCGTCGCCAGTGGTGATGTTCCAATCGCTCTTGACGACGCTGCCCTGATCGGCGTCGACGCGCACCGAGCCGTCGCCGCTGCGGACATTGACCGCCTCGAGGCGGCCGCCGACATCGATCGACCCGTCGCCAGATTCCGCCTCGAGCTGACCGTTGACATCGCTGATCGAGATCGAGCCATCGCCCGTGTGCGCCCGCAGCCCGCCCTCGACCCGCCGCACGCGTATGCTGCCGTCGCCGGTGTTGAGCACGATGCTCCCAGCCAGATCGTCCGCGGCAATCGAGCCGTCCCCGGTTCGCGCATCGAGCGTCATCCGCCGCGGTGCCGTGACAACGAGGCTGACCGAGGGCGATTGCCATGACCCGAAATGAATCCGGTCTCGGCCTTCGCGCGGCTCGGGCACCTCGACGACGACCCGGTTGCCCTGCTGCGAGGTGTCGACAGTCAGCCGCCGGGCGGTCTCGGCGTCGGGTCCCCGCCGTTCGATCTCGACCAGGATCTCGTTGCGATCCCAGGATTTCAGCCGGATCGACCCGTCGAATGTCCGCAGCTGCAATTCGGGCTGGCCGCTGACGGTGAATCGCTTTTCTTCGCGGATGACCGTATCGTCGCCGCGAACATCGATGCTGCAGGCGGCTCCGATGGCGGCGACGGCGACGACGGTGCACAAAGTGTGATGGCGCATGCTGATCCTCGATACGTCAAGGTGCTGACCCGCCTCTACATGTGGCTTAGACGTGCTGCCCCGGCCCCTGAGTTCGCCCACACCTGATCGCCGCCGATAAACGTGCGGACGACCTGGCAATCGCGGTCCAGCACGACGATGTCGGCGACGGCCCCTTCTGCCAGCACGCCGAAACCGCCCAGGCCCAGTTCGCGAGCCGGCGTCGTGGAGCACATCAACGTGGCGTCGACCGGCGATCCGCCGAACTGGTCCATGATCGCCTTGAACGCAAGGTTCATCGTCAGCGTGCTGCCCGCCAGCGTCCCGTCCTCGAGGAACGCCGCGCCGGAACGAACCTGAATCGGACGCCCGCCGAGGCGTGCCGACGAGCCTACGGGCAGACCCGCGCCTGCCGTCGCATCGGTGATCGCCATGATTCGGGCGGGCCGTTTCGCCGCGATTGCGATGCGGCTGACCGCCGGGTGTACGTGCAGCCCATCGCAGATCAGTTCGGCTGCCACATCGTCGCGCTCGAGCACCGCGCCCGCGAGGCCTGGAGCGCGGTGGGTCATGGGAGCCATGCGATTGAACAGGTGTGTCGCGTGTCGCGCGCCGGCTTCGATCGCCGCGATCGCCGTCTCGAAATCAGCGCCCGAGTGGCCGAGTGAGACGCGATGCCCGGCCGCGACGAGGCTCCGGACGAGATCGATGCCGCCGGGCAGCTCGGGTGCCAGCGTGACGATGCCGACGTCGGCGCGGCCGTCTTCGATCACGTTCAGGATGTCGCGGCCGGAGTAATCCCCCTCTTGCGGACCGCTGGCTGTACGCAAACACGATATCGGCTGCGCCCCGCGATAGTCGGGATTGATGAAGTTGCTCTCGAGATGCGACGGAAGCACGCGCGCCACGAGCCCGTCCGGTGCCACTCGCGCCCGGGCGACCTGTTTCAGGAACGCGCGCAACACTTCCGGTGCACAGGCAACGGTGGTCGGGCAAAATGCGGTCACACCATAGCGCACGAGCCGCGAGGCGATTCGACCGACGGAGCCGTCGCCGTCGAGTGTGTCGCACCCCTCGACACCGTGCACATGTACGTCGATGAAGCCGGGCACCACGTAACAGCCCGTCGCGTCGATCATTTCGGCGCCGGAGGCATCGATGCGCCGCGTTTCGATCGCGCTGATGCGCGTACGTTCGAGCAGCAGCGAGCCTTCGGTCACGAGGCGGTCCGGCAGAACCAGATCGCCGCCAGTGATGGCGATCATCGGCCGTCCCAGTCGACGTGAAGATGCAGCTTTCGTCCCGCGAGGGGAAGCGTCTCGTCGACTATCGTGTCGCCCTCTGCTCCGGCCGCCGGGCGCAGCATCTCTTTGTCGAGGCGCTTCAGGAGCGCCAGCAACCCGTTCTCGGTGGGTGCCGTCAGCACCAGCACGCCGCCGCTCTCGGAGGGTGGAAACAGTCGATCGTCGAGGTAATCGCGATCGAGGGTGATCAACGTGCGCCTGAGTTGGCGCGCGAGTCGATAGTGCTCATCGTCGCGCGCCCGTCTGAGGTCATCGTGCTCGAGCACGAACAACACGTCCCACGAGAGCGATCGCCGCATGAATCCGACGAGCCCGGCCGGCACGTTCGCGTCGATGTAGACGCGCGGCTGCCCGGCAATCTGCCCCGCGTGCCCGCCGAGCTCCGAGGCGAGCGTACCCATTCACGTCCTGACTTGTTTCGCGTCCTTCTTGAGCGCCGCGACGAGCTCATCGCGCTTGTGTACGAGCTCCTTCCGCGCGCGGCGGCCATGCGGTGCGCCTACGACATATTCGCAGAACAGCGGAAACACGATGGTGGAATCGGCATAGGTGACCACGGTATCCGGGAGGACGCCTGGGTTCACTTTGCCCCAGCTGACCGCTTCCGAGGGTGTCGCGCCGGAGAGCCCGCCCCACACGACCTGATCGGTCGTGAACTGAATGAAGTAGTCGTTGCCGCCCTTGGGAATGCCATACACCTCCCACAACGTGGGCTGCCCCTGCAGATAGAAGTTCTTCGGCGACCCTCCGCCCAGGATCACGCAGCCGTTCTTGCGACCCGCCAGGATGAACGCGCACACCTCGTTTACGTCCTTGTTGGGGTCGATCATCAAGCGGCTACCGTTCATGAGCTCGTGATAGGCGATGTTCATACCGATCGAGCTGTCGCCCGGCGAGGAGGTGTAGATCGGCACCCCGTTGGCTGCGGCGGCCGCGACGACGGAATGCTTTTCACACCCGGTCTGCCGCGCCATGAGATCCAGCCCGAGGGCGTAATGCAGCTCGGCCGTTGAGACCGGACCATCCAAACCCGATCGCACGAGGAAATCACGGATATACGCGTCTGTCTCGAGCAGCACCGAGGCCGGGAACAGGACGTCGTAGATGCGAATCACGCCGTCTTCGTGCAGTTGCACGTCGTCGACGAAGGGCGACCCGCGGTGCAGCGTGAAGTTCAACGCGTAGTGCAGGTCGTGGTAGAGGTTTGCACCCGTGCTGATGACGAAGTCAACGAGGCCTCGCTCCATCAACTCGACGAAGCAGCCGCCGAGACCCGCCGGCGTCAGGGCTCCGGCGATCGTGAGCCCGATTGTAGTGTCGTGCTCGGGGAGCAACATCTTCTCAGAGAAGATGCGACAGGCCTCTCCGAGTCTGGCGGCATTGAATGCCTGAAATCCCTCGTCAATCAAGTGCTTGATGTCCGCGCTGCCGCGTGGTCGGTAGTACCGGATCGGCTTTCCGCTGAGGTGGTTCGTTTTCGGTGCTCCAGGGGTGCCTGGCGCACGGTCCTCCGCTTCCCGCTCGAGCGGCCCTGAGCCTGTCGATGGGCGATGGGGCATGAGCGGTTTAGCTTAACCCAAAGATGTTGCACAAAACGCGAAGGGGACTGGTCCCTCACGCTGTCGCGCTATGGGACATATGCCGATAACTGCGGTCGAACACCTGGGGTAAGACCAGCGGTGCCTAATCAAATGAGCTTTGCTGCCAGCCGCGCCACGAGCGTGAGACCCGATACGACGGCCGATCTCGAGGGGCGTTTCCGGACCCTCGTGCAGTCGCCGCTGCGCGCCGGTCTCCTTCGCTTCCTGAGCGCCCGCCCCGAGGAGTCGTTCGAGGTCGAATCGCTGATGGCGACGTTCGGACGGCTGCGCCTCGACGTCGAGAACTGCCTCAACGAGCTGGTCGAGGCCGGCATCGTGCGGCGACAACCGGGCCCGCCAGCCAATTACGGCGCCATCCGCCCCGAGAACGACACGCTCAATCGCCTGCTGGACACCTTCCTCGAGCGGCGCGCCGACATCAGCACTGAAGACCAGGCACCCTCGGTGCAGCGCTTCCGCGAAATGATCGGCCGCGACGAAAAGATGCTGATCGTCTTCGAGTGGATCCGGACTGCCGCCAAGTCCGACATCTCCGTGCTCATCCTGGGTCCCACCGGGTCGGGCAAGGAGGTCGTCGCTCGCATGATTCACGAGCTCAGCCGCCGCGGCCGCGAGAACTTCCAGGCGGTAAACTGCGCCGCGCTTCCCGATACGCTGTTCGAGTCGGAGATTTTCGGTTACGAAAAGGGGGCGTTCACCGGCGCCCACGACCGGAAGCCGGGACGCGTGGAGCTGGCGGATCGAGGCACGCTGTTTCTGGATGAAATCGGCGACCTGTCCCTCGTCGCACAGGCCAAGCTGCTGCGCGTGCTCGAGGATCGACGATTCGAGCGTCTCGGAGGCCAGCGACCCGTGCAAGTCGACTTCCGCCTGATCTCGGCGACCAATCGGCCGCTCGACCAATTCGTTCGCGACAGCCGCTTTCGCGAGGACCTGTATTACCGGGTGAATGCGTTTTCGATCCGCCTGCCATCGCTCCGCGAACGGCCCGCCGACATCGCCGTCCTCGCCAATCGTTTTGTCGCGAGATATTGCGCGGCGAACGGACTGCCGCTCGACGCCAAGGCGTTTTCACCCGAATCGATCGCGCGTCTGAACGCATACCCCTGGCCGGGCAACATCCGCGAGTTGGAAAGCACGGTGTCACGCGCGGCGCTCTCTGCACCTGGCCGCGTCATCCGCGACACCGACATCGAGTTCCTGCATCCAGTCGCCGCACCGGCGGCCGAAGCGTCACCACGAGTGCCGACACTCGCCGAAGCCGAACGCGCACACATCCTCCGTGTGCTCGATGCGGCATCGTGGAACAAGAAAGAAGCGGCGCGACTCCTTGCCATCAGTCGCGGTACGCTCTATCGGAAGATCGTCGAGTACGGCCTCGAGCCCGAAGCGCGCGGGCCTCGCGGTCGAGACGCAAATTAATTTTCACCGACGTCTCCGCGAGCGTCTCGAGCGATCTCAAGACTGTTAGCAACAGCTTCAATTTGGAACACTGCGCACTTCAGGTGCTTGTTCCTTCACAGCAGCAATTTACGCAGATCTGGCACCTGAAACCGTGTGCAGGTTCTGCACACTTTTCCTCGGAAAACCTAAGCCATTTCGAACGAATCGCACGCGATAAGTGCGCCGGTCTCAGCCGTTTGCAACGGAATGTCGAGTGCGGATGACCTTACGGCAGACCTTTTGCCCTTACGTCGAGCCTCGATATGTCGATAACCCCCCTCCCTCGCCTATTGGCTGCGGCGTTAGCTGTAGCCCTTGCCCCCGGACTTTCTGCGACTCCAGCCTCGGCCCAGTCGCGACATCACAAGA
>DASRJR010000053.1:0-19708 GCA_035649395.1 Vicinamibacterales bacterium
CGCCGCCGAAGCGCCGCATGGCTGGGTCTGAGCTGGTGGCGTCGCGGAACGTTCGAACGTCGGCGATCACCGTGGGATCGACGCCGGTGATCGCAGTTCTCACTTCGGCGACCAACGCGGCCGAGGGTCTGCTCGTCCGGACGTTCATCACGATCGGGCGGACCTGCGTCGACACGCGAGGCTGTTGCAGGTACGACGTATAGAAGATCGGCGTGCTCGCATCGCCATACGAACCAAGCATGTGGTCGCGCACGACTCCGACGATCTCGAAGTAGGGTTCGGTCTCGACGCGGCGAACTTGTCTCCCGATGGCCGATCCGCCTTGAAAGTACGCGCGCTGAAACGACTCGGTGACGATGGCGACCGGAGGACTCCCTTGTCGCTCCGTGGCAGAGAAGTCGCGCCCGGCAGTGAACGGGATGCCGAGCGTTGCGAAATACCGGGGCGAGACGCTGTTGATGTACGCGCGTGGTCCAAACTGATCCCGTGGCGTGCCGATGATCTGCAGACGGCTCGCGCTCCTGTCCGTACCAAGCGGTAGCATGTTGGCGAAGCTGACCGACTCGACACCGCCCATCGTTTGCACGCGCTCCACCAGTCGCTCTGCGAGCGAGAGACCACCGTCCGCCGCGGATCGAAGCGGATCGATGCTCACGCTCGCCACCAGTCCGCGCTCCACGTCGAATCCCGGATCCATCGTCGAGACGTGCATCAGGCTCCGGAGCATCAACGACGACAGCATCAGCAGGATCAGGCACGCCGTAACCTGACCGACCACGAACGCATGGCGCAGACGCAGCCGTCCCGTCGACGTCAGACTGTCACCGCCGTACATGATCGCGGTGATGTTGCGCCTGGTCGCTCGCAGCGCCGGCGCGATTCCACACAGCAATCCGGTAGCGCCGAGCAGCGCAACGGCATAGACACCAAGTGAAGGCGAAGGCCCGAGCCCGAGCGTGATGCGCCCGGCGTCGGGGATCGAGATCGTGTTGAGGAGGCGAAAGAGCCACCCCGAGAAGAGCGCGCCGGCGAGCGTGCCGAGCACCGCAAGGCTGAAGCTTTCGGCAAGCAGCAACCGTGCGATATGTGCACGGCGCGCGCCTAGCGACACGCGGACGGCGATCTCGCGCTGCCGCGTCGCAGCGCGCGCGAGGAGCAACCCGGCGACGTTCGCGCACGCGCTCAGGAGCACCAGACCGAATAGCGCGAGCAGTACGGCCGGCACGATGAGCTGCTCGGGCGAGCCCGCCAGCTCGCCGCCTCGCAGCGGAAGCACTTTGCCCGGGCGTCCTATCCCCTCGTTGACTGCCAGGTATTCCTGTTCGAGGCGCACGTCGAGTGCATTGACGGCCGTCAGGGCTTGCGCCCGCGCCACTCCAGCACGGAGCCGTCCCAACACGGCGAGGGCATTCCCGTTGTTCCGATCGTTCACGGTCGGGAGCACCAGACGGCTGATCGCCACATAGACGTCGGGGTCCTGAAGCATCGTGACGGGACGAACCACCGGCAGGACGCCAGAGATGACGAACGAGTCACCGTTGATCGTGACGTCCCGTCCGATCACAGCGGGATCGCGTCCGAACCGGCGGCTCCAGAACGCGTCACTGAGTACCGCGGCGCGCGGCTCGCGTTCCGGCATCGCTTCGGCTTCGGTGAACGCCCGCCCGGCCGCCATCGGCACGCCGAGAAAGTCGAAGAAGTTCGCCGTCACGGCGATGCCGCTCAGCGGTTCAACGGTGTTCCCGATGCGCAGCGTGAGCGGGACGCGCCGATATCCCGCGACCGACTCGAAGATCGCGCTGTCGCGTAAGTCCCGGTAGTTCAGATACGACCACTGGTTGCTGTTGCCGGGCTGCACCGACACCACTCGCGACGCCGCGGCAACGGTCGGCTCGTAGAAAAACACGCCCTGAATAGCCGTGAACAGCGTCAGGTTGACGCCGAGCCCGAGGCCGAGCGATAGGACGCTGATCGCCACCAGCCCCGAATTGGCTCTCAGAAAACGACTGATTTGACGCAGATCATCAAGGAGGCCCGTCATGCGGCAGTAGACGTCAGTGTACGGGAAAGAGTTCGGCCACAAACGATCGCTCGAACAACCTCGTTGCTCGACACGTGACAGCCGTTTCGGGCCGACGTATATAGCAGACAGATGGCCGTCGATCAGACGATGCCAGGGCGGTTGGCGCAATGGATTTCGGCGGCCGAGCCGGATTGGGAGGCGGTGTATGCCGAGCAGCTGCCGCGCGTCTACAACTTCTTCCGATACCGGTTCGGAAACACCGCCGACATCGAGGATCTGACCGCGCGCACATTTGAAAAGGCGTGGCGTGCGCGCCATCGCTATCGCCGCGACGTCGCGTCGTTCAGCACGTGGATCATGAGCATCGCGCGCAACGTCGGCACGGATCATCTGCGGGCGCGGCGGCCGTGGGTGCCGCTCGACGAAGCCGTCACGGTCGCCGCGGCTGGCACGCCCGAGGACCAAGCGACGCGGGCGTCCGATGCCGAGCGGCTGTCGGAGCTGCTCGAGCAGCTCACCAGTCGCGATCGCGAGTTGATCGCGCTCAAGTACGGCGCCGGCTTGACAAACCGCGCCATTGCACGGGCCAGCGGGTTGAGTGAATCGAACGTCGGCACGATTCTCTATCGCGCCGTTCAGACACTGAGGGCGCGGTGGTGAGGGCTAGGAACGTCTTATGAGGGACGAACAGCTGTTCAGCCTTCGGCGTGACCCGTCGCCGGAGTTCGCCGCGCGATTGCGAGCGGAGCTGCGGCGCCACGAGTCTCACGTCACCGACGCGCATCGATCGTGGCCGACCGGCATGGCGGTCGCTCGCCTGGCCGCAGCCGCGGCACTGGTTGCGCTCGTCGCCGGCCTCTTCACTGTGCCGGCGGTGCGCGCCTCGGCCCAGTCGTTTCTGGCGCTCTTTCGTGTCGTCAACATCGTCGCCGTGCCGGTGGATGAATCGCGCCTGGCGATGCTGAAGGATCGCCGGCTCGATCCGCCGCATCTCATCGGCGACCGCATTCAGGTGGTGCAGGATCCCGGCGCACCGACGGTCGTGCCTTCACCGGAGCAGGCCGGTTCGCTCGCGCGCATGGAGGTCGAGCTGCCGCGCGATGTTCCGCGCGAGATGACCATCAAGGAGATCACCGTGACGGGTGAGTACGTCGCCCAGATCACGGCCGATGCGGACCGCTTGCAGCAGGTCATGGATACCCTCGGGATCACCGACCTGAGCATCCCGTCGGGTTTCGACGGTCAGGTTTCGACCGTCCGCGTGCCGCCGATCGTGACAGTGAAGTACGAGCAAGGGCCACGCGTCACCCGTTTCTATCAAGCGCGCACGCCGCAGATCTCGATGCCGTCGAGCGTCGATCTCGCGTCGCTCGGCGAGATCGGTCTGCGCATCCTCGGACTCTCGCCCGTTGACGCCAACCGCTTCGCGCAGGCGATCACCTGGCAGACGACGCTGCTGTTGCCGGTACCGCCGACGATCAGCGCGTTCAAGCAGGTCGATATCAGCGGTCATGGCGGCATCGCGCTCGAGCGCTGGGTGCCGAATCCCACGGCGGAGCCGCGGACCCGGGTCAATGCGCTGTTGTGGGCCGCCGAAGGTCGGGTGTTCGCTCTCGAAAGCACCCAGCGCGCTGAAGATCTGCTGCTCATGGCAAACTCCGTCCGGTGAGCGAGAGAGTCGGGCCGCCTGAAGGCGGCCCCTACGTTGACGGCGGCCCCGACGTCATCGAAACCGACGGGCTGCACAAGATGTTCGGGCGGACGCTCGCGGTCGAAGACCTCTCGCTCTCGGTCGGTCGAGGGGAGATCTTTGGTTTCCTCGGACCCAACGGCGCCGGCAAGACGACGTCGATCAAGATGCTGCTGGCGCTGGTCACGCCCACCGGCGGCCGTGGCCTTGTCCTCGGCAAGCCGCTGGGCGATCGCGCCACTCGGGCGAGAATCGGATTTCTGCCGGAGCACTTCCGCTTTCACGATTCGCTGACCGGACGTGAGCTCCTGCGGTTTCATGGCCGGCTCCATCGGTTGGCCGGCCTGCCGCTCGAAGCGCGCATCGATACGCTGCTCGCGCGGGTGGATTTGATCGAGGCGGCCGATCGGCGGCTGCGCGGCTACAGCAAGGGCATGCTGCAACGCATCGGACTGGCGCAGGCGCTGATCAACGACCCGGAGCTCGTGTTCCTCGACGAGCCGACGTCAGGGCTCGATCCGCTCGGCCGCCTGCTCGTGCGCGACATGATCGCCGAGCTGCGCGATCGCGGGACGACCGTGTTCCTCAACTCGCACCTGCTCGGCGAAGTGGAGGCAACGTGCGATCGAGTGGCGTTCGTGAAGCAGGGCCGTGTCGTGCACGCGATGGCATTGAGGGAGGAGTCGCAGTGTGTCGACGTCGAGCTGCGCGTGGCGCCGCTCGACGCGGCCACGCTGACTGGCCTGGCGCAATTCGGCACCGATGTCACGCAGGTGAGTGCCGACGTCGTCCGACTGCGCGCGGCGAGCGAGGATGCGGTGCCGGCGATCGCGCGCTGGCTCGTGGCGCGCCACCTCAACGTCTACGCGC
The DNA here is from genome assembly GCA_035649395.1 of Vicinamibacterales bacterium. Taxonomy (GTDB): domain Bacteria; phylum Acidobacteriota; class Vicinamibacteria; order Vicinamibacterales; family UBA2999; genus Gp6-AA40. The sequence goes on from DASRJR010000053.1 coordinate 4,584, forward strand.
TGCACGGCCGTCGCCGCACGCTCGAGGAGTGGTTCCTCGACATCATGGGCGACGACCAGCGCCCCGGGTAGCGCGATGATGGCCATTTTCACGTTCGCACGTCTCACGTTGTTCGAAGCGCGACGCAAGCGCATTCTGTTTGCCGCGATCCTCTGCGGCGTCGCATTTCTCGTCGTGTTCGCGACCGGCGTATTCCTGGCGTGGCGCGAGCTGCTGCGTCGCCAGATCTCCTTCGTCGAACGGCAGGGGCTGCTCGTGATGTTCACGCTGGCCGGGCTGTATGCGGCCAACTTCCTCTCGGTGCTGTTCGCGGTCCTGCTTCCGGTCGATGCGGTCTCTGGCGAGATCGATTCCGGTGTGATGCAGACGCTGGCGTCGAAGCCCGTCCGGCGCGCCGACGTCGTGCTCGGCAAGTGGCTGGGACACTGGATCGTCGTCGCGATGTATCTGATGACGCTCAGCGGGGGTGTGCTGCTGGTGAGCCGATCGATAACAGGGTTCGTGCCGCCGAGCGTCGTTGGGGCGATCTCGCTGATGCTGCTGGAGGTCACGCTGCTGATGACGGTGTCCATCGCCGGCGGCACGCGGTTCAGCACGGTCACGAACGGGATCGCCTCGCTCGGCTTTTACGGGATCGCGTTCGTGGGCGGCTGGGTCGAGCAAATCGGTGCCCTGGGCGGCATCCAATCCGCCCGCACCCTGGGCGTCGTCGTCAGTCTGATCAGCCCCGCCGATTCACTCTGGCGGCTGGCGTCTTACAATCTGCAGCCGGCGTTCGTCCGAGACCTCGGCGCGGTGGTGTTCACGTCTGCTTCGGTGCCGACGCCGCTGATGGTCTGGTGGGCCGGCGGGTTCACGCTGGTGATGCTCGTCGTCGCAGTACGATCGTTCGAGAAGCGGCAGCTCTGAATACAGAGGAATCAGGAATCAGGAATCAGGAATCAGGAGTCAGGCTTGGGCCAGTCGTAAGGTGTGAGCTCGGAGGAATCAGTCCGCGCAGCCTGTAACCTCGTGACTGACTCCTAGTGCCTTGCCCAGGGCTGACTCCTGATTCCTGACTCCTGATTTCTATTAACGTGTCGCAGTGCGCCAGCCTCCTGCGGCGTACTCCGAGCGCGCCACTTCGCTGTACGGAACGGGACTGACGATGGCACGCATCTCCATCTGTTCATGGCGCTCGACCGCCAGCTTGGCCGTCCCGCCGTTTTCCTCCCCCCACACGAAGGTCACTTCGCTGCCGATCACCGCGTGTTCGGCGTCGAGGATGGCCAGCGTCAGCATCCGCCCTTCGTTCGCGCTGTAGCCCACCCACGTCGAGATGCCAATCGTCTTGCCGTTCTTCGTCACCTTGTCGTACGGGTGCATGGAATAGACGGCCGAGGGGAACTCGATGAACTTCGCTCGATGATTCTTCTGGTACTGGCTGCCGATGGCCCGCATCACGTCGTCGGTCTCGAGCGCGAGCGTGACCTTCTTTCGATGCGGACCCTTCGCCAGCTTCTCGAGCGCCTCGCGCCCGATGAAATCGTGGTCGAACTTCACGTGCGGGCCGTAGCCCAGGTCCCACGGCGTCAGGTAGTAGTCTTCGATGTTGGGCGAATTGAAGCTGCCGCCGATCGACGCTTTCGACTCGTAGCAATCGGCGGGGAGCCACTGTCGATACGGCTTCATCTCCGCGCCGGTGTAGACCGCGGGTAGCGGCGAGGGGATCCACCCTGATTCGAGCGTGTTGGCCGAGTACGCGCGGCCGCCCACCAGTCGCAGGCCGAATTCCTCGCCGGCCTTGAAGATCGCCTCCCGCACGGCTTCGCCGTCCGCGTACGGTCCGAACATTTCGAAGCCGGGCTGTCCCGCCATGCCGTGCCTCAGTACGCGCACCGACTTCCCGGCGATGGTGACGCGCCCCATGTTGAAGAACTTCAGCTCGGGAGGAGGTCCACCCAGCACCTTCTCCATCACCTTCATCGCGTTGGGGCCCTGGAGCTGGAAGCGGTACGACTTGCGGTTGAAGGGATCTGGACGTGCCGCCGAGCGTTCGTCGAGCTCCACCTTGACGTCGTAGCCGCCGGTGGCCGCATGAAACCGGATCCAATTGAGCGCGGGAATGCGGCCGACCAGGTTGAACTGATTGGCGCCGAGCGCGAACAGGATGACGTCGCCGATGACATAGCCATCGTAGCTGCAGGGAACGAATTGCTTGGCTTTGTCGACGACGAAGCCGGCGAAGCTGTTGACGCCGAGTCGAGTGAGGAGTTTCAGCGCGTCGGGTCCTTCCACGGCCAAGTCAGCCATGTGGTAGGACTGGTTGAACAGCACGCAGGTCTTCTGCCACGCCTGCGTCTCGTCTCGCCAATTGGTGAATTCAGGAGGCACCCCAGGATAGGCGTTGGGCCCGGTCTGCAGATTGCGCAGCAGTCTGACCGGATCGCCCGCCGCGTGTAAAACGTCCTCGAGGCTCTTCTGGCTCATTCCTGACTTCCTCCCGCCCTGTACGGCGTTTTCGGTATGAGAAACGAATTTCTGCTTCCGCAACCACCGATCATCACCCAGCAGAGCGGTCTCGTGCAACGCGAGCGGCGCCCGCGCCCCGGTCACATCGCCGTGGCGAACGTGTATCCGCGCTCCTGGGCGCGGTTGACGGCGACGATGCCCGCAGTGACGAGGTGCGAGTTGCGAATCAGGTTGGACGAGAGCTCCTTGAAGATCGCCTCGGTGTCTCCCTTCGTCGCGGTCGCGATCGCCCCGGCAAACCGGCGCGTCGCCATTTCACAGACGGCAAAGTGCACGCCGCGCGCGACGAGCGCGTCGATGGTGACGCCGTAGTTCGGCAGCAGCGTTTGGTGCGTCGCCGACATGTACACATTCGACGACGGCGGCATCTTGATCTTGGGATCCTCGAATCCGCCGATGGCCTCGCTGATGGCGGCGCCGTACTTGCGCCACATTGGATCGGTGAACGCGAAGCTCGTCGAGTGGTGCCGGGCGACGATCACGACGGCCGCGTCGCCGTTGCCGAGGCCGTAGCCGTTCTGATTGGCGAGGAAGAAGTTGTTCGCGAAGAGCAGCGCGCCGCCGAAGCCGAGCGCGCTCGTCGAATCGATGATGAACCGGTGGCCGCCCGGAAGCTGATCGAGCCAGTTGTCCTTGGTGTGGCGCGCCGGCTGAAATTTCTCGGATCGGGCCTGCGCGCTGGCAGGCTCACCTCGCAGCAGCCCTCCAACGACGGCGGCGCCCGCAGCGAACCGCGAGAGAAACGTACGACGCTCGTTCATGCGTGCGTGTGTGCTGGACATGATTTCCTCGCTTCTTGCACTCGTATTCGACGCGACTCGGTCAGGATTCTACACGCCCCGTACGGCCTTCAACATCGCGCCGGCGGCCTGTCCCATGAGCACGGTGTCGACCCCGACGACGATCATCGTGAAGCCCCTGGCGATGTAGGGTTGCACGGCCTCAGGCGTCAGGCCGAAGATGCCGATGGGCAGCCGGGCGTCAGCGCACGCCGCTCTGACGCGGTCGATGGCGTCGACGACGTCGGGATGATCGACCGCCCCGGGACGGCCCAGGCTCGCCGACAGATCGTACGGTCCAATCAGCACACCATCGATGCCCTCGACGCGAACGATCTCGCGGATGCGATCGACCGCGTCGCGGTGCTCGGCCTGCACGATGACCGCGGTGTCCTCGTTGGCGCTCTGCATGTACTCGCGAACCTTGAGACCGTATCCATGCGCCCGCGCGATGCCGAGACCACGTTGTCCCAGCGGCGCGTACTTCGCCGACTGCACGATGCGCCTGGCGTGTTCCACGGAATTGACCTGCGGGGCGATGATGCCCGCCGCGCCGATGTCGAGCGCCTGCTTGATTGGGACCTCCTCGCCGGCCGGCAGGCGGATCACGCACGGCGTGGCGCCGGCGCCCTGCAGCAGCGCCTGCATGTGAAACGGCTCGAACGGCGCGTGCTCGGCGTCGATGAACAGCCAGTCGAAGCCGACGGCCGACAGGAGCTCGGCCACGACAGGAGAGTTGAGCGTGACGAGCGGAGCGACGAGGCGCTCACCCGATCGGAGCCTCGTTCGAAACGATGGAGTGTTCATAGCACCTGGAGAGGGCAGTCTATTTGAGATTTGCGATTAGTGATTTGTGATTCGTTGTTGATTATGGATTGTCGACTGGTGATTGAGAGCGTTTCGAGTCCGCTTCGCAACGAGTCCGTATCTCGTCTTTCAATCAACAATCAACGATCACCAATCAACAACGAATCACTAATCGATAATCACGAATCACAAATTGTCAACACACTATCTCGTGATGCGTCGTCGATGCGCGAATGCCGCGAAATAGACGGGGATTCCAGCGAGCACGATGCCGAACGTGAGCGACGTCCAGACGGGATCGCTGACGATCGCGCTGCCGACCAGATAGGCGACGCCGGCGACGAAGATGGCGGGAAGCACCGGATAGCCCGGCATGCGATACGGCCGCGCGTGCTCGGGCACGCGTCGCCGTACGCGATACAAGCCGGCCACGGCCAGACCGTAGAACGGCCAGATCGACACCACGAACGTATCGGCCAGCTGCTCGAAGCTTCGCGTCAGCACGAACGCCACGCCGAGGATCCCGGCGAGGACGATGGCGACCACGGGTGTGTGATAGCGCGGGTGCACGTACGTCAGCTGCTTGAAGAACAGCCCATCGTCGGCCATCGCGAAGAAGATGCGGGGCGCGGTCAGCATGATCCCGGTCAAGGTGCCGAACGTCGACAGCATCACGACCACCGAGATGAAGGCGACGCCGATCGAGCCGACGAGCGCCTGCATCGTGTCCGCAGCCACCAGCGTCGACTTCGCCATGGCGTCGGTGCCGTTCACGTACAGATAGGCAACATTCGCGGCGATATAGATCGACACGACGGCTACCGTGCCGACGACGATGGCTCGTGGCAACGTTCGGATCGGATCGCGCACCTCACCGGCGGTCATGGCGACATCGGCGAAGCCATCGTAGGCCCACAGCGCCGAGATGAGCGCGAGTCCGAACAGTCTCCAGTCGATCGTCGCGGCCGGCGCACTCGTCGGGGCGTGTGCCTCGGAGCTTCCAAGCGCAAACGACATCAGCACCAGCAGGGTGAGCCCGCCGAACTTGGCGATGGACGACACGTCCGAGAGGACCGCACCCAACTGCACTCCTCGCACGTTCACGATGGTGGTCACCACGATCGAGACGGCGGCGACGTAGTTCACGATGCTGCTGCCTGCGGGTGGCGAGAAGCCGAACGAGCGCAGCAGGTATTCGCTGAAGACCGTGGCAATGGCGCCGATGGCCGAGGCGCGGATCAGCACCAGCTGCGACCAGCCGAACAGAAATCCGGCCATCGGCCCCCATCCCTCGCGCACGAACACGTACCATCCGCCGGTGCGCGGAAATGTCGCCGCCAGCTCCGCAACCGTGAGCGCGCCGCACAACGAGATCACGCCGCCGAGCACCCATACGAGCATCATCATCGTCGGGTCGGGTACCCGGGACGCGACGACGGCAGGCGTGCGAAAGATCCCGGAGCCGATGGTGATGCCGATGACGAGTCCGGTGGCCGACCAGAACCCGATCCGCCGCGCAAGATTGACGTCCCCGCGCGGCGACGACGTGGAGCTCATCGGGCACTAGCGTATGCCAAGTAGGGGGCGCCTTCAGGCGGCCTGCCTTGCTGATCGGGGAGCCGCCTTTAGGCGGCCCTGATCATCGTCCGATCGGACGACGAGCTGCGGCGTGTCTCTCCAATAGAATGGGATTGCGTGGCCACGCTGTCTTCGCTCACGGGCACGACGATCCTTCACTATCGAATCGGCCGCCGGCTTGGCGCCGGAGGCATGGGCGAGGTCTACATCGCCGAAGACCTGCGGCTCGGCCGTCAGGTGGCGCTGAAGTTTCTGCGCCCCGATCGCCAGCTCGACAGCGAGAGTCGCGCGCGTTTGATGAGAGAGGCGCGGGCGGCGTCGCTGCTGCAGTCGCCGAACATCGCGGTGACCTACGACCTCGTCGAGCAAGGCGACCTGATGTTCATCGCGATGGAGTACGTCGAGGGCGAGCTCATCGCCGAGCGGATCGCGCGCGGGCCGCTGACGGCGGCCGAGGCCGTCGACATCGCCGCACAAGTGGCGAGCGCGCTCGAAGAAGCCCACGGCCACAACGTCATTCATCGCGACATCAAGAGCGCGAACATCGTTCAGACGCGGCGCGGTCTGGTCAAAGTGCTCGACTTCGGCCTCGCCAAGATCGACGCGCCTGGTTCGAGCGAAGCGGCGCTGCGAGCGACCGCCGAGTTGCAGGTCACGGCCCCTGGCATGCTGCTCGGCACGATGGCCTACATGGCACCGGAGCAGCTCCGGGGCGGTGAGGTCGACTACCGTGCCGACTTGTTCGCGCTCGGCGTGGTGCTCTACGAGATGCTCGCCGGGCAGCTGCCGTTCCGCGGTCGAACGCTGCCGGAGGTGTTCGACCGGATCCTCAATTACGAGCCTGAATCGTTGAATCGCTCCGGTGAGATTTCGTCGGAATTGGATCTGGTCGTTCGTCGGGCGCTGCAGAAGATTCCGTCCAGGCGCTATCAGTCGGCGCGGGAGCTGTACGACGAGCTGCGGCGGATCTCGCGAAAGCTCGAGGCGGGCGTGAGCACGAGCGGGGTCTACGTGCCGCTGGCCGAGTCCGGGCAGCGCAGCCTTGCGGTGCTGACGTTCACCAACGTGACCCGCGAGCCGGCCGACGACTGGATCGGAACCGGCATCGCCGAAACGCTGACGGCCGATCTCAGGAACGTCCGTAACCTCGACGTGATCGGGCGCGCACAGGTGTTCGAGCTGCTCAAGACGTTCGACGCCGGCGTCGACACGCGAGACGATCGACTGACGATCGAGATCGGCAAGCGGCTCAGCGCCTGGTGGGTCGTGTCGGGCGCCTATCAGCGGCTCGGCGACCGCCTGCGCATCACCGCGCAGCTGACCGAGGTGTGGACCGGGTCACTACTGCGGACCGTGAAGATTGACGGCCGAGTCGACGAGATCTTCGAGCTCCAGGATCGCATCGTGTTCGACTTGAGCCGCAGCATCGACGCCAAGCTCGGGCCCGAGGAGGCGGCGGCGATCGAACACGACGACACGAAATCGGTGGAGGCGTTCGAGGCCTACTCGCGTGGAGTGCTGAATCTGCGGTCCGCCGGGCGAGAGGCGATCGACCGCGCGATCGCGCTGTTCGAACGGGCAGTCGCGCTCGACCCCGGCTATGGCGTGGCGTGGTCTGCACTTGGCGGCGCTTACAACCTGAAGGGCCAGTTCCTCGGCTTCTCCGATCTGCACTACAAGGCCATCGATCACCTCCGACGCGCGATTACGCTGAAGCCCGGTCTCGTCGGAGCGTACGTCTGGCTGGGCAGCTCGCTGCTTTATACCGGCCAGGTGGACGAGGGGATCGACGCGCTCAAGAAGGCGGAGGCGCTCGATCCCGACGACGCCGACGTGCACCAGACGCTGGCGCGCGCCTCCTGGATGTGGCGTGCGCAGGTGCCCGAGGCGATCGCGGAGCTGCGCCGGTCGATCGAGCTCAATCCCGAGGCGGGCTACTCGCATCTGCAGTTGTCGTTTCTCGAGGCGTTGAGCGGACACCTGGATGAAGCCGAGACGGCGGCGCGCGAGGCGATCGAGCTCCAGGAACGCGCGATGTCCGGTACAGAAGGGCTGCTGATCGTCGGTGCGCACGCACGCCTCGGCTACGTCCATTACCTGCGGCGAGATTACGACGCCGCGCTCGTCGAGTACCGGCGGGAGCTCGCATTCGTGTCGACCAGCGACCACGCCCTTCGCGAGCGGACGCTGATCGAGCTGCAGCAGAAACTGAGCGCCCTGCACGCCGCACGAGGCGAGCCTGACGAGGCGGTCAGATTCGGCGACCTCGCCGTCGCCGCCCACGACCGCCGCATTGCTGCCGGCGCCGACGATCCCGCCACGCGGTACTACGTCGCTGCCGTTTACGCGCAGCGCGGAGACGTCGCGCATACACAGCAGCACCTCGCGCTGCCGTTGCAACGCCTCCCCGCGTTCACGCGCTGGCGGTTACCGAGGGATATCGACTTCGGGCGCGTGCGGGAGCAACTTTCCCTGTAAGGAAACGGGGGAGACGGATCGAGCAATACGCAAAATCACACGCGCCAGAGAGTCCGGTGTCGTGCTTGTGATCTTGCGTATCGCTCGATCCATGAGCCCACCCGCACGAGACACGGTTCACAGCGCGTGGCTCTGTCCGATCTCTGTTGCTCTGTTACTCAGTGTGAACCGTTGCTCTATAAGCTCTGTTGCTTGCAGCGAGCTAAGGCTTGCGGCCGACCGCTATCAGCGACAAACCAATCGGCGGGGTGAGCACCTGCTCGATCGGAAGCGCCCAGGGCGCGACGAGCGCGTCGAAGATTTTCACCTGCGTGATGCTGTGCATCCTCGACTTGCGGACGTGCGAGTTGTACATCCAGCCGAGGAGACCGATCGGATTGCTGTAGCGAAGGGCCTCGAGCGACAGCCCCGCTTCACCGAATGCTCTCGCCAACGATGGCTTCGAGTAGCGCCGATGGTGGCCGAGCTCCGCATCGAGCGGACCGTATGCCGCCTGGACCGCGGGCACGAAGATCAGCGCGCGTCCGCCTTGGACGAGCACATCCTTGAATGTCCGCAGCGCCTCGGCATCGTCTTCGATGTGCTCGAGCACGTTGACGCAGACGACGGTGTCGAAGCGATGGCTGTGCAGCTCGGCGCGATCGCATTCTTCGAGGTGGCACACGCGCAGCGAGAACCGTGAGTGGCCGCGCATCGCCTCTTCGGCGCGCGTCGCGCAGTTGGTGTTCGGCTCGATGCCGATCACCAGGTCAGCGGCGTCGGCGAGCGGCCGGCTCATCGTGCCGATGCCCGAGCCGACCTCGAGTACGCGTTTGCCGATATAAGGGCGAAACAGCTCGAACAGGTGCGCGCCGTAGCGCCGCGCCGCCTGCATCGTCTCGAGATCGTTGGCGGCATATTGCTCCTGCGTCTGCGTGTGCCGCCGGTCGATGTGTTTTGCATCGATCATAGCCATGGGCACGGTACCATACGTACTCTCGATGGCCCAAGCGGACGCATTCGCGCAGGGCGCCCCCGCCGCGCCCCCATCGCCGCTCTCACCCGATGGGGAAGCCGGACACGATGAGGTCTTCGCCATTCCGGCACGGCTGGCCGCTGGTGTCTGCGCGCTGATCTATGCGGCGTTGACGGTCGTGCTCGGCCGACACCTGCTCGCCAACCTGGGATCGACGGTGGCGCACGATGCTGGCGATCCGTTGCTGACCGCGGCCATCCTCAAGTGGAACGCAACGCATTGGCCGCTCTCGGACGCCTGGTGGCAGTTTCCGATCTTTCATCCCACCCGCGACACGATGGCCTTCTCCGAGCACCTGCTCGGCCTCAGCGCCGTGGCGTCGCCCATCTACTGGTTCACGCGCGACACGCTGGTCACCGCCAACCTCGCCACGCTGCTCACCTATCCGCTCAGTGCGCTCGCGATGTACGCCCTCGTGTTCCGACTGACTCGCAGTGTCGCCGGCGCGTTCATCGCAGGCTTGGCCTTCGGGTTCGCACCCTATCGCGTGTCGCAGCTGCCGCACGTGCAGATGCTCGCGGCGTTCTGGGCCCCGCTGGCGCTGCTTGGCCTGCACGCGTACATCGAGACGCGCCGCCGGCGATGGTTGGTCTTGTACGGCACCACCTGGATGCTCCAGGGTGCGGCCAACGGCTACGCGCTGGTCTTCTTCTCTGTGCTCATCGCGCTGTGGGTCGTCTGGTTCGTCGTCCTCCGTTGGGACTGGCGTGCGTTGGTCGGGATTGCGGCCGCGACGTTCGTCGGGGCGGTGCCACTCGTCCCGATCCTCTACGAGTACGTCGTCGTCCACGCCCGTCACGGCTTCGAGCGGAGCCTTGCCGAGATCCAGGGGTTCAGTGCAGACGTATCCGCGGTGCTGTGTGCTCCTGCGGATCTCAGTCTCTGGGGATGGCTCCGCGTGATGTGCCGCAGTGAAGGCGAGCTGTTTCCGGGTGTGTGCGTCATCGGGCTGTGGGCGGTTGCCATCGCACGCAGCCTCGGACGATTCAGCGGGATGACGGCCCCCGGTCGATCGCGAGTCCTCACCCTGCTCGTTCGCCTGCTGATCATCGTCGGCCTGATCTATTCCGCGATCGTGGTGTCGGTGGTCTTGCTCGGGCCGTGGCGAATCGATTGGGCCTTCCTGAAAATATCGACCTCCTCGGCGCGCAAGCCCGCACTGATCGCCGCGGCGTGTCTCGTCGGTGTGCTGTTGCTGTCGCCTTTCGTCCGATCGACCGTGCGACGCTCGTCCACGATCGGCTTCTATCTGCTCGCGTCCGTCATCACCTGGCTGATGACGCTCGGGCCGACCATCACGTTCATGGGCGTCCCGTCTGGATACGAGGGGCCGTTCAAATGGTTGCTCGTGCTGCCGGGGACGACCGGACTTCGAGTGCCGGCGCGTTTCTGGCTGATGACGATGCTCTGTCTGTCCGTCGTCGCCGGCATCTCGGTCGCGGATCTTCTTCGCGGACGATCGAGGAGGCTGGCGGCGATCGTCACGCTGGTTGTTGCACTGGGCGTTCTCGGAGACGGATGGAACGGCAGCATCCCCGCGGTTGCCGCATCATCCGCCATTCCTGGCGAAGAGCTCATGCGGCGTGCCACCGTTCTGGAGCTTCCGGCGGACGGGTCGTTCCTCGATATCGCAGCCGTGTTCAGAGCCGTGCAGGGCGGATGGAACACGATCAACGGCTACAGCGGGTGGCAGCCGAGCTACTACTTCGCGCTGATCGGTGCCTCTCGAGACGAATCGAGCGACGTGTTCACGCCGTTTCAGCGTCTCGGCGAAGTGCGGGTGCTCGTGAAGAGCGAAGCCACGCGCCTGCAGGCGCTGGTGGAGCGACAGCCGGGCGCGCGCCTCGTCGCACAGAACACATCATTGGCGCAGTACCGACTGCCGCGGCTCGAGCTGACGGCAAGCGAGGTGGCCGGCCAGCGCATCCCCATCCGCGAGCTGCGGTCCGAGTGTTCGACGACGTATCTCGGCGCGATGAAGGACGGCGACGAGCAGACGTTGTGGCAGTGCGCGCTCACCGACGAGCGGCAGCCGTTGATCGTCGATCTGGGTACGACGACGACCGTCAGCGCGATCGTGCACAGCATAGGCAAGCAGTTCTGGCTGTATCCGAAGGCTGTCGAAATCGAGACGTCCGAGGACGGGCAGACCTGGCTGCCGGCGCGAAGCGGCAGCGTGCGTCACGACGTCATGATCGCCGGCATGCGCGACGCGGCGCTGTTGCGCGTCGTGCTGGCGTTTCCGCCGCGGCCGGCGCGCTACCTGCGACTTCGTGGAACGCCAGGTGAGCCGCAGTTCCCGTGGACGATCGCTGAGCTCGAGGTGTGGCCGGAGGCGCGCGGAATCCGTTGAAGCCGGTTGGCTTTCGCCTTATGATCTCCGTCCATGCTGCCGGCAGGGCCCTCGAGTCGCGAACCCATGGACGCGGGCGCGCTCGTGGCAGGTCCGGCCAAGGATCAGGCGCTCTCAGGGGTTCTTGACCGGCTGACCGGCGGAGTCACCGAGCGGCCCGACCGGCCAGATGCGTGGGTCACGGCGGTGCGTCGTCTGCCCGCGCTCGATGCCCGACATGCCCCGTTCGTCGACGGGATCGACGAACGCGTGCGCGAGGTGCTCCGTCAACGCGGCATCGACCAGCTCTACACGCATCAAGCGGCAGCCATCAGCCACTCGCTCGCGGGCCGGCACGTCGTCATCACCACGCCGACAGCGTCGGGCAAGACGCTGTGCTACAACGCGCCGGTTCTGAGCACGGTGCTGCGCGATCCGTCGACGCGCGCGCTCTATCTGTTTCCGACAAAAGCGCTGGCGCAGGACCAGCTCGCGGAGTTGCACCAGCTGTCCGATCAACTGTCGCGGCGCAACGACCTCCAGATCGGCGTGTTCACCTATGACGGCGACACGCCGCAGGACGCGCGTCGTGCCATTCGTGGACGCGCGCATGTGGTGCTCAGCAACGCCGACATGTTGCACTCCGGCATCCTGCCGCATCATCCGCGTTGGGCGAAACTGTTCGAGAACCTTCGCTTCATCGTTATCGACGAGCTGCACGCGTATCGGGGCGTCTTTGGCAGTCACCTGACGAACGTCTTGCGTCGTCTGCGCCGCATCTGTCAGCACTACGGATCGACGCCGACGTTCATCTGCTCGTCGGCCACGATCGCCAATCCGCGCGAGCTTGCCGAAGCGCTCGTCGAGCAGCCGTTCGAGCTCGTGTCGGAGAGCGGCGCACCGCGTGGCGAGAAGTTCTTTCTGTTCGTGAACCCACCGGTCGTCAACGAGCAACTGGGTATCCGCAGGTCGTACCTGGCGGAAACGCGTCGCGTCGCCGCGGAGTTCGTGAAGCGCAAGCTGCAGACGATCGTCTTCGCGCAAAGCCGGCTGGCGACTGAAATCCTGACGACGTACCTGAAAGACGACTTCGGCAGCCCCCCGGGATCGACCGAGGAGATCCGCGGCTATCGTGGCGGATATCTGCCGCAGCGCCGCCGCGAGATCGAGCGCGGCCTTCGCGAAGGCACGGTTCGTGCCGTCGTCTCGACGAACGCACTCGAGCTCGGCATCGACATCGGTGCGCTCGATGCCTGCGTGATGGCCGGATATCCCGGATCAATCGCGGCGACATGGCAACGGGCGGGCCGCGCCGGCCGACGCAGCGGTCGGTCGGCCGCGGTGCTCGTCGCCAGCAGCGCCCCGCTCGATCAGTTCGTGGTGCGCACTCCGTCGTACTTCTTCGATGCTTCGCCGGAACACGCCCTGGTGAACCCCGACAACCTCCACATCCTGGTCGACCACGTGAAATGCGCGGCGTTCGAGCTGCCGTTTACGACGTCTGAACAGTACGCCCTTCGACTCGGCCTGAGCGAAGGCCTCGCTCAGGGGGCTTCCGCGCCGGCGGTCGATGTCCAGGAAGTCCTTGGCATCCTGCAAGAGGGCGGGTTCGTCCATCGAGCGGCCGGCGAGGATGGCGAAGGAGTCTGGCAGTGGACGAACGAGTCGTACCCGGCCGATGCCGTCAGCTTGCGATCGATCTCGTCGGACAACTTCGTCGTCGTCGACACGACGAATGGTGCAGATGTGATTGGTGAGACGAGCTTCACCAGCGGGCCGCCGACGCTGCACGAGAAGGCGATCTATCTGCTCGAGGGCGGACTCTACCAGGTGGAGCGGCTCGACTTCGACGGACGCAAAGCCTACGTGCGCCAGATCGACTGCGACTACTACACGGACGCCATCACTTATACGAAGGTCACGGTGCTCGAGACCTTCGAGACAGGAAATCAGCCCGCAGCCGATCAGAGTAGGCCGGGCCTTCCAGGCCCGGCATCTCATGGCGAAGTCCACGTCTCGTCCAGAGTCGTCGGCTTCAAGAAAATCAAGTTCTACACGAACGAGAACGTCGGGTCGGGTGAGCTGGACTTGCCCGAACAGGAGATGCACACCACCGCGTACTGGCTTACTGTTCCGCGCGATGTCATCGCGGCACTGCCTTACGCTGCCGACGATCGCCGCGACGGTGTCGTCGGGCTGTCCTATGCGATGCGTCAGGTGGCGCAGCTGCTTCTGATGTGCGATCGGCAGGATATCGGCATCTCCATTGGTAGCGGCGAGCACGGCGAACAGACCGATCTCACGCGCAGCGGCGATCCGGCCATGCTCTCGGATGAACCGCGCATCTTCGTCTACGACAACTATCCCGGGGGAATCGGCTTCAGCGCACCCCTGTTCGCGATGGATCGCGAGCTGCGCGATCGCACTCGCGAGCTGATCGCTGGCTGCGAGTGTCAGCACGGTTGCCCGGGGTGCGTGGGACCAATCGGCAACACGGGTCCGCTCGCGAAGACCGCGGCGCTTCGCATACTCGAACTGATTGGCGCACGACAGATCGAGTCGGCCGACACGCGGGTGGCATCACTATGACGTCGCTCGCGGATCGTCTTCGCGGCGTCATTCAACTTGGGCCGCCTAAAGGCGGCCCCCACGAGGACGACGATCGTCACGAACGCGGCGATCGTGGGGGCCGCCTTCAGGCGGCCTATGACAGTGCGGACGAAGCCCTCGGGGGCGATTGGTTTGAAGGGGACGGTGGGCGTTTCCTGATCATCGATCGCAGCTATTCGCCGGGCCATCGTCATGGCTGGATGTCCGTTGCCGACGGTCTGCCACCATCGGCCGGTGTGTGGCCGCGGCTGTCGCTCCTGGCTGACGGCGCGGGTGGTTCCAATCTGCTGTTCGTCGATCTCGAAACGACGGGGCTGGCCGGCGGCGCTGGAACGTATGCCTTCCTCGTGGGCTGCGGCTGGTTCGAGGGTGGCCGCTTCAAGGTGCGGCAGTTCTTCCTGGCCAGCTACCTCGCCGAACGCGCACTGTTGCAGGCGTTGGTCGGTGTGGCGCGCCATGCCGGCGCGGTCGTCACCTACAACGGCAAGAGCTTCGATTTGCCGCTCGTCGAAACGCGCTACACGCTGCATCGCATGGAAACACCGTTTGCCGGCATGCCGCACATCGACATGCTGCATCCTGCCCGACGGCTGTGGCGTGGCGGTGACGGCGCCGCGTTGGGTGCAGTCGTCGGCTCGCGACGCGAGGTCGCCGCCACGAGCTGTCGGCTCAGTGTGCTCGAGCAGGTGTTGTGCGGACACGTCCGCGAGGGTGACGTCGCCGGCTTCGAGATTCCGGCCCGTTACTTTCACTTCGTGCGAACGGGCGATGCCCGTCCGATCGAGGCCGTGCTCGAGCACAATCGCCTGGATCTGCTCTCGCTGGCGCTCGTCACGGCGCGTGCCGCGCAGTTGCTGGACGAGGGCGCGCCGGGCACGCGAACCGCGCGCGAGGCGCTGGGCCTCGGTCGTCTCTACGAGCGCGGCGGGCTGTTCACCGATGCCTGGCGCTGTCTCAATCGAGCGATCGAGCTCGATGACGATGACATGACGACTCGTGGCGAGGCGTTGCGCGC
>DASRJR010000054.1:0-10117 GCA_035649395.1 Vicinamibacterales bacterium
TCGGTCTCCCCCGTCGATGACGCGGATGGCTCGCGATGGCTGAGCGCGCAGGCGACGCTCGCGCCGCTGGCGCCGGGTGACTATCTGATCGAGATTACGACGATGGAGGCCGGCACTCAAAAGCGCACGTTGACGGCATTCCGCGTCGTCCCCTGAAACGAAAAAGGGCCGCCGAATCGTATCGGCGGCCCTTCTTCTCGAGCGAATGGAAGCAGTCTAGCGACTACCTCCGGTGCTATTTGTCATTGATGCACCTCCCGGCCGCGACCGTCTTGGTGAAGCGTCTTGTCGCTTCACCAGTTGTGCCCCCGGGAATCAAGGAGCGTGGTCGCTACAAGCCTATGTTTAAGCGTCGCTGCTCACCGTAAGTGCGACGGTGATCCACAATACCACGTCCTGACAAGCACAACCGCGACGCGCCCTGTGGGCCGGCCGCACCTTGCGCGGTCTGGATCGAGAGGCAACAGTTGATCCTGTCTTTGTGATCCAATCCTGAAACACTTAAGGTAGCGCGGCTGAGCGCCCCGAGCCCGACACGTCAACGCTGACTTCTGAGCCCTGTACGGCCGCAAACAACGGCCCAGCCGCCATCGTGGTCACCAGCGCCATGATGACCATCATCGTGAACAGCGCCGGCGAGATGATGCCGAGGTCGAGCCCGACGTTGAGCACGATCAGTTCCATCAGACCCCGCGTGTTGATCAAGATGCCGAGGCCGGTCGCGGAACGCCAGCCGTAGCCCACGAGCCTGGCCGCGAGCAACGCGCCGCCGAACTTTCCGCCCGTCGCCACCAGCACGATCACGACGCACGTGAGCCACGCGTTGACGTCCGACAGCAGGCCGATCTGGGTACGCATGCCGGCGAAGGCGAAGAAAGCGGGCAGCAGCAGGATCGTGACCGGACTCTCGATGCGCTCCTGCAGCACCTGCGCCAGCCGACTCGAGTGCGGAACGATCGCGCCGAGCAGAAATGCACCGAAGATGGCGTGGACCCCGATCGCTTCGGTCGCGAGCGCCGACAGCAGCACCGCGACCAGCGTGATGGCGATCACCGTCTGGTCGCCTTGACGATCGCGCCATCGCTCGAGCAGACCCAGCACGGTCGGTCGCACCACCGCGAACATGAATCCGATGAACACGACCGTCAGCACTGTCGGCAACCAAGCCTGGCCCTCCGCGCTCTGGACGATGCCGACCACGAACGCGAGCAGGCACCAGGCGGTGACGTCATCAATCGCAGCACATGTCAGGGCGAGGCGTCCGATCGGTGTCTTCGACAGGCCGCGATCGGTGAGGATTCTCGCGAGCACGGGGAACGCGGTGATCGACATCGCGACGCCGACGAACAGCGCGAAGTGCATCGCCGTGACGCCCTCGGGCGCATACCTCGCATACAGGTGGGTGGCCAGCCAGAGACCCAACGCGAACGGAACGGCGATGCTCGTCAGCGCGATCGTCGCGGTCGCCCGAAGCCGACCACGGAAGACGTCGGTATCGAGCTCGACGCCCACCAGAAACATGTAGAGCACGACGCCAAGTTGCGACAGCAGACCGAGCGAGGGCGCCACCGACGGCGGAAGAATGAACGTGTACACGTCGGGCCAGAAGTGGCCGAGCAGCGACGGTCCCAGCACGATGCCGGCGACGACCTCGCCGATGACCGCTGGCTGGCCGATGCCGCGAAAGAGAGCGCCCAGCACCCGCCCGAGCAAGACGACGGCCGCCAGTGCGGCGAGTAGGTGCAGCAGCATTCTCAGTCTGCGAGCAATTCAGAATGCAGAATTCAGAATGCAGACACTACTGGACTCTACCGCCGCGTACTGTCTGCATTTTGCATTCTGCATTCTGCATTACACCTACGGCCGCCGTCCCTCCGGCAGCGTCAGCTCGTTCGCCTTCTCCGGGATCTGATCCGCAGGCAGCCCGGCGTGCCACGTCGGAATCGGCGCCTTCCCCGGCTCATACAGCGACTCCAGCGGTCCCCACACTTTATCGACGCGATCGTGGAACAGGTCGCCGATCAAGAGATCCGTCAAGGTGTTACGCAGTTCGGGATAGCGCCGGACCATTCCGCCAAAGCTGAACCCGTCGTAGTACTCGCAGACGAGCCGTCGCATCCGGTCCACGCCTTCGTTGAACACCGGTCCCCACTTGCCGAGCTGTGCCTGCGAGACGTCGCAGGTGCGAAGGCCCTCCGCGATCGCGTCGGCGGCAAGCTCCCCCGACTTCAGCGCGAGGAGTACACCGGACGAATACAGCGGATCGAGAAAGCCGAACGCGTCTCCCACCAGCACCCAGCCGTGGCCGGAAACCTGCTTGGAGCGATACGAGTAGTCCTTGGTCGCGAAGTATCCGGTGACGCGCTTCGCGTTGGCGACGCGCCGCTTGACGCCTGGACACGCCTCCACTTCCTCGTCATAGGTCTGCGCGTAGGGGCCGCGTCCCTTGAACAGGTAGTCGAACGGCGCGACCACCCCGACGCTGGTCATGTTGTCGTGCTGCGGGATGTACCAGAACCAGCCGTTCTTGGCGCCGGTCTGGATGACGAGCGTCGCGCCCTCATCGCGCCCGATATCGCGCTGCGCCCCTTCCCAATACGTCCAGATCGCTCCTTTGTTGAGGATCGGATCCCACACCCGCAGGTTCAGACGGTTCATCAGCAGACCGTTCTGACCGCTGGCGTCGACAATCACTTTGGCGTGCACGTCTCGCAGCGGGCCATCAGCGCTTTTGATCCTGACGCCGACCGCGCGATCGCCGTCGAACAACACCTCGTGGACGCGCACGCCCTCGTGCACCGTGACGCCGTGCTCGCGCGCGTTGTTCAACATCATCTGGTCGAACTCGCTGCGCACCACCTGCCACGTCTGCGAGCACTCGTGAGGTTTGTTGTCCCAGAAGTAGAACGGCGCCGACTCCTTGCCCGCCGAGTTGACGAACTGCACGCTGTACTTCTTCACGAAGTGGCTCTGCTGCATCTTCGGCAGCATGTTCAGCCGCTTCAGCACCCAATACGTCTCGGGAATCAACGATTCACCGATATGAAACCTGGGAAACACCTCGCGCTCGAACAGCTCGACGCGCACGCCCTGCTGCACGAGCAGTGTCGAGACGGTCGATCCCGCAGGCCCGCCTCCAATCACCACGACGTCTGGACTGGTCTCGTTCATCACGTCACTCTGACTCGACGACGAACCGGCTGGCTTTCATCTCGAATCGCGGCAAGGTCCCGCCCGGCACCACGTGGACGCCGACGGTAAGGCCCATCGCCTCGCGCAACCGATACGCGATCTTCGAGGCGACGTCCGCGCCGTCCCCCGCGCCCGGTCCGACCTCGATGTCGACCCGAAGCGACCGCATCGCGCCGGACGCCGACACGGTCGATCGAAACTCGACGACCTCGGCGAACCGGAGTACCACCGATTCGATCCCCACTGGATATACGTTCACCCCGCGGATGTTGATCATGTCATCAGCCCGGCTCAGGATACCGCCCTCGAGCCGCGCCCATGTTCGCCCGCAGACGCACAGCTCGCTCCGCCGCACGACGATATCTCCAGTACGGTACCGGATGATCGGGCTGGCGGTGCGGCCCAGATTCGTCAACACCAGCTCGCCATGCGCGCCGTCCGGCACCGGTTCATTCGACGCCGGGTCGAGCACTTCGGCGATGAACTCGCCCTCGTTGACATGCAGGAACCCCGGCGCTTCCCAGCACTCGAAGCTGACCGGCCCGACCTCGGTGAGCCCGTGATGATCGATCACCCGGGCGCCCCAGCTGCGCTCGATCCGCTCGCGCGTCGCCGGAATGCTGCCGCCTGGCTCACCCGCGACGATGAGGACACGCACGGTGCTCTCCGACAGCGGCCGCAGCGGACGCTCGTGCGCCGCGATCTCCGCGAGGCGAAGCGCGTAGGTCGGCGTGCAGCACACCACCGTCGCGCCGATGGCGTCGATGATGGCCAGCCGGATCTGGCTCGACATGCCGCCGCCGGGAATGCAGTGGAGACCGATCTGCGGTCCCGCTTCGAACCCAGCCCAGAACCCCAGGAACGGCCCGAACGAGAACGGAAAGAACACGCGGTCGCCGGGTCCGACGCGCGCGGCGCGGTACACCGCCTTCCAGCATTCCAGCATCCACTGCCAGTTCTCGTTGGTGTCGATCCACCGCAGCGGGCGTCCCGTCGTCGACGATGTCTGGCAATAGCGGGTGTAGCGCTCGAGCGGCTCGGTGAGCGCGGTTCCCCACGGCGGGTTCGCTTCCTGGTCGGCGTTCAGCTCGGCCTTCGTGGTCAACGGAAGCCGCGCGAGATCGTCCGGAAACCGCAGGTCCCGCACGTCGACCGCGGCGGCATCGAGCTTCCGCGTATAGAACGCGTTGCGGCGGTAGATCGACGAGATCAGCAGTGCCAACCGCCGCCCCTGCGCCGCCGTGAGCGCGTCGCGATCGAGTCGCTCGCCCGCAAGGGCCGTCCTGAGGCGCCCCTCACCGCTCGACGCGCTCATCATTCGCTCGCGATCTCGAACCGATCGGCGATCTCCGGGGGGATCGGGACCGACTTCATCGCCTGACCGTCCACCGCTCTGACGCAAATGATCGTCAGTGACCCCGTGGCGATCTTCTCGTCGCCCTTCAACAGCACACACTCGTACCGAATCGTCTTTTCGTTCATGGCCACGATGCGGATCCGGACGTCGAATTCGTCCTCGACCCTGAGCGGCCGGTGGTATTCGAACGAGGCCGCGATCCGTGGAAAGCCGACGCCCGATCGTTTCGCGATCGTCAGTCCGACCTCGCGCCAGAGCGCGTGCTCGGCCTCTTCCATGTAGCGGAAGTAGTTGCTGAAGTGCACGATCCCCGCGGTATCGGTCTCGTAGAAGTGTACGCGCCGCCGCAGGGTGTACTCGGAGCGAGGGGACCCGGACGACATCGATCAGGTGTAGCGAATGCCGGTGTGTTCGGGCCGGAAGAAGCGCGGCAGCAGCGCATCGACGCGAAGCAGCCCGTCACGTGTCAGCGAGACGGCGTCGGGACTCGCCTCGCGGAGATAGCCGTCGGCGCGAATCGACTCGAGCGGTTCGCGGAATCGCTCGAGCACGTCGACACGATACTTGTCGCGGAAATAGGCCGGCCGCAACGATCCGAGCTTCAACTGCAGGATGAACTCGCGAATCAACCGCTCGTCGTCGGTGGGCCGGTACGCGCGTGCCAGCGGGATCTCGTCGCGGCGCACCGCGGCGGCGTAGGTTTCCCAGGTGTCGAGGTTCTGGATGTGGACGCCGTTGACATGGCCGAACGACGCGACACCGAGACCGATCATGTCGGCGCCTTGCCACAACCGATCGGTGTAGACGAACCTCGTTCGTGACTTGTCCTTCACGGCCGTGTACGCGCTGCGGATGTGATACCCGGCCGCTTCGAGCGCTGCGAACGCCTCGCCCACCCATCGGCGCTTCGTGCGCCAATCCGCCACCTGCTGCGTGAAGCGATTGGTGCCTTTCAACAGGTTGCCGCTGATCGTCGTGTTGAACGGCAGCTCCATCTGATAGATGGTGACGCTGTCGGGCTCGAGCTCGAGCGTCCTGCGGACGCAGTCGCGCCAGTTCTCCTCGGTCTCGCCGAGCATGCCGGCGATCAGATCGATGTTGATCTGCGGAAAGCCGAGCGACTTCGCGTACGCGTAGGCGCGGACGATCTCAGGCGAGCGGTGCGCGCGGCCATTCAGCTCGAGGATGTCGTCGCTGAAGTTCTCCACACCGAGACTCAGGCGCGTGACGCCGATGTCACGAATCGCCGCGATCTTCGGTTCGGTCAGCGTGCCCGGCTCACACTCGAACGTCACTTCTTCGGCGTCGGTCCATGGCGTGAGCGCCGACAGCCGGCTCACCAGTCCTTCGAGCTGCTTGGTGGACAAGAATGACGGCGTGCCGCCGCCGAAGTAGACGAAATTGAGCGGCCGGCCCGCGATTGCCGGCAGACGCGCACAGAGCTCCCACTCGTGCGCGAGCACGTCGAGATACTCGTTGACCTCCTGTGCGTTCTTGTCGGTGTAGACGCGGAAGTAGCAGAAGTGGCACCGCTTCCGGCAAAACGGAATGTGCAGGTAGAGACCGAGCGGAACCCCGGGCACGGCGGGCGAGTGCAGCGCCGGCAGGCCGTCGTGCGCGACCGCCGCCGCGTTCCAGGCGGAGAACGGCGGGTAGGTGGCGACGAAGTAACTGCCGACTTCTGTGGGATCGTCGAGCGTCGATGACGTCGGTTCGGCCACGGCGATTCTCCACTATATACTGCTCCCTGTTCTCAAGATATTTCACATGACACACACCATACAGACGAGGAAAAGCCGCATGTGGATTGTGTTCGTCGTCGGGGCGGTGCTCTCCTGGGGCGCCTACGGGGCGCTGCTGCATCAAGGGCAGGTCCAGTTGGGCAACCCGCTCAAGGCACTGCTCTGCGTCGGCATCGCCTATTTCCTGATCGGCATCATCGTGCCCGTCGCCGGTTTGAGCATGGAGGGCGGACTGTCGAACTTCGCCCCGAACGGCTTCGTCTCCGCGACCGTCGCGGGAGCCCTCGGGGCGATCGGCGCGGTCTGCATCATCTGGGCGTTCAGGACGGGCGGGCTGCCGGTCTACGTGATGCCGCTGGTCTTCGGAGGCGCACCGATCATCAACGTGGCCGTCGCGAGCATGCTGCATCCGCCGAAGTCGGCGATCAACCCGATGCTGTACGTCGGCTTCGTGCTCGTGTCGATTGGCGCCGGGATGGTGCTGTACTTCAGGCCGACGGCGTAGCCATTTCCCCGCCACTGCGCCTGGTCTAAAAGACCCGGCCTACACCAACTGCTCAGTGACAGTGTAGGCCGGGCCTTGCAGGCCCGGCGTCATCCTTGCGTCGTTACCGGTGAGTGCCGCCGAAACTGCTGCTCACCAGCAGACGACCCTGCGGACAGCCGACAGTCACGGTGCGAGTGACATTGAGCGCGCTGTCGCGCACCTGGCCCTGGTAGCGCTGTGGATCGTCCAACTGACAGGATGGGTACGACCACGCCGCGGGGAATCCTGGATCGCCGCCGCTCTCGGGCACGAAGCGAAACGAAATCTGGTTGTCGGAACTCGTGCGTCCGTCCGTCAACGCTCCTGCGTATCGAGTCGATGGGCAGTCGATGACGTAGCGGCCCTGAAACGAATTCGCCTCTTGCGCGGTGATGTCGATGGTTGCGCTGCATTCACTGGTCCGACTGCTCGGGCCGCCGGTGAGCCCCTGGTCATAGATAGCGACCTCGTTCCATCGCCACGCCCTGGCGCTTCCCCACGACCCGCGCAGATCAACGGCTCCGCTCGGTGACGAGGGCGACCCGCACGCACCCACGAAAAGCGCGACTGTCAACGGCGCTGTGAGTCCAGCGGATTTCATGATTCCTCCGTCGACGCTATTTTCCAATCGCGATCAGGTTACGCTCGGTGCGCATATACCACCGCCGATCGACCAGCGCCGGCGTCGCGAGCACGCCTTCGTCGAGCTTGTTGACGTGCAGCAACTCGAATGTCGGCCCCGCCTTGACGACGAACGTCTCCCCTTCGTCGTTGGTGAAGAACACTTTCCCGTCGAAGGCGACTGGCGACGATGAAAAGCCCTCACGACGTGCCACACCGAGCCGGCCCTGCCAGATGACCTTGCCCGTCATCGCCTCGAGCGACGTGACGATCGCAGCCATGTCATTGACCATGTAGAGATGTTCGCCATACAGAATCGGCGATGGCACGAATGGGGACCCGCGGGGGTTCGTCCACGTCAAGTGCGTCTTGCTGACATCGCCGCGGCCACCGGGGCGAATGGCGAGCGTCGGGCCCGCGCGACCCGATGAACAGAACACCATACCGTAACCGACAACCGGCGTCGGAATCACCTCTTCGGACATCCCGCGGCAGCTCCAGAGCTCGCCGCCGGTATCCGGGTTGTAGGCGCGTACGATCCTCTGGCTGTTGACGATGATCTCGTCGTGGTCGCCGACGCGCACCGCGATCGGCGTTCCCCAGCCGACCTGCGCATCACGCCGTGTGCGCCAGAGCTCCCGGCCCGTCCGCGTGTCGAACGCCGCGATGAACGAGCCGCTGAACTGATCCTGATAGAGGATCAGCCGATCTTTATAGAGCAGCGGCGATCCGGCGGTGCCGTGATACGCGTCCATTTCTCCGAGGTCGCGGTGCCACACCACCTTGCCGGTCATGTCGACGGCCAGCAGGCCTCGCGGCCCAAACGAGGCGTAGATGCGCTGTCCGTCGGTCGCGGCGGTCGCCGATGCGTAGCCGTTCTTGTAGTGATTGCCGTACGGCGAGCGGCCATCCGGCGCAAACGCTTCCCACAGCTTTTGACCGTCGGTGCGCCTGAACGCCACGACGGCGAGCCGGCGACCGTTGTCGTACGCCGTTGTCAGGAAGATGCGATCGGCCCAGACGATGGGAGACGAGTTGCCGCTGCCGGGCACGGGCACTTTCCACGCGACGTTCTGGGTCGCGGACCAGGCATCGGGATACCCGGTTCCGCTGACAAGCCCCTGCCCGGACGGTCCTCGCCAGCGCGGCCAGTACTTCGCGCCTTCGCCTTCGTCAGCGACCATGCGCACGCCGTCAGCGGGAGCCTGCCCGGCAAGCCGACCAGCCGGTATCGCCAGCGACGCGAAGATGACAAGTAGAACGAGCATCAGACGCAGCCGGGTCATCGCGCGATCCTCAAGTCGAACGCCGCCATCTCCGCGAGGTTGCGAACGAGGAGATAGCCATCGGCAATGGCCGGAACGTTCCACGTCTTACCGTCGAGGACGTGAAAGCGCGCGACCTCCTCGTGACGGTCTGGCGTGGCGCGAACCAGTACGAGGTCGCCGTCCTCGGTCAGCACGATCAGATGGTCGTCGGCCAGCAACAGCTGCCCGTAGCCATATCGGCCGCCCTTCCATTTCTGCTTACCCGTGTCGGCATCGACCGACGCGAGGATCGATTCGTCCAGCCCGTAGATCACCCCGTCGCGCAGCACGGAGCTCGCAAAGCGATTCTTCATCCTCGTGTTGCGCCAGACCTCACGCACCGACAAGCCCTCGTCGCTCTTCGTCAGCTCGATCACCGCAGCGCCGGTGCCATAGCTCGACGACAGGAAGAGACGATTCTCGCCGATCACCAGCGGCTGAGCCGCATTGATGCCATTCTGCGTCGCCCATGGATACGACCAGAGCTCCTTTGCACCATCGGGGGACAGACCGATGAGGCGCGTGGCGCCGAATATCACGAGCTGCGGCACCCCTGCCAGCGTCACGAACATCGGCGACGCGTAGCCCTGCGCGTCGCCCAGCGCTGACCAGAGCCGCTTGCCCGTGGCGCGGTCGTACGCGGCCACCGAGGCACCTTTTGGTCCTCCGGGCAAGACGATGACGGCGTTGCCGAGCACGAGCGGCGCCGCGGACATCCCCCACGGCAGATTCGCGGCTCCGCTGTCGGCCAAAATGTTCGTGCGCCAGATCGTGCGGCCCGTGCGGTCGTCGAGGGCGCGCATCTCGCCGATCGCACCGAGCGCATAGACACGCCCATCGGACCACGTCGGCGTTGCTCGCGGTCCGTCGCCACCCATCGATTCGGTGAACGCGGCATCCCAGGTGTTCGTCCACAGTTCTCGGCCGCTCTTCACGTCGTACGCCGACACGACTTCCTTCGCGCCCCGCTGCTCGATGGTGAACGCACGGCCCCCAGCGATGACGAACGACGCATAGCCGCCGCCAATCGGCTGCTTCCACATCGGCGTCAGCCCGCCGGTGGGCCACTTCGTATTCACCGGGCCCGCGTAGACACCGTCGCGACGTGGCCCACGGAAGTCAGTCCACCAGAAAACCGGCGGAGCGCTCGCCCCGACCTTCGACTCAGAGGGTGCCGGCGCGACCGGGACGGTCGCGCTCTCGTCTGATTCCTGATTCCTGATTCCTGATTCCTGCGCCGCAGGTGCCGCCTGCGTAGCTGGCGGCACTTGCGCGCGCTGGGAGGCTCGATGCTGCTCGATGCGGGCCGCCTGCTCGGACGCTGATTCGACGAACCGAACGTGTGGTGCGCCGCCGCCATCGAGCACGATCT
>DASRJR010000055.1:0-8193 GCA_035649395.1 Vicinamibacterales bacterium
GTCAATGCGATCCTCGGCGCCCCGTTCCTCGCGTATATCGCCAAGGGCGATGCCGCGTACGATTTCATGACGTTCGATCCCGAGCGCGATCTGGCGGCGCTCGAAGCGGGCCTTGCCGCCCACGTGCACCAGCAGAACCCCGACATCTCGCGCTTCGTCGCTCGCGGGGGCAAGCTCCTGCTGTGGCATGGGTTCAACGATCCGGGACCGAGCCCGCTGTCGACGATCGAATACTTCGAAGCCGTGCAGAAGAAGGTGCCCGCGTCGAAAGAGGCGGTCCGCTTGTTCCTTGCTCCGGGCGTGCTCCACTGCGGCGGCGGCGCCGGTCCCGATCGGTTCGACACGCTCACCGCGATGGAGAACTGGGTTGAGAAGGGCACGGCCCCAGCGACGATGCTCGCGACCAAGGCCAACTCGCCGGTGTCGCGGCCACTCTGCCCGTATCCGCAGCTGCCGCGCTACAAGGGCGCGGGTGACACCAACAACGCCGCGAGCTACGTCTGCGCCGCGCCTTAGCCACGGAGAGTTCGGCCACTGAGAACACTAAGACCACTAAGGATTTCGCTTAGTGTTCTTTGTGATCTTAGTGGCTTCTCTCCGTGTTCTCCGTGGCTACCGGGCACGCAACTTCGATTGGAACTCCGGGTACATCGTTGCGGCGCCGCCGCGTGTGGCCTCTGCCGGCAGCTTGTTCGCGGCAGCGAAATCTTTGAGGAACGGGTTCTCGCCCGGCAGATAGTGCGGCACCGCGCCGCGCGGCTGATCGGCGATTTCGACGACGGCGGTGCACGGATACAGCAGTTGCTGCGGCGGCAGCGGCCGCGGGTTGCGCAGCATGTTCGTCGTCTTCACCAGCGGCTCGGTGAGGTAGACGGGATCGTCCGTGATCGTCACGTAGGTCAGGACCGATCCGTGAAGAGTGAAGCGTTCGGTCAGCGCGACGCGATCGCTCTGCGGGATCCCGTTCCGCCGATGCCACATCTGTTTGATGTGGCTCGTCGTCACGACCAGCGCATCGCCATCCCATCGGCCGGTCGAAAACCCCATCCACGTGTGCTCGGCGAGCGGTGACGGGTGCGGCCGGCCATCCATCCACACCGTGCGGCGCTGCTGAAAGTTGCTGATGTCGATGTGCATCGCCACGACCTGCTGCGTCTCCGGATCGCGATCGTCCCAGATCCGCATGTTCAGCGGACCTCGCAGAATGTAGGGCGACGAGTGCGCGCGGCATTGATGCTCGGGCACCGTCAGGCGCGAGGCGTCCCATGCCTCGGCAAACGCCCGTGCGCTCTCGTTGATTGGCAGGCCCAGGTAGTCGCCAAGCGATGGACCAGGAATGCGCTCGGGCTGATCCTCGTGGAAGACAGCGTTGTAGCTGCCAGTCAGGTCGAGTTGCGCTGACGCTGGCGACGCGATCGCCATCGCGACGGCAACGAGCGCACAGCAAGGAATGACGCGTCGCATCTCAGCGCCGCTCCGCGGGCTTGTTGGTGGTTCTCGAGTTGGGCGTTTTCGGTTTGGCGTCTGGTTCGAGGCTGCGATACACCGCGTCGACGAACATCGCCGTGGTCCAAGGACCTGTGGTCGAGCCGTAGCGTGGCTCCCAATCGAGCGTCGGGCGGGCGGCCTTTACCTGGTCGAGCGATCGGCCTTTCCTGATCAGATCGGCAACCCGGTCGCGAACGATCGTGACCATGTCCCGGTACTCGACGACGTCGAATTCGTCGCTGATGCGGCCGCGCCCCGGCACGATTCGCGTGCCGCCTTCGGTGAACTGCTCGGAGATGGCGAGGT
This sequence comes from Vicinamibacterales bacterium, assembly GCA_035649395.1. Taxonomy (GTDB): domain Bacteria; phylum Acidobacteriota; class Vicinamibacteria; order Vicinamibacterales; family UBA2999; genus Gp6-AA40. The sequence continues at coordinate 1,795 of DASRJR010000055.1, forward strand.
CGACCAGTTTGTTGAGGCCCTCGATGACGCCGTTCACCGTACCGCCTCTGGCAACGTCGATGCGTGGGTACCCGAGCGTGCTGTAGATGTCTCCGGCCGCGATCACATCCGAGGCGCGAAAGAAGACGAGGACGTCGCCATCGGTGCTCGCCGCTGGCACGTGCGACAGCTGAATGCCCTCGCCATTGAAGTACATCGCCTTTTCGCTCTGGAAGAACGTGTCGGTCGGCCACGCGCCGAACGGCGCCGCCGGTTGACTGCCGGTGGGAGCGCTCATCGCCTTGAGCACGTTCTCGTGCGCGACCACGAAGGCCTGCGGCACGACGCCTTGCACGGCGTTCTGACCGACCTGACCGGCGAAGTTGCCGGCCACGAGCTGCGCGCCGGCGGCGGCGACTTTGAGGTTCCCACCTGTGAACTCGGGGTGTGCGTGCGTGTTGACGACGTAGCGGATCGGGCGCGAGCCGGCGGCCGCTCGAATCGCCGCGATCAACGAATCGGCCAGCGGCTCCGCCAACGTGTCGACGACGAGCACACCCTGCGGGCCGATCTGCACGAGCACATTGACATCGCCCGAGCTGATCAGCGACACCTGCCCACGCACCGGTAAGGTCTCGAGCTTCGGCGCCTGCGCCACGGAGGGCACGGAGAATTGGGCCACTAAGACCACGAAGATCACTAAGACTCTTGCGCTCGTCGACATCGTCTCGTTTCTCAAGAGGTGTGCCGTGTTCTTCGTGGCCAGCCCCCTTCGTGTCCTTGGTGATCTCCGTGGCCAACCCTTTGTGTCCTTAGTGGATCTCCGTGGCCAGCCCTTTGTGTCCTTAGTGATCTCCGTGGCCAGCCCTTTGTGTCCTTAGTGATCTCCGTGGCTAACATCTCCGTGGCGGCTCTTGACCGCGACGCCCACAGCCGCCAGGGTCGCGATCAGTGACGGAATCGCGGCAGACCAGAACACCTGCCTGACCGACGTCCCTTGCGCGAGCAGCATGCCTCCGAGCACGGGGCCCACGATCGATCCAACACGGCCGACACCGAGCGCCCATCCCACACCGGTGGAACGAATCGCGGTTGGATAGAAGCCCGATGTCACCGCATGGCCGCCATTCTGCCCGCCGATGATCCCCAACCCGGCACAGGCGATCGTGATACCCAGCACCAGTGGCGATGCTCCAGCCATGCCGATCAGCAGCACCGAGATCGCCGCCCACGCGTAGCACGCCGCGAGCACCCAGAAGGAGAAATACCGATCGAGCAAAGCGCCGAGGACGAGGGCGCCCCCGATGCCGCCGACCTGAAACAACGCCGTCAACCTGATCGCCGTGCTCACCGGGATGCCGGCATCGCTCATGATTGTCGGCAACCAGCTGTTGAGGAAGTACAGGTTCAACAGGTTCGTGAAGTAGACGACCCAGATGAGCACCGTCGGGAGTGCCCGCCCGTGGGTGAACAGCTCGGTCACCGGGAAGCGCACCAACGTGGCACCCGCGTCCCTGCCGTCGCGTATCCTCAGGAAGCGAGGCGACTCGCCCAGCCAGCGGAACGCAGCGACGGCGATCACGAGGGGCGCCGTACCACCGATGACGAACACCGATTGCCAGCCGAAGCGCGGGATGACTGGCGCGGCGACGAACCCGCCGACGGCTGCGCCGAGCGAGAAGCCACAGATCATCGTCGTCACCGCGGCACCGCGACGGCGAACCGGCATGATCTCCGAAGTGAGGGCGATCGCGTTCGGCATCGCGCCACCCATGCCAAGACCGGTCAACAGCCGGAAGCCGATGAGCGCAGACACGGAGTCGGCGGTCGCCGTCAACAACGAGCCGACTCCGAAGATCAGCACGCAGCCGATCAGCACCGGCCGCCGGCCGATTCGATCGGCGAGCGAGCCGCACACCAGCGCCCCGATCATCATGCCGACGAGCCCGCTCGAGATGACCGGTCCGAGCACGCCGCGCGAGATCTGCAGGTCCTCCATCAACGCCAGCGCGACGTACCCCATCGCCTGCGCGTCGAAGCCGTCGACGAAGACGATGAGCGCACACATCGCCACCACGAGCAGTTGCTGTGAGCTGATGGGTCGGTCGTCGACCGACTCGCGCGAATGGAGTGTTGTGCCCGCCATGTTGGTCCGGCTGAAGCCGAACACGACTTTCACTTCAACAAGGGAATGTCTTTCGCCGGCTCCGGCCGTGACTGGACGAACGAATAGATGGTCGCCAGATCGGCATCCGACAGCACCTTCGCGGTATAGGGCGGCATCTGCCCGGTGGGTTGGCGCACGTATCGACTGAACGCCGCGAACGGAATGGCGCGCGGCCCGAGGCGGGGTCCGGTGGCGCTCGATCCCTGCGCTTCGCGGCCGTGGCACTGATAACAGCCGATGCTGGCGAACAGCTTCTTCCCTGCCTCGACACTGCCGGCCGATGCCGGATTCGCCGGGCGTTGAGGCGCTTGCGCGGCAAGCGCGGCCGACGCAGCCGCGAATCCGGCGAAGACGACGAGCGTGACGAGGGAGAGCGGTTTCATCTCGCCCTACCTCGGTTGAGTGACGACGTCGAGGAGCGACGGCTCGCCGCGTTTGACGACCTCGATCGCGCGCTTGAGCGCCGGTGCGAGATCGTTCGGGTTCGTAATCGGTCCCTGTGCGTGCACGCCCATCCCTTGCGCGATTTTCGCGAAGTCGACGTTCGGATCGTCGATGGTCGTCCCGATGTGTGCGGTCGTGATGCCGCGATTGTGCCGATTGGACATGCGCTGCAGGTGCATGACCTCCTGGTGATAGGCGCGGTTGTTGTGCATCACGGCGAGCAGCGGAATGCGGTGATGCGCCGCAGTCCACCACACGCCGGGCGCGTAGAGAAAATCGCCATCGCCCTGGATCGTCACCGACAGGCGCCCACGCTTCTTGTTCGCCAGCGCCGCACCGACCGCGGCCGGAGCGCCGTAGCCCACGCCCGCGCCGCCAGAGCCGCCGAGCGACTGATAGTGCTTGTCGAAGCTCCACAGCCGCGCGGTCCAGTCGCTCATGATTCCGCTCTCGGCAACGAGCGCCCAGTCCTCGTTCTTGATCTGCGCCCACAGCTCCATCGTCATGCGAGCGGTGCTGATCGGCGTCGCATCCCACCCATACGCCGCGTCCGCGCGCTGGCGCTCGAGCGCGGCAGCGTGCGCCTCCCCCAGCCGCTTCCCGCGCTCGGCCAGCGCACTGCGGCGGTCCCCAGTGATCAGTCGCTTGCACGCCTCGGTGAGCGCCGGCAGCGTCGCCTCGGCGTCGGCGGCCATCGCGACGTCGACTTCCGGGTAGCGTTGGAAGTCCTGGTAGTTGCTCTTGGTGTTGAGATCGAGCGCAGTGATGCTAATGAGCTTCGTGCCCGGCCGGGTGATCGGCCGCGACGTGCGCACGAGCGAGTCGCGCGCCGCGTTCACCGTCCCCCAGAAGTCGGTCAGCTCGAGGCCGAGGATGACATCGGCATTGGCAACCAGCTGACGCGCGTTCGCGCTGTGATTGAGCGGGTGTCGCGACGGGAAGTTCATGCGGCCGCCCTGATTGACGACGGGCGCCTGTAGGGTTTCAGCGAGTGCGATGAGCTGCGCCAGCCCCGCCGGCGTGCGCGCCGCGCGGTCGGCCACGATCACCGGATTCTGCGCAGCGACCAGCAGACGCGCCGCTTCGGCGACGGCGCCGGAGTCGCCCTGCGGCGGGGTCGCGCGGGTGAGCCTCGGCACGCGCAGACGCTCGTGCACTTCAGGCGAAACCGGATCTTCCTGGAGGCCGCCGTCGATCACGAGCAGCACCGGCATCATCGGCGGTGTCATGGCGATCTTGTAGGCGCGCACCGCCGATTCGGCGAAGTGCGGCAATGAGATCGGCTGGTCGTCCCATTTGACGAAGTCGCGCACCATCACCGCGGCATCCTGCACGCTGTGCGCCCACTCGACGCCCGGCCGCCGGAGGGTCGCGTCAAGTGTGTTGCCAGCCATGATGTACACCGGCACGCGATCACAGTAGGCGTTGTAGATCGCCATCGCCGCGTGCTGCATGCCGACGGTGCCGTGACACAGCACCGCCATCGGCTTGCCTTCGGCCTTGAAGTAGCCGTGCGCCATCGCGACCGACGACTCCTCGTGGAGGCACGTGATGAACTCGGGGGCGCGATTGCCGCCGTAGTTGACGAACGATTCGTGAATGCCGCGGAAGCTCGACCCCGGGTTGGCCGCGATGAACTCGAAGTCGAGCGACTTGAGCACGTCGACCATGAAGTCGCCGCCCGGCCGATCGGTGGTCAGCACCTCGACACTCGGCGGCGGGTCGGTCTCGCGCGGCGGCGTCGGCGCCGACGCCGTCACCGGCGTCGCGGTCTGTGCTGCGGTCGTCTGGGCCTGCCCGGGTATAGCCGCGCCGGGCACGAGAGCCGCGGCGCCACTGGCGGCGGCCGTCTTGAGAAAGTCGCGCCGATCGACGGAATGCTGCTGTGACATCGGCCTCTCCCGCACAATCGGCGTCAGCCGGGGCCGAGGCACCCGAACCGAGCCGGTCCGGCGCGCCTGTTCGGCGCCGTGGTGTCGCGCGAGTCTACCGCAGATGTGACCGAATGGCGGATCGGAGAAATCAGGTCGTCGGGTCGACGGCTTCAGCCTGAAAGAAGCGGAGCAGCTCCTGCTGCGAGCGCACACCCAGCTGTTTGAAGACGCGCTTCAACTGGTTCTTCACTGTGTCGGGATCGGTCGACAGGAGCCGTGCAATCGCCGGGATGCGATGGCGCTGCAGCACCAGCATCACAATCTCACGCTCCCGCAGGGCCAGCTGTTGCAGCGACTCATGATGCCGCGCCACCACGGGCACCGGCCCCGCGAAGCCGACACGTGAGACCTCGTTCGCGATGCGTCGCAGGGCGTCTTCGAGCTCGACGCGCCTGAGATCCGATCCGTCCACGGAGTCGCCGACGTCGGGCGCGGATCGCACGATGTCACGCATCTCGATGGCCAACCGCACGCTGAGCTCGAGCTGACGCCAATAGAACGGTTTGTACAACGTCGCCGTGGGTGCCGTCGCCGCAATCGCGCGGATGGTCGCGGCATCGGTGCGCGGGCTCATCACGATGACCGCCGACGCCCAGCGGCGGCGGATCGCCTCGGCAAGCCGCAGTCCCCCGAGCTCGCCACCGATGTCGATGTCCACGATGACCACAGTCGGGCGGTAGCGGTAGGCGATGTCGAGCGCCTCGGTGGCCGACGCGATCGACGATACCGTCAGCCCCAGACTGAGCAGCGCGCTGGCCGTGTCGCCGCCCAGGTGACCGTCGCCGTCGACGATCAGCACGCGCTCGCCAGGCTCGCCGGCGCTGTGGAACGAGACGACCCGCTTACTTGGTTCCATCATGATCAATCGATGAATGCGCCGGCAGCGCGACGTGGACCGTCGTACCAGCCTCTGCTTCGGTGTCGATCTCGACGGTGCCGCCGGCGCGGTCGACGATGCCGAACACCGTCGTCAGGCCGAGGCCGCTGTGCCCTGCGCCGGACTTCGTTCCAAAGAACGGATCGAAGATGTGCGCCTTGACGTCGTCCGTCATACCCGCGCCGGTGTCGCCCACGCTGATCACAATCTGTTGGCGCGATGCTTCGTCGGGCGCGGGTCGGTTGCTGGTGGTGATGGTCACGATTCCCCCTGACGGCATGGCGTCGCACGCGTTGGCGACCAGATTGACGATCACCTGCTCCAGCAGCACGTCGTCGAGCTCGAGCCATGGCGAGCTCGCCGACAGCGTGAACGTCAAGGCGCGCTCGGAGCCGACGAGCTGACGCAGCAGAGAGGTCAGCCTGATGACGACGTCATTCACATTCACCGGGTCGCCCGGCCGCACTCGTTCGTGGCGTGAGAACAGCAGCACATGCTGCATCCAGTCCTGCGCTTGATGGGCGGTGCGCCGAATTTGCCACACCCGCCGCTCGGCTGACAGCGGCAGCTCGCACTCGAGCAGACCTTCCGCGCAGCTGACAATCGAGTCCAGCACGTTGCTGAACCGGGCTTGACACCTCACCGGCGTGGTGCTAAGTTTTTGGCATCATGCTAATTTCTCAGCATGGTTCTCGTAGTGTCCGGCTTCAGCCGGACGAAAGTGGGGTCCGGCCTTAGCCGGACCAATGTAGGGGCCGCCTTCAGGCGGCCCGGAAAGCTCGCATGACACGCACGGCCCATCACGACCTCAGCCGCCGCGAGCGGCAGATCGTCGACGCGCTCTATAAGCTGGGACGCGCATCGGCGGCCGAAATCCGCGCCGAAATGCCCGCCGCGCCGAGCTACTCCGCGGTGCGGTCGCTGCTGCGGATCCTCGAAGAGAAGGGCCACGTCCGGCACGAGCAGGACGGCCCTCGATACGTCTACCTCCCCGTGGT
>DASRJR010000056.1:0-38585 GCA_035649395.1 Vicinamibacterales bacterium
CGCCATGGCTGCCCTGCACCCAGAGGTGTTCGACCAGCCAGCCGAGATCCGGTGGCGGAGCGATCAACTGGACCTCACTCGGATGCCGGCCGCCGTGGTCGAGCAGTACCATAGCGATTCGTCGGAGCGGCCGGTGTCACATTCTCCGGCCTCGCGTGTCTTTCCAATAACGAGCCTCGAAAACAGCAAGGTCCCGGTTTCGGAAGTACGTTCCACTAGACGCCAGGCAGCGTTGTTTGGTTCGCGGCGGAGTGACGATGGATTCACTGATCGACGCGGTGGCCGCCTCGCAGGCCGGCGACATCGAAGCCTACGGCGAGCTCGTGCGCCGCACGCAGACGATGGCCTATGCCGTCGCGCTGCGGGTGCTGCGCGACCGCGCATCGGCGCAGGACGCGGTGCAACACGCGTATCTGCGCGCGTTTCGACGTCTCGCCGACCTGCAGGATCCGTCGGCGTTTGCCGGCTGGCTCCGTCGCATCGTCGTAACCGTTGCGCTCAACATGCGCCGGACCCGTCGTCGCACCCTGCTCTGCCTGGATGAGGTGCCGGACGTGCCGATCCTCGACGAAGAGGAGACGCGCTGGTCCGACGTGCAGCGACATCGACTGGCGCGAGCGCTGCTCACGCTCACGGCCGAGGAACGGCAGCTCTGCGATCGCCGGTATCACGGCCAGTGGAGCGTCGCGCGGCTGGCCGCGCAGACCGGGATCGACGAAGCCGCGATGCGCAAACGCCTGCAGCGCATTCGTGACAAGTTGCGGAAGGAGATCGAGATGGCCGAACAGCGAGACATCCGCCCCGAGGAGCTGACGCACGACCTGCCGACGAAGGTCGTGGAGTTGCTGGCGCGTCCGCAGTTGACCGATCTGCCCGAGAATCCGGTCGGCCGCGTCCGCGAGCTGCTGCGTGCGGTCTATCCCGAATTCATCGACACGACGTTGCCCGAGGTCATCGAGTTGCCCGAGGCTGAGCACTCGATCGCGCGTGACGCGATGTACGTCGATCCGAGCGAGCTGCATCGGGTCGGCCACGGCCGAATCCTGCGGTACGACCTGACGCTGCCGCTGCTGCTCACGGTCCGCTATGCGGGTCAGCCGCTGCGGATTTGGGCGTCGGGCAAGGCGTATCGACTCTGTCAGGTGGATGCGCTCCATCTCGAAGCGTTTCATCAGGCCGAGGTGCTGTGGATCGACGAGCGCGATCGCGTCGACCCGTGGCAGGTGACCGGCCGCGTGCTGCAGTCGGTCGAGCGAGTGCTGCCGCGGCGCACGGTGAAGATCGTCCCGACGCAGTACTCGATGTGCAGCGAGGCCTGGGAGCTCGAGGTCGAGGACGAGGGGCAATGGTCCGAAGTGCTGGCGTGGGGCGTCTTCTCGGATCGGATCGTGAGCCACCTCGGTGGCGACCCAGCGCGCCATCGAGCGGTCGGAGTGGGCTACGGCCTCGAGCGGCTCGCCATGCAGCGCTACCGAATCGACGACATCAGGAAGATTGACGTCGCCAGTGTGGCCTAACGTGGGGTCCGGCTTTAGCCGGACCTTTGTGTGGCGTCGTGTCCGGCTTCAGCCGGACACGACATCTCTGATACAACGGTCCTGTGGCAGACCAGTTTGCCATCGAGCCGCCGATCGAGCCGATGCTCGCCAAGCTCGCGGACACGCTGCCCGAGGGCGGTGACTTTCTTTACGAGCCGAAGTGGGACGGCTTTCGCGCCATCGTGTTTCGCGGCACGGCCGACGTGTATATCCAGAGCCGCGAGCTGAGGCCGCTCGATCGCTACTTCCCCGAGTTGCACGATGCCCTGCTCGCGAACATGCCATCGGGCGCGGTCGTCGACGGCGAGATCGTGATCCCGACGCCCGAGGGACTCGACTTCGACGCGCTGCAGATGCGGCTGCACCCCGCCGCCTCACGCGTCGCGAAGCTGGCGAAAGCCACGCCGTCGGCATTCGTCGCCTTCGACCTTCTGGCGATCGACGGCCGCGACGTCCGCACCTCCGCGCAGGCAGAACGGCGGGCGCTGCTCGAGCGAGCGCTGACCGACGCGAAACCGCCCGTCTATGTCACGCCGATGACGCGCGACGTCGCGGTCGCAACCAACTGGCTGGCACGATTCGAAGGGGCGGGTCTCGACGGCGTAATCGCCAAGCCGCAGCGCGGGACGTATCAACCTGGCGTCCGCGCGATGATCAAAGTCAAACACGCCCGGACCGCGGACTGCGTCGTCGCCGGGTTTCGCTGGCACGTCAAGGGGCCCGGCACGCTGGTCGGATCGCTGCTGCTCGGGCTGTTCGATGACCGCGGACGGCTGCAGCACGTCGGCGTGACCTCGTCTTTCAACATGGCGATGCGCGCGCAACTGGTGCGCGAGCTCGAGCCGCTGCGCGATCGAGCTCTCGACGGACATCCGTGGCGAGAGTGGGCCGACGCCGAGGCGCACGGCTCGGGTCGCCTTCCTGGCGCTCAAAGTCGCTGGAGCGCAGGCAAGGATCTCTCCTGGGTACCGGTGCGTGCGGAGCGGGTCTGCGAAGTGAAATACGACCACATGCAGGGCGACCGGTTCCGCCACGCCGCGGTGTTTCAACGATGGCGCCCCGACAAGTCGCCCGATCAATGTCGGTACGACCAACTGGAAGTGACACCGGCATTCGAGCTGGAGAAGGTCTTCGGAGCCGGCTCGGGCTGACGCCAGTTCCGCCAGGGCTCGAGCTCGACGGTCACGAGCCATCTGTGCAGATCGCAGCGGCACAGGTGTCGACTGGCGATGTGACGCCAAAAACACCCGAAATACTTTCTCCCGCGTTGAGACGCGAACTGGGCCGCTCACTCGGGGAAACCATTAGGCCAAACTACCGACGGCGCCACACTGGTGTGAAACTTGCGACGTTGCCCCCGAATATGGAGGGAACCACACCATGGCGCGCTTGACTGGCCTCAAAGTCGCCGCGATTGTCGAGCAGGGCTTCGAGCAGTCTGAGCTGCTGGAGCCATGCCGCGCTCTGGAAGAGGCAGGCGCAGAAGTCGAGGTCATCTCGCCAGTCGAGGGCAAAGTGACCGGATGGAATCGGAAGCAGTGGGGTGAAGAAGTCGAGGTCGATCGTCCGCTGACTCTGGCGCACGCGCGTGATTACGATGCCCTGCTGTTGGCGGGTGGCGTGATGAACCCGGATCGGCTGCGCATGAACGAGCGCGCGGTCCAGTTCATCAGGACGTTCAACGGCCTCGGGCGCCCGATCGCGGCAATCTGTCACGCCGCATGGGTGCTCATCGAGGCCGATGTCGTCCGCGGTAAACGGCTGACGTCGTGGCCATCGCTCAAGACCGATCTGCGGAATGCCGGCGCCATCTGGATCGACAGCGAAGTGGTGGAGGACCGCGGGCTCGTCACCTCGCGCAAGCCTGACGACATCCCGGCATTCATCCACACCATGATGGACGTCTTCGCTCACGCAATCGGCGCCCATCTCGACCCGCACGCACCCGCGGTGTCCTTCTAGCGGACTTCGCGAGTGCCGCAGTTGTAGAGTGGCGTCATCGATCCGCCTTCTTCGAACGAATGTCGGTCAGCATGATCGGTTGGGTTGCGAAGTCCTCGAGCTCGATGACGTTCTTGCGAGCCACGATCTTCGTGGCGTAGGACAGCGTTCCCTTCCCCGTGCCGTCGCGACCCATCTGCATCTGAATCACCGTGAACGGATACTGAATCGTTCGCGGCCTGTTCGTCGCTTCCCAGAAGCCGATCGGGCGATCGGTCGCCAGAACGATCTGGCTGCCGCCGTCCTCACCGGGCTGCTGGTGCGCGTAGCGCAGGTCGTACGCCAGTGAGTCCGGCGTCCGGATCGTGCCGACCGATTTCATCCCTTGCAGCTCGTCGAGCAGCTTGTCCTGTCCCTTCGTTTTCAGTGCCTGCAGCAGGCGCGATCGTTCCGCCTCGGTCGACCAGCGCGTCACCTTGATGAGGACCGTGCCGGCACCGCTTCCCAGGTTGTTGTTCTTGATTGCGATTGCGGTGAACTCTTCGGGCTCACCCAGCGTCTGGGCGTGGCTGAGCATGCCCGAAAGCGCGGCAACCGCAGCAGCGGCGAATACGCAGCGAATGAAACCTCGTCTGATCGACATCTGTACCTCCGTCCCCGCCTCCGGACGCAGTACTCAGAATGCGTGCCCGTCGAAGCGTTCGGCTGGAGCGGACAAAAGGTCCGGCTGAAGCCGGACACTACGTTGCGGCCCCTACGTTGCGAGCCGACCGACGTAGCCGCTGACGACCGGCACACGTCGTCCCGCAGCAGCGGCGGCGACGTCGGCGGCGATGGACGGGTCGATGTCGCCAAGGGTGCGCAGCATGTCGCCCTCGAGCGCGGCCAGCGGCACGCCGTTGCGATAGACGATCCGGTTGCCCGTCGCCGTGCGGATGCGATCGCCGGGTGTGATGATGCCGGTGAGATTGAGCGGATCCGCGGCGGCGATCGTCATCAGCGCCTCGTCCGGCGACGAGCGCCGCACTTCGCGCAATCGATCGACCGCATCAGGCAGCGCGAACTGTTCACCCGACATTCCAGCGACGAAGCGGCCACCGCGGATATCCCCGCGCGCTTCGAGCGTACGATACACGCGCGCGAGATCGCGCCACGGCACGCCAGCCGTCTCGCGCGCGAGGACACGGCGGAACACGACGCCGTACCGCGCGAGCAGCGTCCATGCGAGCGCCTTCACCGCATCGTCGCGGCTCTGACTGGTCCCCCTGAAGCCGGACACGACAGACCATCGTCCGGCGCGATCGGCGCCGTGCCGGCGAGACGAAGGCGCGACGATGGCTCGCAGGCCGGCGAAACTGTCCGAGCTCACGAGTCCCGCCGCCACCAACTCGCCGAGCGCGGCGTAGCAGTCGTCGGGGTCGAGGTCACACACCGATCTCAACTCGTGCGCGAACGACGCACCGTGTGTGCGGAGGCGATCAAGCAGACGTCGCGCCGGCTCGCCCAGATTCGCGACCTCGGGCTCAACGTCGGTCTCACGAAGCGCGGCCCATTGTTCTGCGTGGGTACGGAGATACAACCCGATCGGCGTCGCGCCAACCATTTGCGTGGGTCCCGACGACACACGCGCCCATCCCACCTCACCGGTCAGACACAACATGTCGAGCAGGCCCGGCTCGAAGCCGTCCACGCGCGCCGGAAGCACCTGCTTCTCCCATGCGGTCGCCGGCAATTCGAGTCCATCGAGCTGCGCGATCACCGCGCGCAGGCCGTCGATGCCCGACAACCGGCTGCGCGGTTCGACGTGCTGCCACGCGAACAGGAAACGCATGTACTCGGCCGCACTCACGGGCGAGATTTCGGCGCGGAGGCGGTTGAGCGTATAGCGGTGGATCCGCGCGAGCAGACGACGATCGCACCACTCGAGCCCTGCGGCCCCTGAGGCCTGGGCCCTGGGACCTGAGGCCTGCGTAAACGTGCCGCGCAGAATCGCGCCTTGCGATTCGAGCGTCAGCAACGCCGCGTCCACGTCCGCCGTCGTCACGCCAAGCGAGCGGGCAACCAACTCCGCCGTCGTCGGCCCGACGATCGCCATGCGGCTTCGAATCAGCTCGACGAGGGCGTCCTCACGCGTCCACGCTCGTGACGTGCGCGAGGCGGGCGGTTCGATCGGCGGTTCGAGCGTGGCAATTGGATGAACGACCAGCCACTCGGGCAAGCGTTCAGCCGCGATCCACGCCGCTCCCTCGCCGAGACGCAAGCGCGTCGCACGGCCTCGCGCCGCAAGCTCCGAAGCCCACCCGCTATCGACCTCGTGGTCGAGCAGGAATCCCGAGGTCAGCAGCGAGTCGTGCAGCTCTTCGACGTCCCGCGGATCGGGACGCACCTCGTCACGCACCCGCTCGATTGCGGCAGCGTCGAGCGAGCCCATCTCGTTCGGCCGTCCCGCGCGCCGCGTCTGCACCGCCTGTGTGCGCCGCTCCTCGAGCGGCGCATCGTCGACGAACGCATAGGGACGGGCGTTCAGGATGTCGTGCGTGAACGCCGACGGCTCCGGCGTGTCGCGCGACACGCAGGCCAACTCGCCGCGATGAATTCGCCCGAGGATGCCCTCGAGCTGAGCGAGGTCCATCGCCTCCTCGAGACAGTCGCGCACGGTCTGATTCACGAGCGGATGATCCGGCACCTCGCGATCGCCCGGAATGTTCTCGAGACAGGCCGCGGCATCGGGGAACACGGCGGCCATCAGGTCGTCGGCCTGCATGCGCTGCAGTTGCGGCGGCACCTTCCGTCCGTTGCGATTGCGCGGCACCGCCAGCGAGATCGTCGCGTTCCACCGCCAGCGCGTCTGGAACACTGGCGCATCGAGAAACGCCTGGACGAGGATGTCGCGAACGGTCGCCGGATGCAGGTAGCGGAACACGTCGGATAACGGGAACGAGTGCTGCGGTCCGAGCGACAACAGCAGCGCGTCCTCGGTGGCGGCGGCCTGGAGCTCGAAGTTGAACTGACGGCAGAAACGCTTGCGCAGCGCGAGCGCCCAGGCTTTGTTGACGCGGCTGCCGAACGGCGCATGCAGCACGAGCTGCATGCCGCCTGACTCGTCGAAGAACCGCTCGAGCACCAGCGTCTGCTGCGTGGGCACGACGCCGAGCACGCGCCGGCCCTCGGCAAGATAGGCGGCGGCCTGGTCCGCGCCTTCTCGCGCCAGGCCGCATTGATCGACGAACCACTCGGCGACGGCGGATTCCGACACGGCCGCCCCGCCCGGCGCGCTCGCCAACAGCGCGTCGGCAGCCGCGCGCAGGTCCGAGACCTCGCGCGACAACTCGTCGCTGCGGGCCGGCGCCTCGCCAAACCAGAAGGGAATCGTCGGCGGCGCCCCGTGGGCGTCACGCACGCGAACCGTTCCCGACACGACTTGCGTGATCTGCCACGACGTGTTGCCCAGTTGAAAGATGTCGCCCGCCATGCTTTCGATGGCGAAGTCCTCGTTCAACGTGCCGATGAATGTCTCTTCCGGCTCCAGCACGACGCGATAATCGGCGACTTCCGGAATCGCGCCGCCGGAGGTGATCGACAGCAAACGGGCGCCGCGTCGTCCGCGAAGCTGCTGGTGCACCTCGTCGCGATGCACCAACGACGCCCGTCGCCCGCGCGGTGTGGCAAAGCCTTCGCAGACCATGGCGACGACCGCGTCGAAGTCGCGGCGCGACAGGTCGCGATAGGGCCACGCCCGGCGCACACGTTCGAACAGCTCGTCCTCGCTGTAGGGCCGGCTCGAGCTTTCAGCAGTGATCTGCTGCGCCAGCACGTCGAGCGGCACTTCGTGCGCCACGATGCTGTCGAGATCACCTCGGCGCGACGCACGGAGCAGTGCCGCGGACTCGACGAGATCGTCGAGCGAGACCGGAAACAGCCGGCCCTTCGGCAGCCCTTTGATCGAGTGGCCAGAGCGGCCAACGCGCTGCAGCAGAGTCGCGATCCGATGCGGCGAGCCGATCTGACACACGAGATCGACGTGGCCGATGTCAATACCGAGCTCCAGCGACGCCGTCGCGACGAGCGCTTTCAGCGATCCGGTCTTCAGCCGATGCTCCGCGTCGAACCGCCGCTCTTTAGACAGGCTGCCGTGGTGCGCTGTGATTGACTCTTCACCCAATCGATCGCTCAGGTGACGCGCGACGCGCTCGGCCAATCGACGCGTGTTGACGAACACGAGCGTCGTCCGGTGCTCGGCGATCAGTGCGGCGAGACGATCGTAGTACTCCTCCCACACTTCCCGCGCCATCACGGCCGAGAGCGGTGACCGCGGAACCTCGACCGCAAGATCCATTGCCCGTCGATGGCCTTCGTCGACGATGACGCACGAACCGCGCGCCGGATCGTTGCCCACCAGGAAACGCGCCACCTCGTCGATCGGCTTCTGCGTCGCGGAGAGGCCAATGCGTTGTATGTAGCGTCCGGCTTCAGCCGGACTGGAGGTCCGCCTAAAGGCGGACACTACATCCTCCAGCCGTTCCAGCGTCAGCGCCAGATGGGCACCGCGACGCGTGCCGATGACCGCATGAATTTCGTCGACGATCACCGTCCGAACGCTCCGCAGCATGTCGCGCGTGCGTTCGGCCGTCACGAGCAGATACAGCGACTCCGGTGTGGTGACCAGGATGTGCGGCGGCGTACGAAGCATAGCCGCGCGCTCGGACGCGGTCGTATCACCTGTCCGGACCGCCGCCGTCATGCGCGGCACGTCGATGCCGGCCTCTTCCGCCCGGCGCCGTAGCGCCTTGCGCGGCTCGGCGAGGTTCTTGTGAATGTCGGCGCTGAGCGCCTTCAGCGGCGACACGTAGACGACGCGAACCTCGTCGGGAAGCGACGTGTGCTCGAGTCCCTCGCGCACGAGACCGTCGATCGCCGTGAGAAACGCCGCGAGTGTCTTGCCCGAGCCGGTAGGCGCCGCAATCAGCGTGTGCTGCCCCGCCTGAATGGCCTCCCACCCGCGCCGCTGCGCGGACGTGGGCTCGCCGACTTCATCGAGGAACCATTGCGAAACGAGCGGATGAAACCCAGGTAGAGCCATTGGTGAATGAGGAAGGCGGGCCGATTGAGCCGATCATAGCGGATACTCTCTTGCCATGACATTCGACGAACTGCAGACGCTCCTCGAATACCACTACTGGGCCCGCGACCGCATGCTCGCCGTCGTCGAAACGCTGCCAGAGGAGGCGTTGAGGAAACCCCTCGGGAACAGCTTCTCGTCCATCTTCGATACGGTCGTCCATCTCTACGGCGCCGACTGGATCTGGCGTACCCGATGGGACGGCACGTCACCGGCGGCGCTGCCCGCATCGAGTGAGTTTTCCGACCTCGCCGCCGTGCGCCGTGCCTGGAGTGACGAGGAGCAGCGGATCCGTGCCGTGCTCACGCGTCTCGGGCCAGACGACGTCGGACATCCGTTTCAATATCTCGCGTGGGACGGGCGGCTGTACACGCAGCCCTTCTGGCAGATGTTGCAGCACCTCGTCAACCACGGCTCGTATCACCGCGGCCAGGTGACAACGATGCTGCGGCAAATGGGGGCGACGCCGCCAAAGGCGATGGACTTGATCGCGTTCTATCGCGAGCGCGCCGCAGTTGGCGCCTGAGGACGCAACAGGACTGAGTCCTTATGCCTGAGTGCTCCTGATTCCTGATTCCCGATTCCTGATTCCTGACTCCCGCACGCCGTAGTACGACGGCAGGCGCATGTCGCGCATCGTGCGGAAGCCGGGTGGCGCCTCGAGCACTGCCGGAATCGAGTTCACGGTCATCGACGCCGTCGCGATGTCGCCGTGGATACCGCCCTCGATCTTGGAGTAGATGCGCGGCGACCCCTCGATGAGCACCGACTCGTACGATTCCTTCGCACCGAGATAGGCCTCGAGCCGCAGCGTGATCTTCGTCTCGTCCTTCACGTAGCCGTTGCCGACCTGGACGATCCCGCATACCTGCCCCGCCTTGACGGCGATCCACTCGCTCGACACCGCCTTGGCGCAGATTTTCGGCGTCACCTCGTCGGTGATGCGATCCAGACGCCAGCCCATCGCGTCGCCGATCATCTGGATCGATTCGGTGAAGCCCACGTGCCGGACGCTGCCGTCCTCCAGCCTCTCGGCGAACGCGTCGAGCGACAGGCCGGCGCCGATTTTCTGCTGGAATGGGAGCCGCCGAACACGCGCGTCCTGACAGCGATGGATCTCGACGCGATCGACGCGCTCGCACACCGCCGTCAGCGCGATCGGCAGCGCATCCATCGTGAACCCGGGGTTGACACCGGTTCCGAGGACGGCGACGTTCGCCTTGCGCGCGGCCTCATCGATCTGCTTCGCGACCGCCTGGTTGCGTTTCGACGGATAGGCCGCTTCCTCGGTGGTCGTGACGATCGGCACGCCGTGTTTGAGCACCTCCAGGAACTGCGGCAGCACGGCCTTGAGCGACGAGCTGGTGCAGACCACGGCGATGTCGGGGTCGGCCGCCTTGATCGTCTGAGTGATGTCGGAGGTCACCTTCACTTTCAGGGTGCGTCCGGCTTCGATGACGTCGGCGACGTCGCGGTCGATCTTCTGCGGATCGATGTCCACCCCGCCAACGATCTGAAAGCCTTTGCGGGCGGCGATCTGCCGCGCGACGGCGGCACCGATCGGGCCCAGCCCGATATGCATGACGCGAATCATGCAGGCATTATGCCTCTGCCTCGAGAATCGCCGTAATGTGGAACGGAACCCCCGTCGTCAATAGCTCTTCGTCAGGTCCATCCGCGTGTAGAGGCTCGCGACCTGATCGCCGTAGCCGTTGAACGGCATCGTCCTCATCGTCTTGAACAGCGACGGCAACCGCGCCTCCGTCGCCTGGCTCCACTTCGGGTGTTCGACGGCGGGATTGACGTTGGCGTAGAAGCCATACGCCTCGGGCCAGGCCTGTTGCCACGACGAGAACGGCTGCTTCTCGACAAAACGGATCTTGACGATCGACTTGATCCCCTTGAAGCCGTACTTCCACGGCACGACGAGACGCAGTGGCGCGCCATTCTGATTCGGCAGCACCTCGCCGTAGATGCCGACAGCAAGGATCGTCAACGGGTGAAGCGCTTCGTCCATACGAAGGCCCTCGACATAGGGCCACTCGAGCACGTCGCTTTCCTGGCCTGGCATCTGCCGCGGATCGAGCAGCGTCGTGAACTCGACGAACGCCGCCTTCGACGTCGGCTGGCATCGTTTGATCAAGGTCGCGAGCGGGAAGCCGACCCAGGGAATCACCATCGACCAGCCTTCGACGCATCGCATGCGATAGATGCGGTCCTCCAGCGTCTGTCCTTTGAGCACGTCTTCGAGCGTGATCGTGCCCCGCTTGGCGCACTCACCTTCGACCGAGATCGTCCACGGCTGGCGCGGCTTGAACGAACGCGCGTTGGCCGCGGGGTCGCTCTTGCGCGTGCCGAACTCGTAGAAGTTGTTGTAGGTCGTCAGGTGCTCCCACACGTTGGGCGATTCCGTCGTGCTGAGCGGGCTCTTCACCGTTGTGAGCTTGGCCCCGTGCGCTGCCGGCGTTTGCGCCGAGAGGCGCGGGTCAACGACGAGCGCCGCACCCCCGACGGCCATGGCGGCGGCGATGAACGCGCGGCGATTGAGGTAGACCCGCTGATCGGTGATCTCGGAACTTCGGATCTCAGCCATGAAACCGTACCTCCGCGTTCATGCGTACCTTCACCGGCGCCCCGTTCCTCATCGCCGGTGTGAAGCGCCACTGCTCGAAGTGGCGCACGGCCTGTTCGTCGGCCTCGGGTGTGAGCGATTGGAGAATCCGGACGATCTTGGGCGAGCCGTCCTGCAGCAGCACGACGTCGAGCACGACCGAGCCGCGGGCCGGCCCAGCGTCGAGCGGCGCTCGAGACGTCCGCACCGCGCGCGGCGGAATGACATCGGGACCGACCAGCGTCGCCATGTCGTTGGCGATCAGCTCGTTCACCGCCTCGTTCTGCAGCGAGAATTCGATGTCGATTTCCGCATCCATGGCAGCGCGTCGTCCGGCACGCGAGCCCGGCACGAATCGCCACTGCCGCACGGCAACCAACGCGTTCTGATCGAGACCAGCACCAAGCCCCTTCACCACTCGTGCCAATGACAAACGACCGTCCTCGTCGACGTGCACGCCGATGGTGACGACTCCTTCGATGTGACGACGGCGAGCGATATCGCTGTAGAGCGGCGGCGGCGTGAACTCCGCGATGGCCGGCAACGTGTCTTCCCCACCGGTCGCGAAGCGACCGGCCCTACCAGTCCCGAAGGGACTGGCCCCACCGGCTCCGAAGGAGCCGGCCCTACCAGCCCCACCAGCCCCGAAGGGGCTGGCCCCACCAACGGCCCTGACGATCGGCAGCATCGGCTCCGCGTCGCGCGCGCCGGACGACCTCAGCATCGACGGCGGTTCCACCGTTCTGACATCGACGTCGAACCACTCACGCCCGGCCGCCACCGTTGCAAGCGGAATCACCAGCACGGCGCTAGCGACCGCAGCCAGCAGCGCACGACGGGGCGACACGAGCGTGCGATTCGCGTCGGCGCGCAGCAGCGCCGCGACGCGACGTTCGAGCTGCGAGGGGCGCCCCATCGCGACGACGGGTGCGCGGACCGCGAGCGGGGCGCGCATCTGGCGGACGAGCGCGACGACATCTGCGGCGTACTGGCTCGCATCGAGTCCGCTCGCCACCGCCTCGTCATCGGCTGCCTGCTCGCTCTCGCGGCCCAGCGCGCGCTCAGCCATCCAGAAGAGCGGATTGAACCAGTAGACCGCACACACCATCTGCGCGAGCACGTGCACGAGCCAGTCGGCGCGGCGGACGTGCGCCAGCTCGTGGGCGCACACCGCGTGCAGCCGGTCGTCTGGCCACTCGAACGCACCGACCGGCAACAGCACGTGCGGCCGGCGAACGCCCCACGTCATCGGCACCATCGTCTGGTCGCCGTGAAGCAGGACGGGCGTACGCGTGAGAGCCAGCGAGCGCGCCGCGTCGGCACACGTCCTCAGCATCCGCGAGTCACCAACGGGCTTGGCGCCTCTCACCACGCGCACCAATCGCACCGCATCACGTCCCAGCGCCACGAGCGCCACGAGGCTGCCGCCCACCCACACCCACACCCACACGGCTGCCAACGACAGCGTCCAACCCGCGGCCTCGATACCGGTCGCGCGAACGACGACATCGGCCCCCTCGCCGGTTGACCACGCGCGAAACGCGCCTAACGAGGTGGGCCATTCAGCCATGCGACTGGCCCACGCCGGTTGCCATGCCGGTAGCAGGATCGAGAGCAGCGGCAGCACGGTGGCCACGCCAAGAGCGATCGCCCAGCACAAGTGACGGTCTGACGCCGATCGCTGGCGCAGCCGCGGGATGACGAGATGGGCGATGACCAGGACAACGGTGGCGCGGATCATTTGCGCCTCCCGTCTCGCCGTACACGTTCGATGAGCTGCGCGATGCGATCGAGCTGCTCGTCGGTGAGCCCGCGTCCGTCGCGCCCGACCAGCGTTTCCACCACCTTCTCCGGCGAGCCTTCGAAGAAGGTGTCGATCAAGTGCTTTACCGCGGATCGACGAACCTGGTGGGCCGACACGACCGGCAGGTAGACGTAGCGCAGCTGCTCTTCCTCGTGCCGCAGGTGCCCTTTCTCTTCGAGCACGCGCAGCTGGGCACGCACGGTGGAATACGCCGGCTGACCGGAGAGCGCGCGCTGCACGTCGCTCACCGAGACCCGGCCCAGGCGATGGACGATGTCCATGATCTCGCGCTCGCGGCGGCTCAGCGGCTCCGGCATTGCCTAATTTTCTAGCACATTGCTAGAAAGATAAGCAACTGGTATTTCGCGGCCGTCTGCGCCGGGTCTGGAAGACCCGGCCTACACTGCGCGCGCGGGAACGTTGGGAATGTACAGGTGGGGAACGTACAGTACCATCCGGGTCGATGAAACGCTCGGGAATCGCCGATCTCCCGCTGCATGGCGGACGAGTGCCGGTCTGGCTCGCCACTCGCATGGCGACGCTCGGCACCGCCATCGCCGAAAGCGTCATCCTGCACTACGGCCGGTCGGCCCTGCTCTCTCGCCTGAGCGATCCGTTCTGGTTCCAGGCGCTCGGCTCGGTCATGGGCATGGACTGGCACTCGTCGGGGATCACCACCTCGGTGATGGGGGCGTTGAAGCGAGGGCTGAACCCGCGCGCCCACGAGCTCGGCCTGTTCATCTGCGGCGGCCGCGGGCAGCACTCGCGCAACACGCCGGACGAGCTGAGACGGATCGGACTGAGAACGGGTCTCGACGGCGACGCGCTCGTGCGCACGAGTCGGCTGACCGCCCGCATCGACAACAACGCCGTCGCCGACGGGTTCCAAATCTACCTGCATTCTTTCGTCCTCACGGCCGACGGTGAATGGGCGATCGTGCAGCAGGGAATGAACGAAGGCAGCCGGCTCGCTCGCCGCTATCACTGGCATTCGGCGACGGTCCGCGACTTCACCGCCGATCCCCACGCCGCCATCGTCGGCCAGCACGCCGGCACGATCATGAACCTGGTCGACCGACGCGCGAAACCGGCCCACGACGCGCTGTTGACGATCGTGCGCGACGATCCGTCCCGCACGATCGCGGACGTTCGTCGTCTCGAGATGCCGACGCACCACGACGTCCGGGCCGCCGACGTCAACGCCAAGCGTCTGGGCGCCGTGCTCGCGCTCGCGCACGAACGTGACCTGAGCGATTTCGCGTCGTTGCTGCTGCTCGAACAGCTCGGGCCACGCACGCTGCAATCGCTGGCGCTCGTCGCCGAAGTCGTCCACGGCGCGCCGACGCGATTCGACGATCCGGCGCGGTTTGCGTTCGCGCATGGCGGCAAGGATGGCCACCCGTTCCCGGTGCCGTTGAAGGTCTACGACGAATCGATTGCCGTCCTCCGGCGTGCGCTCGATGCGGCGAAGCTGGGACACACCGACAAGCTGCAGGGCATGGCCCGACTCGACGCGTTCACGCGCGCCATCGAGACACGGCATCAGCCCGACGCCGACGTCGCCGGCACGATCGCGCACGAGCGGGCGATCTCGCCGGCACTCGGTGGCCGCACGGTGTTCACCGATCGCGGTCGAAAGACACCGAGATTGCACGGCCAACTCGACCTGTTCGAGCCATAGCGTTGAGCCTGCGCATCCTGCTCGCGGTGGCCGTGATGTCCGCGCTTGTCACGGCGAACCAAAGCGGACCAGAGCCGCAAACCCCACCGTCCACGGAGCGGCCGGCTCCACGACTGGAGACCGCCCCACCCGCTCTGCAAGTCACACCTCTCGTCGCGACGCAAACGCCCGCGCCGCCGCAGGCGGCGCTGCCGCCAGGGGCGCTGTCGCCGCGGAACGCGAACTACTCGATCGAAGTGCGGCTCGATCCCGAGGCGAAAACGCTGCGCGGCCGCGAGCGGATTCAGTGGCGCAACATCAGCGCGCAGCCGACGTCCGAGCTGCAGTTCCACTTGTACTGGAACGCGTGGCGCGACGCGGAATCGACGTGGATGCGCGAGCGCCGGCTGGCCGGCACGACTCGCCGGCCGCAAGCCGATGCCTGGAGCGCGATCGACCTGTCGACGATTCGCGTGCGCGGTGAATCGGGCACGTGGCACGACTTGTCAGCCCACACGCGCTTCATCGCGCCCGACGACGGCAACCCGCGCGACCGGACGGTGCTGTCGGTGCCGCTTCGTGAACCGGCGACACCGGGGGCATCGCTCGACATTGAGATTGCCTGGACGTCGAAGATCCCGCGGCCGTTCGCGCGCACCGGTTACGTTGGCGACTACTTCTTCATCGCGCAGTGGTTTCCCAAACTCGGTGTGCTGGAGGATCGGGACTGGAACACGCATCAGTTCCACTCGGCCACCGAGTTCTTCTCCGACTTCGGCGTCTACGACGTCGCCATCACGCTGCCCCGTCGCTTCATCGTTGGCGCGTCAGGCCGGCAGTTGAGCCGCACCGACAACTCCGACGCGACGACGACACACCGGTTCAGGGGTGAAGACATTCACGACTTCGCGTGGGTGGCGAGCCCCGACTTCATCGTCATCACACGGCGCTTCGAGCATCCGCGGCTGCCGCCGGTCACGATCCGGCTACTGCTCTTGCCGGAGCACGCCTCGCAGGCGGACCGGTACTTCGGCGCCGTTGAAGCCACGCTGTCGCGCTACGGCGAGTGGTTCGGTCCGTACCCGTACGAACAGATTACGATCGTCGATCCTGCGTTCCAGAGCGAGAGCGACGGGATGGAGTACCCGACCTTCGTCACCGGGCGCGCGTCGTGGCTCGCGCCCGGCGACGTGCAGCGGCCCGAAAACACGACCGCACACGAAGTGGGACATCAGTGGTGGTATGGCATGGTCGCCACCAACGAGTTCGAGCACGCGTGGATGGACGAGGGGTTCAACACCTACGCGACCGCGCGCGTGATCGACGAGTCGTTCCGTCCCAATCACGTCGAGGTCCGATACTTCGGCGGGTTCGCGCCATGGGCCTTCAAAGACCTTCCGGTGTCGCGCATCGACAACGATCGACTGGAAGGTTATCGATTGAACGCCGAAACGGACGCCGCGTGGATCCCGACGTTCACGTACTGGCCGGGCACAGCTCGCTTCATTTCCTACAACAAGACGGCGCTGTGGATGCACACGCTCGAAAAGCAGGTCGGCTGGCCGACGATGCAACGCATCATGTCCACGTACTTCGAGCGCTGGAAGTTCAAGCACCCCAAGCCGGCGGACTTCTTCGACGTCGTCCGCGAGGTGACGGGGCGTGGCTACGTCTGGTACTTCGACGAGGTTTACCGTTCGTCGAACACATTCGATTACGGCATCCAGGATTTCACCAGTGTTCGCCAGGACAGTCCGTCGGAGGGGGCTGGCCTCACCGGATTCACCTATCGCACGACGGTGGTGATGAGGCGGTATGGCGAAGCCACGTTTCCAGTGGATGTCGTCACGCGGTTCGAGAACGGCGACACGGTCAAGGAGTCGTGGGACGGCCAGGATCGTCGCGTCGTCTACACCTACGAACGGCCGGAGAAAGCCGTCAGCGTGCAGGTCGATCCCGAGCGCCGGTTGCTCCTGGATGTCGACTACACGAACAACAGCCGCACGCTCGCGCCGCGAACGGGTGAAGCCAGCCTGAAGTGGGCGCTGAAGTGGATGGCCTGGCTGCAAGACGCGATGTTGACGTATGCCTTCTTCTCGTAGCGTTGCGGCGTGGTGTGACGGGTGGCGCCGGGTCCTGAACGCTCCGGCGATTGCTGCTGGCGTCTTCGCGATGACGTTCATGCTCGCGCTGCCGCTCGCGCTGGTCGTGCGTGGCGCCATCGCCGCACATCTGCGTGACAGCCTGATGGCCGTTCGCGCCGCAGACGGCGCCAACTGGGACTGGTGGCAGGAGTTTTCGGCGCAGGCGACTGGCCTCGGCACCACCTTCACTCCGTCGGTGATCGGTGTCGCAACCACATTCGACAGCGTCAGCAGCGTCTTCGACGGCCGTGTACCGATCGCCCCCCTCGCGTGGGCGCTCGCGCTCTATCTGGCGGGATGGCTGTTCGTCTCCGGCGGCATCATCGATCGATACGCCAGGCAGCGGCCGACGCGCACGTATGGCTTCTTCGCGGCCTGCGGCACGTTCTTCTTTCGGTTCCTCCGGCTCGGCGCTCTCGTTGGCGTCGTGTACTGGGGGCTGTTCACGTACGTTCACCCATGGTTGTTCGGTCAGGTGTACGAGACGCTCACCCGCGACCTGAGCGTCGAGCGCACCGCGTTCGCCTGGCGCGTGGCGCTCTACGCCGCCTTTGGTCTCCTCGTGCTCTTCGTCAACGTCCTCACCGACTACGCGAAGGCTCGCATCGTCATCGAAGATCGGCGCAGCGCGGTCGGCGCACTCGCGGCGGCATGGCGCTTCATCCGGCATCATCCGGGACGGGTGGTCGGACTGTATGGCCTCAACACGCTGACGTTCATCGCGCTCGTCGGCGTATGGGCGCTCATCGCGCCAGGTACCGGAGGCGGTGTCACGCTGTGGATTGGGTTCGCGATGACGCAGCTCTTCGTGGTCACGCGCCTGCTGATCAAGCTGCAGTTCCTCGCCTCGGAGACGGCTCTCTTTCAGGCCGCACTCGCACATGCGTCGTATACCGCCGCACCTGAGCCGCTGTGGCCAGACTCAGCCGCAGCGGAAGCAATCGCCCGCACGACGATGTAGTGTCCGGCTTTAGCCGGACCAACGTAGTGTCCGGCTTTAGCCGGACTGCCTGAACCCCTGATCGGTGGTAGGGTAACGGGTGGGAGGCCCATCACATGCCGATGCGCGTTTCATCCTGGCTCTCACGACCGCTGACCATGCGCTCTCTGCTGCAGCAGGTGAAGCTTGCCGGGCGATTGCTGCGCGAGCCGCGCGTGCCCGGCGCCTTGAAGGTGATACCAGGACTGGCCGCAGTCTATCTGCTCTCCCCGGTCGATTTCGTCCCGGACCTGATTCCGGGATTCGGCCAGCTCGACGATCTCGCGGTGCTCGTGTTCGCCCTCGAGCTGTTCATCCGGCTCTGTCCCGCAGCGGTGCAGTTGTTCCATCGCGAGGCAATCGCCGCAGGACGCCAGTTCTCGACAATGCCACCCAAGGACAACGTCATCGAGGCAACCTGGACGCGTCATTAGTGCGAACCAGCAGTCGCGTTGCACAGGCCATCGTCCTCGCGTTCGTGATGGTCGTGTCGGCGCGCCCGGCCGATGCCCAGCCGCCCGAACCGATCCCGATCTCGCGATGCGCCCCGGGCGTGCACGAGTCCGAAGCGCAGGGGACGGTCGGCTTTCCACAGGACTCGATCCATTGCCCGCTCCTCGCCGATCCGAAGGAGCCACGCTCGTTCATCAGCCTGCAGCGCGGAACGTTCCGATCGCTCGACGATCCATCCGGAGAGGGCGCGACGCTCGTCTCGGTCGGCATCGGCGACACCTTCGGCCTCGTGCGCTGGAATGGGTCGCAACCGGGCGACGGCGTCCAGCTCGATGTGTTCGGCGCGGTGTTCGCGCAATTCGACTACGAAGCGCCGTCGAAGGACCTGATTAACGCCGACTACACGATCGGCTTCCCACTCACAATCCGCAAGCGCGGGTTCAGCACGCGCCTCCGGCTCTATCACCAGAGCTCACACCTCGGGGACGAGTTCCTCCTGCGCGAGTCGGAGATTCAGCGCGAGAACCTGTCGTTCGAATCGATCGAGGTACTGATCTCGCAGGAGCTTCACGCGCTCCGTGTCTACGCCGGCGCGGAGCGGCTGTTCCGGCGCGAGCCCGATACGGTGGGGTCGTCTGTGTTTCACGCTGGCGCGGAAGTGCGCAGCGGCCACCGCGGGCCCGTGCAGTTGATCGCCGCGCTCGACATGAAGTCCCCTGAACTGCACGACTGGTCGCCGGCGCTCAGCGGGCGGGCCGGCATCGAATTCCTGAGGACAGGCGCATCCGGCCATCCTGCGCGGATCGTGGCGCTCATGTTCGAGTGGTATGACGGCCCTTCGCCTTACGGTCAGTTCTTCCAGGATGACATCTCGTACATCGGCGCAGGCGTGCATCTGAGTCTCTGAACGCGTTGCGCCCCGGCCATGGTGTTTCACGTCAGTGAACGACGCGACATCGATCAGTTCGAGCCGCGAACGGGCTCGGTTTACATTCGACGTGGTCCGTCCGGCAGCATCACGCTCGATCCATCCGCGGACGGCTCTTCAGACGCCATCCCCGTTGTCTGGGCGATCGACGGCGAGCGGCTGCGGAATTACCTGCTGCCGCGCGAATGCCCGCGTGTCACCTACTATGCCGGGCCGAACACGACGGACGAGGACCGCGAGCGGTTTCTGGGCTCGAGTGGCGCCGTCGTTGCGATCGAGCAAGGCTGGCTCGCACACCTGCGCCGCTGCCGGCTCTTCATCTATCACATCCCGGCGGATACGTTCGAGTGCGCCGACGAGTGCGCCGGCTACTTCGTCAGCGAGGTCGCGGTCGAACCGACGTGCGTCGAGATCATCGACGACGCCATCGCCGCGCTGATGCGGCGCCGCGTCGAGCTGCGTGTGCTGCCGACGTTGTGGCCGCTACGCGATGCCGTGATCCAGTCGAGCCTGCAGTTCTCGATGATCCGGATGCGCAACGCGCATCCCAGGATCG
This sequence comes from Vicinamibacterales bacterium, assembly GCA_035649395.1. Lineage (GTDB taxonomy): Bacteria > Acidobacteriota > Vicinamibacteria > Vicinamibacterales > UBA2999 > Gp6-AA40. The sequence goes on from DASRJR010000056.1 coordinate 19,734, forward strand.
CGGAGTGAGCGGAGATCGCCGAGTAAAGCATCACGCAGAGATCGCAGAGAGGCAGAGAAACAAAATCATTCCTCTGCGCCTCTGCGGATCTCTGCGTGAGATCTCGGCGCTCTCCGCTCGCTCAGCGATCTAGTCGACGCGCTTCGACGGCGCGAAGAATTGCGCGCCGTGACGGCGGAACGCCGCCATCGACGCCTTCCCGAGGAACTGGCCGATTTCCTTGAACCGATACTCGAACCAGCGTCGCTGAAGACGCGGCGGCCAGTTGTCACGATCGACGAACGCCTTCATCGCGCCAAACCGGATCGCCGCTTTGAGCTGCGGATCGTCGCCGGTCTCGGCGTGCCACAACGCGTTCAAGCGCGCGACCAGCGCCTCGGCCTTCTCGCTGTCCGGTTGGTCATTGAGCAGTGCTTCAGCATCGCGAAACAACTCGCGCCATCGCGGCGGCGGCCAGTCGACCCAGTAGTCGCCGAACTTCGCCCACGCCTCGGGACTGAAGTATTGGCGCATCGCGTCGACTTCACTCTGGATCGTCAGCAGCTCGACGAGACGGCTCAATGCCTCGGTCTCAGAGATCTGCCCGCTCGTCAGATCCGAGTGGACGATCGTGATCGCCTGCATCACGTGCTCGAGTCCCCGCCGTTCGTCCTCGAGGATGGCATGCTGCGACTTCAACGCCGCGGCCAGCGATCGACCGCTGCCGTCGAGCATGACCTTGATCTGTTTGAGCGGCACGCCGATCGACTTCAGGGCGACGACCTGCTGCAGCCGCTCGACGTCTCGATCGCTGTAGATGCGGTGCCCCGACGGTGTGCGAGACGGCCTGAGCAGCCCAAGCCGGTCGTAATGCTGAAGCGCCTTGACGGTGACGCCGGTGATTCTGGCAAAGTCGCGTACGCGGTACCGCCGCTCCATGGCAACCTCTAGTGGACTGTATCAACTGGAAGAGTACCGCCCACAACGAGCCCTGACCGCGATCTGGCGGCCGCGACAACGGCGCGGCCGGTTCCCTATTCGCGAAATACGCTCCACTAACGATCCAATCATCTAATCTGACGTAGGGGAAGGATCAAGTGTTTTGGGTCAGGCCCCGACTAAGATCACGGGGCATGGCGCGATCGTTCCCCGAGTGGGTGGTCCCCATGGCGGCGACCCTCACCGACAAGCGCTTCAAGAGTCCCGAGTGGATCTTCGAGCGCAAGCTCGATGGCATTCGCGTGCTGGCGTTCAAGCGCGGCAAGGACGTCCAGTTGTACTCGCGGAATCGCCTGCCGCAATCCAACCCGGTGCTGGCCGAGGCGATCGCGGCGCTGCCGGCCAAAGACGCGATCCTCGACGGCGAGGTCACCGGCGTGTGGGGGCCGCCGACCATGCGCGAAGCCGACCAGGCGCGGCGCCTGGCATATCACGTCTTCGACCTGCTGTGGCTCGACGGACGCGACTTGATGGACCTGCCGCTCTCCGACCGGCGTGCCGCGCTCGCCGGACTCCCGTTGCGTCGTCCACTGCATCACGTGGACGCACTCGACGATCCCGAGCCGTGGGAGCGCGCCTGCCGTGAAGGCTGGGAGGGTGTGATCGCGAAGCGGCTCGATGCGCCATACGAGCACCGGCGGTCGCCGCACTGGCTGAAGATGAAGTGCGAGGCGAGCCAGGAGCTCGTGATCGGCGGCTTCACCGATCCGCAGGGAAGCCGCGTTGGGCTCGGCGCATTGCTGGTCGGCTTCTTCGAGGGAAACGACTTCGTCTTCGCGGGCAAGGTCGGCACGGGCTTCAACACGAAACTGCTCCTCGACTTGCGCGCCAGGCTCGACGCGATCGCGCTCGACACGCCGCCGTTCACGAAAGCGGTCGGCCTGCCGCGTCTGCGGGCGCACTGGGTCAAGCCGACGATCGTCGTTCAGGTCGCCTTCACCGAGTGGACCGTCTACGGCAAACTGCGGCACCCCAAGCTGCTCGGCGTCCGCACCGACAAGAACGCGCGCGAAGTCGTCCGAGAGCGACCGTCGTGATTACCCATCCGGAGAAGGTGCTCTTTCCCGACGACGGGATTACGAAAGGCGAGGTGGCCGCGTACTACGAAGCGATCGCGCCGCTGATGCTGCCGCATATGCGCGGCCGACCGGTCACGATGGAACGCTATCCATCGGGCATTGGCCGCAAGGGGTTCTTTCACAAGGACGTGTCCAAGGGCTTCCCCGATTGGCTCGAGCGCGTCGAGGTCCCGAAGAAGGACGGCGTCGTCCATCATCCGATCGTGACAGACGTGCGATCGTTGCTGTGGCTCGCCAATCAGAATTGCATCACGCCGCACGTGTGGACGTCGCGCGTGCCGGAGCTCTATTCCCCTGATGTGTGCGTGTTCGATCTCGATCCGTCGGTGGCCGATCGCGACCGGCTGACCGAGGCCGCGCTGGCGCTGCGCGATCTCCTCGCCGAGCTCGATTTGAAAAGCTGGGTGAAGACCACCGGCTCGAAAGGGTTGCACATCCTCGTGCCACTCGATGGCAAGACCGACATGGGGGCGGTCGCCGGATTTGCGCACGCGGTCGGGACGGCATTGGTGACGCGTCATCCGAATCGGCTGACGCAGGAGTTCAGCAAAGCTGACCGCAAGGGCCGCATCTATGTCGACACCGGCCGCAACGGCTACAGCGCCACGTTTGCCGCCGCCTACGCAGTTCGGGCGAAGGCGGGCGCACCGGTGTCGGCGCCGTGCACGTGGGAGGAGGTCGAACGCGGCGACGCCGATCCACAGGCCTTCACGGTGCGAAACCTGGCGCAGCGAATCAAGCGCGTCGGCGACCCCTGGGCCGACTACTCGCAGCGGGGGTTCGCGCTCGCGACTCGCATTAAACGGTTATCGAAGGAAAGATAGGACGTTAGACAAATCCCCGACGCTCCTGTGTCTATAGATTGGATGCTTGCGCGCGCCTCATGGCTTCGGTGACCGGGTGCCTGGATCGCGAAGACGTCGCGCGCCTCTATGCTGCGCACGGCGCCGTGCTCGTCGGGTACGCCTGCTCGCTGCTTGGCGACCGGATGCAGGCCGAAGACGTCGTCCATCACGTCTTCGTCCGCCTGCTGCGGGGTGACGTGGCGGTCAGGGAACAGCCGCTGCCCTATCTGTGCCAGGCGGTGCGCAACACCGTCATGAACCACTGGCGGAAGCACGCCCGCGAGGTGGCGCTCGACGACAGCGGCGCCTGCTGGCTCGAGGCGCCACGAGGCCGCGAGGAGACGGCGCTGGCGATCGAGCGGGCGCTGGCAGAACTGCCCGAGGACCAGCGCGAGGTGATCGTGCTGAAGGTCTGGGGGCAACTGAGTTTTCAGGATATCGGCGAGGTGCTCGAGACCTCGTCGAACACGGTTGCGTCTCGTTACCGCTACGGACTGGCCAAGTTGAGGAACCTCCTCAAGCCGCTTGGAGATGAGTGACATGAGCTCCGACGAACGTTTCGAATCGTTTCTTCGCGAATTCCGTCCGGCGCCGCTACGCGGCCGGCCGCCGGCGCTCGACGCCGCGCCGTTCGATCAGGTCGTCGCCACTGAACAGGAGCTGCGCGAGATCGTCGGTGTCCCCAGCAGCCGCGCCGCACAAAAAGAGCGGCCCGGGCTCGACCATCACTGCCGCGCGTTCATCGCGCGCTCGCCGTTCGTGCTGATGGCCACCGCCGGCGCAGACGGCCGCTGCGACGTCTCGCCGAAGGGCGATGCGCCAGGCTTCGTCCGGGTGCTCGACGACCACCGCCTCGTCATCCCCGATCGCCCGGGCAACAAGCGGCTCGACGGCATGGTCAACCTGATCGCCAACCCCCACGTCGGGCTGATCTTCGTCGTGCCCGGGCGCGACGAGACGCTGCGGATCAACGGGCGTGCGTGGATCACACGCGACCCGGAGCTGCTGCGGGAGTTCACGGTACTCGGCAAGACTCCGCTGCTGGCGATCGGCGTCGAAGTGGAGCAGTCGTTCCTGCACTGTGCGAAGGCGTTTCTGCGCTCACACCTGTGGAAATACGACGAGTGGCCCAGCCGCGACGTGCTGCCGTCGATGGCTTGCGTGCTCTACGACCAGATCCGGCCCGACGGGCTCACCGTGCAGGACTACGAGCGTGACATCGAGGAGGCGAATCGGCGAAGGCTTTACTAGGGCCGCCTGAAGGCGGCCACTACGGATGTAGAGTCCGGCTTCAGCCGGACGCTCACTCGTAGCGCAACGCTCGTACCGGATCGATACGCAGCGCCCGGCGTGCTGGGATGTAGCTGGCAAGACACGCGGCCAGTGCGAGCAGCAGCAGCACGCCGCCATACGCGATCGGATCGAGAGGGCTCAAGCCATAGAGTGAGCTGCGCAGCACCTGTGAGGCGGCAAAGCCACCCAAGCCGCCGACGGCGAGCCCCGCGAGCACGGCCCTCGAGCTCGACGCCAGCACCAGTCGAAGCACATCGCCGGCGCCGGCACCGAGCGCCATCCGAATGCCGATCTCACGCGTGCGCTGTCGCACGATGTACGAGAACACGCCCAGCATGCCGACGACGGCAACACCCAGCGCGAAGACGCCGATGGCGGACGCCACGAGAGGAGCCAGGCGCAGATCTCCGAGCCAGTTCTCGAACCGGTCTCTCAGCGGCGTGACGTCGACTCGGGCGCGACCGTCCACTCGTTCGACGATCGCGGCAATCGTCGCAGACGTCGATGGCTCATCGGTGCTGAACAGCAGACGCGGCACGCGTTGCGACATGTCTCCCGGCGGGAGGAACAGCACCGGCTCGATCTCCTCCATGCTGGCCACATGCGCATCGGCGACAACCCCCACGATCTGCATCAGCTGACGGTTGCCACCGCCGACGAACACCTGCCCGACCGCGGTGCCACCGGGCCAGTAGCGGCGGGCCATCGTCTGATTGACGATCACGACGCTCCGCCCTTCGTCAGCATCGATGAAATCGCGTCCGGCCACGATGGGGATGCTCAGCGCATCGAAGTATCCGGGCGAGACGTTGATGAACTCGACGGTTCTCGCCTGGGCCGGACTCTCGCCCTGCAGGCGCATGCCCGTCATGCTGGTCTCATTTCCGAGCGGCTCGTTCGAGGCGAATCCGAAGCGCACGATCCCAGCACGCTTCAACTCCGTCGTCGTCTCGGTCACGAACGCTCGCCTCCGGGCCACGTCGTACGACTCTTCGGGAACGTCGATCGTCGCAACCGCCACACCGTCCATGGCAAAGCCCGGGTCCAGCAGTCGCGCCTGCGCCACCCCTCGCAGCAGAAGGGCCGCGCTCGTCAGGAGAACGACCGACACGGCCACCTGCACCGCGAGGAGGGTGCTTCGAAGCGGAAATCGTGACTGGAGCATCGCGGCGTCGTGCTTGAGCGCGGTTGCGATGTCGCACTTCGTCGCGTGCAGTGCCGGCGCCAGGGCAAACGCGAGACACGAGAGCACAGCAACGGCCAAGGCGTAGACAAGGACCCACCCGTCGAGACTGATATCGAACGGACGCGCGGTGCCGGCGACGACACTCAACACGAGCGGCGGCAGCCACATCGAGAGGAAGAGGCCGACGACGCTGGCGCCGATCGCCAGGACGAAACCTTCGGTGAGCAGCTGACGCACGATACGCGCGCGGCCGGCACCGAGCGAGAGCCGGACGCCGATCTCGTTGACCCGAGCCGCTGCCCGGGCGAGGAGCAGGTTCCCGACATTGGCACAGGCGATCAGCAAGACCAGCGTCAGCCCAAGCGACAACACTCCAAGAATCGCGAGCGCTTCGCCGCCTCCCCGTCGTCCCGAGAGAAACTGCGTACCGCCGATCGCAAGCGAGTGCTCCGTCATTCCGACGCTGGAGCGAAAGCGCGTGCTGAGCACCTGGACTTCCGCTCGCGCCGAATCGCGGGTCGCAGCCGGCGTCAGTCGACCTGTCACGGTCACACAACAATCCTGGGGACGATCGAGCATGGTCGTGGCGAACGGATCGTTCGGCCGCAGCAGCGGCAGCATCGAGATCGGCAGCCAGATCCGATTCGGCGAGCCCTCGGGCCCGACGAATTGACGCGAGGCGATCCCGACGACGGTGAACGGAATGTTGTTGACGCGTATCTGGCGGCCGACGATGGTCGGGTCGGCGCCATACCGCGATTCCCAGACCTGATACGCGAGCACCGCAACGGCCTGCGCCGAGCCGCGACGATCCTCGCCGGGCTGGAAACCGCGCCCGAGCTCCATACGGACGCCGAGAACGTCGAAGTAGTTCGCCGTCACGAGATAGGCGCTGATGGATCGGCCAACCGGTCCTGCCTCGAGGCGAACGGATAGTGGCCTCGCCGCGGCGAGCCCCTCGAACGACGTCGCCGCTGACGTCAGAGACTGATACTCGGGGAACGACAGTCCGAGCAGACCGCCCCGTCCGAGCACATTGACGCTCGAGACGGTGACCACTCTCGACGGGTCGGTCAGGCCTGACATCGGCCTGAACGCGGCACCGGCAACGACGGTGAACAGACCGGTGTTCAGTCCGATGGCAATCCCCAACACACTGAGGGACACGAGCGTGAAACCGGGCTGCCGCCAGAGACTACGGAGGGCGTACGCCGCGTCCTGCCGGACGCTCTGGAGCCATGGCCAGATCCACACGGCGCTCGCGTCTTCGCTCGCGATCGCGACGTTGCCCATCTGCCGGCGCGCGGCAAACCTCGCCTCGTCGGGTGTGAGGCCGTCACGTTCCATCTGCGCCTGAGTCATCGATCGATGGAACTCGATCTCTTCGCGCAGCGCGGCGGCTTCGCGCCGGGCGCGAAACCAATAGGAGATGCGGCGAAAGAGCGCACGCATCACGACGTGGCGAGCACCTTGTGAATCGCCAGAATCAGGCGATCGAACTCTTCGCGCTCCGCCGACAGGCGTTTGCGGCCTGCCGCCGTCAGCGTGTAGAAACGCGCGCGCCGGTTGTTCTCCGACGCGCCCCACTCGCCCTTCACGCATCCACTGAGCAGCAGTCGCTGCAGTGCCGGATACAGCGAACTCTCGCCCACCTGCAAGACGTCCTCGGATACCGTCTTCAGGTGCTGAGCGATGCCGTAGCCGTGCATCGGGCCGCGCAGCAGCGTTTTCAGGATGAGCAGATCGAGCGTGCCCGGAAGCAAATCAGGCGGTACGTCCTTACCCACACTCTCCCATCGCTAGACGATGGGAGCATCGTCGATGTCCGCAGCGAAGTCAAGCGGGTCCGGCCGGGCTCGACGCGCAGCGCGCGCCAGTCGACACGCTCGTCATCGATTCGGCCGAGCCGCCGAAGGAGGATTGAAGAAACCTAACTGGCGGGTCGTGTTGCCTTGAGCGCGCCAATCTGCACCAGCATGCCCGTGAAGTCGTAGATGCGCAGCTCGCGAACGATCTTTCGATCCTTCAAGTGGTGAATGAGCGCGACCGACATCTGGAACCGCTTGCCGGTCGGCGCGATGCCGAGAAACTCCTGCATGTGCGTGCCTTCGACCGAGTGGACCGTCACCACCTTGTCGCCGTCGATGACGATGTCGTCCGCGCTCATCGTGATGTCGAGAAAGGCAGTAAAGATCAGACGAAGCGATTTCTCGGCATCGCGCTTCTTGTGCGTCCCCGACGACGGACTGACGATCACCGCATCGTCGGCGTAGTCTGCAGCGAGCGCGGCGGCGTCGAGATCGTCATACGCCTCCTGGCGACGCTTGAAGAAGGCGAGGATCTCGTCTCGCGTCATGCCGCTCTGGGAGCGTTCGCCAGCGAGGCTGGTCTGCTGGTCGGCTGTCATATCGCCTCCTTCACGAGACATCATCTACTTTTTCAGCAGCGAGGGCCAGTCCGTTTCGATCGTCACCGTCGGTGGCGGCTGATTGCCCACGGTATTGACGAGAAAGCGCTGCCCATCACGCGCGACCGCGTAGTGGTAACCGACGAGTGTTTCGACGGGTGCGCGAAACAGACCGGCCGGCGCTCCCACGCGAAACCCGCCCGTCGTGCCATCGACGGCGACGGCGGTCACCGTGCGGTCTGGTGCCAGATAGAAGATCTCGCGGCCGTCCGCGCGCCAGCGCGGAAGCGTGCCGCCGGCGGACGAGACCTGAAACTTGCCGCCCGGTCCCGGAAAGGGCACGACGTAGATCTCGTCGGTGCCCGATTCGCTCGACGTGTACGCGACCCAGCGGCCGTCCGGGGAGAACCGGCCGTAGTTCTCTTGCGCTGGTGTGGCGATGAACGCGTACGGCTTGCCGCCGGTCGGCAGCACCCAGATGTCGTTACCCGTCTTGCCGCTCGCGCGATACAGCAGAAAGCGGCCGTCCGGCGTCCAGCTCACGTCCGGCGGGGGTCAGACCCGGGGTCAGACCCCGGCCAGGCCCCCGGCCTTGGTACAATCCACCGCTGCGATGGGGACCCCTGGGCGACTCACGCCCGAGATCGACGCGTTCCGCACACAATTCGAACAGATTTCTTCAGACGCGGTCGCGCTGACGACGCCGCTCACCGACGAACAGTTCGTCTGGCGTCCGGCGCCGGCGTCATGGTCGATCGCCGAGTGCCTCGAGCACTTGAACGCCACCGCGCGCGCGTATCTGCCGGCGCTGGACGAAGGGATCGCCGATGCGATCCGCCGGGGCGTCTACGGCGAGGGACCGTTCGCCTACAGCTGGATCGGACGGCTCTACGTCCACTTCAACGAGCCGCCGGTGCGATGGCGGTTGCAGGCACTGCCCCACGTCTATCCCGGAGCCGGCCGATCGCGCCGCGAGATCATCGCCGCCTTCCGTGCCTACCAGGTGCAATACATCGATCGTCTGCGGCAGTCGAACGGCGTTGACCTGGCGCGCGCGCGGGTGCGTTCTCCCGCCGCAGCGTGGCTGCGCATTCCGCTCGGGTCCGGGTTCGCCGTCATCGCCGCGCACGAGAGACGTCATTTATGGCAGGCGAAGAAGGTGACCGGCGCCGCAGGATTTCCGTCTGGTGCGTGAAGCGAAACACAACACGCGGCGATCAGGGGAATGCCGGAGGTGACCTGATCCACGCCCGCGCCCGAAGGTCCTATGGTGGAAGCGAATACGTCGAAATAGCAGCTCAGGTCACGGCGCTTGCACAGCATCCACGGCATGCTGAACGCTGTCAGGATTGGATGGCGAAACCTGTGCGCGAGCACGGCCAATCGATTGGGATGGCCGTGCATGGTCCGACCCTGCGATTACCGTTCGAATCTCGCGTCGGTGACGGTGAAGTGCACGAAGCTGTTCACGGTGGTGACCGTCAACGGCGTGGAAGTCTACTTTCAGCGCGGCACGGGCACCTTCGACGGAGTCGGCCTCCAAGCGCCGGAGTAGCGGGGCGTGATCCTATTTGCAGACGGTTGGGTACGACGCGAGCAACTGGTTGAGGCGCGACAAACGAATGCCGGGACTCGCGTGAAGCTCGTAGGCAAAAAATACGGCGCCTTCGCGATGGAGGCAACTTGCCGTATCGACCAGGTGCTCCATCAGCCGGCGCCGCAGGTCCCGGCTCTCGCCGAAGTAGATGTAGCTGCCATCCGCGCGACACAGCGCGTAAACGGCCGACTCCGCGGGAGTGAGGGCGACACTGACCGTGTCGAAGCGGACCAAGGGCTGCCCAGGAAAAATTGCCATCTCCGTGGAGGGGCTGATCATTCGTTCGTGCGTCACAGGGGGGGTGCACGAACCGTAACAGAACGCTGACACCTCGTAACTCAGGTAAAACCTCTAGATAGACCTACGGCGCGGCGATAAATCGACCTAGGGGACGGCTACGGCTGCATGCGATCGCCGTGGATCTGCCCCGCCCTCCAACAGACGACGCTCGAGATCAATCGTCACACCTGAAGCGTAGCCGTAGCGCAGTTCACCCTTGCGGCCAATCTTGTGGAACCGGTGCCCGCGCGACATCAGGTCCAGCAGCACCGCGCGCGGAAAGCGATCCTCGATGTCGATGCGCGCGTGCGCGCTCATCGAGTCGCTCGGATCGCGAGTGACCAGGAATCGCGGCGCCTCGATCGCCTGCTGCATCGACAGGCCGCCGTCGAGCACCGCGCCGATGATCGAATACGTGGCCGCGGGAATCCACGCGTTGCCGGCAACGGCGACGCCAAAGCGCGGCACGCGGCGATCACCTTGCTCACGGAACACGAGCATCGGCACGTTGGCCGTGTTCGAGCGCGTCAGCGGCATCAGTTGCCCGTACGCCCCAGGCGTCGTCCGGTTCGCGCGCAGGTGATTGTTGTACAGGAATCCCAGCCCCGGCGTGACGTAGAACGAACCGCCCCACGTGCTGAGCGTCTGCGTCACCGCGATGATGTTGCCCTCGCTGTCGGCGACGACGAAGCCGCTGGTGCCGCTGCCGATGCGTTCGACACCTGCCGCAACTTCGTCCGAATCCTCGGGAAACGTCAGCGCCATGTCGCGCCGGATCCGCCGGAATCGTTCGGCGGCATGCGACGGTTTCAAATGGTCCGTGAAGTCGACGGCCCACTGTGCCGGGTCGGCGATCCGCGGCACACCGTCGCGCACCTTCCATGACTCGATGGCGTAGTGAAAGTAGTCGGCATCGGTCGCGGTCGTCGCCCGCGGCCGCGCTTCGTAGTTGTCGAGCAGTTGCAGCGTCTCGAGCAGCGACACGCCGACGCCCACCGGTGGCCCACCGGTGTAGAGCGTGTGACCGCGATAGCGTCCCGACACCGGCTTCCGCTCGATCGCGCGGTACTGGGCGAGATCGGCCTCGGTGATGAGACCGCCGTTGACGACCATGTCAGTCGCAATCCGCCGGGCCAGCGACCCGCGATAGAACGCGCTCGCGCCTTCGGTCGCGATGGTGCGCAGCGTCGATCCGTAGTCGCGATTGAAGAACCGATCGCCAGTGCGCGGCACGCGACCGCCAGGGAGATAGATTCGCGACGCGGCGGAGTACTTCTCGAACGACTGCCGGCCTTCGGCGACACTCGACGGCAGCGTCTGATCGAGGATGAATCCCTGCTCGGCGTACTGGATCGCCGGGGCGAGGATGTCCGCCCACGCCACGCGCCCGCTGCCGTACCGTGTGTAGAGGTAGTCGAGACCGGCCACGACGCCGGGAATGTTCACCGAGGCCGGGCCGTCGGCGACCAGCCGGCCGCTGCGAAAGATGGCGGGAGCGTCGAGCGTCGCACCGCGCGGCGTCTGATCCTTGAACTCGATCACCGTGGGCTCGGTCATGCCGTTCAGGAACAGCACCGCCTGGCCATCGCCGCCGATCCCCGACGCGTCGGGCTCGACGACACCCAACGCGAACGACACCGCAATTGCCGCATCGACGATGTTGCCGCCGCGGACGAGCACGGCACGCCCGGCATCGGAGGCGAGCGGGTGGGCCGACGCGACGATGGCACGCGACGAGCGCACCGGATCCTTGACGAGCGGTTGCTCGGCAATCATCTGATCGACGACGTCCTCGAGTGCCGCTTCGTTCTTGACGTGCTCGGCGCGCGTGCGATACGCCGCGCGCAGCGCGTCCCATCGCCGGGCGCCCTCGCCCGAGTCGTAGTAGATGCGCTTCAGCGTCGTCCAGACGTTGTCGAACCCGCGCGTCAACGCCGCCGGCGAAAGATTGACGGCGGGCACGAGCGCGCGCACACCTTCGTCGATCGCCCGCGGGGCCGGAACCGTCCACAGTTGATACGCACGGCCGAGGCCGAACAAGGCCGGCGCCTCGCTGGAATCGCGCTGCGGATTGCCGTTGTAGACCGGTTCCGGCTCCGGCACTTCGCCGATGGCGATGGTGTGACCGTCGGGCGACCACGACGACGATCCAGCGTGGCGCGAGACCAGCGCAGACGGGAGCGGTGTACGAGCGATGGCGCCGCTCGCGACGCTGGTCAACGCGTCGACGCCGGTCACCCATGTCGAGGCGACGCCGTCGCGCACACCGTAGTACGCGAGGCGCTGACCGTCGGGCGACCACGTCGGGTAACCGTCGAAGCCCGGCGTCCGCGTGAACCGTACTGCCGGCCCGCGGCCCCCGCCCTCATCGGGAGCGCTGCGGCCGAGAAGCCGCATGATCCAGAGATCGAAATCGCCGTCCTCGTTGCCGCGGTTCGACGCAAACGCGACGCGCTGGCCGTCCGGCGATACGCGCGGCTGAATCTCGTCGTCGAGCGATTGCGTCAATCGAAGCGGAATGCGGTCGTCCTCGGAGGCCTCGGGATCGATCAAGAACAGATCCCATTGCGGCGTACCAAGAGCCCGGTGCGCGAACACGAGTCGCCCGTCGGGGGTCCACGACGGCCAGCGTTCGTCGCCGTCGAGCATCAGCACGCGCTCGGGCGCGCCGCCGCGCGTCCCGACGACGAACAGATCGAAGCCCTCGCCGCGATCGGCGGCGAACGCGATGCGCCGGCCATCGGAGGACCACGCTGGCTCGCGTTCCGAGCCGGCCGCCTTCGTCAACTCGACCGCCTCGCGCCCGTCAGCTTGCGTGAGCCAGATCCGATCGAGCACGACCACAGCGAGCCGCTTCCCGTCGGGCGACCACGCGGGGTCGCGCATGCCGGGCGCACCGGTTTGCGCCCGCGACGTGAGCCCGAATGCGGTCGCAAGTACGATCGCCAGGACGATCCGGGCGAACGGGTACTGTCCTCGTCTTCTTGAGTTTTGAGACGGGCGCCCGTAGTGTCCGGCTTCCTGACCGCCGTCGCTTCGGCGTAGGCGGTTAGCCGGACCTCCGGGGCTATGTGCGCGCACCGAGCACCGCGGCGACGATGTGACGTGACGAGATGCCGTAGCGATCGAGCAACTGTTCGGGCGTGCCGCTGCGCGGGATCTCACGAACGGCCAGGCGCTCCACTGTGAATCCATCGGCGGCGATCGCCGCTGCGACCGCGTCGCCGATGCCGCCTGCCGCGTAGTGGTCCTCCACGGTGATCACGCGTCCTTTGGTTTCCCTCGCACAGTTCACGAGCCTCGCCGAGTCGATCGGCTGAACGCTGTAGAGATCGATCACGCGAATGTGCACTCCTTGACGCGCGAGCTCGTCGTACGCCTTGAGCGCCTCGAACAGCGTCACACCGGCGCCGACGACGGTGACCGCATCAGACGCTGATTGCCGCAGCACCTTCAGACCGCCGATCGGGAACGACTCGTCGGCTCCATAAATCACCGGTGTTTTCGGACGCGACGTGCGCATGTAGGCGGGCCCGCGATGGTCGGCCATCGCGACGACGAGCCGATCGGTGCTGACGGCGTCGCCGGGATACAGGACGACGATGTTGGGCTGCGCCCGCATCATCGCGAGGTCTTCGAGGGCCATCTGCGACGGTCCGTCTTCGCCAATCGAGACACCCGCGTGGCTGCCGGCCATCTTGACGTTGACATTGCTGATCGCCGCCATGCGGATGAAGTCGGCGGCACGCGTGAGGAATGCGGCAAAGGTCGACGGAAACGGGATCGCGCCGCGCGCCGCCAGCCCCATGGCAGCGCCGATCATCACCTGCTCGGCGATGTAGCACTGATAGAAGCGATCGGGACACTGCTGCTCGAACTTCTCGCTGAAGGTGGAGTTGCCGACGTCGCCGTCGAGCGCGACGATGCGATCGTCGACCGCGCCCAGACGCGCGAGCGCCGCGCCGAACGCTTCGCGGGTGGCGACGGTGTCGCCCTTCGCGTACGACGGCGCAGATACGGATCCTCGCCGGGCCGCGGGTCGCGATACGGCGCGCGGTGGCGACGGCGGCGGCAACGGCTCTTCCTCCTTCACCAGCTGCGCCTCGAGCTCGGCGAGCGCTTTATCCAGCTCTGGACCGGACTTGAGCGCTTTGCCGTGCCATCCTTCTTTCCCCTCCATCACCGAGATGCCCTTACCCTTGATCGTCTGCGCCAGGATCATCGTCGGGCGGCCGCGGGTATGGCGTGCTTCGTCCAGGGCTGCCAGCACGTGCGCGAGATCGTGTCCGTCGATCGCCACGACGTGCCACGATGCGGCCCGCCAGCGCGTGGCGTGGGCGTCGATGTCGTGTCCCCACTGCGTCGGACGGCTCTGACCGAGCCCGTTGATGTCGGTGATCCCGCATAGCGAATCGAGCGAGAAATGGGAGGCGACGTTGGCCGCTTCCCAGACGGCGCCTTCGGCAGTTTCGCCGTCGCCAAGCAACACGTAGGTGCGGTACTCGGACCCGATGCGGCGGGCGTTGAGCGCGATCCCCACGCCCGCGCAGAGTCCCTGGCCGAGCGAACCGGTGGCGACGTCGACCCACGGCAGACGCGGCGTGGGATGGCCTTCGAGATCCGAGTCGATGCGACGAAGCGTCAGCAGATCCTCGCGGCTGATGATGCCCGCTTCGGCCCACGCGGCATACAGCACCGGGGCGCCGTGACCTTTCGAGAGCACGAAGCGATCGTTGTCGGGGTTGTGCGGATCGCGCGGGTCGTAGCGCATCTCGGCGAAGAACAGCGCGGCGACCAGCTCCGCCGCCGAGCAGCACGTACTCGGATGCCCGCTGCCGGCGGCGCTGGTCGATCGCACCGAGTCAATCCGCAGTCGGGTCGCGACGTTGTGCAGCGCGGCGAGGCGCGAAGGCTGTGGCACGGCAGGCATCCTCAGAAGGGTAATTATAATGAGACGGATGCGGGCGTTGCGGTATGTGTATGTGCTCGCGCTGGTCGTCTGGCTGGGCGGCATGGTCATGCTCGGAGCGCTCGTTGCCCCGGCGACGTTCCAGGTGCTGCAGGCGAGCGCACCCGATATCGGCCGCGCGCTGGCCGGCGAGCTGTTCGGCGTCGTGCTGGCACGCTTCCACTATGTCGCCTACGGCGCCGGCGCGTTGCTGCTGATCACCCTGGCGGCGATGGCGCTGCTCGGCCCGCGGCCGCGCGCCTTCGCCGCCCGCTGCGCCATCGTCGGCACCATGCTCGGCGTGGCGCTCTACTCGGGCATCGTCGTGCTCGGACGGGTCGATGCGATCCAGCGCGAAGTCGGCGTCCTGCCATCGAAGCTGCCCGCGACTGATACCCGCCGGATCCAATTCGACCAACTGCACACGCTGTCGACGCGCCTGATGATGTTCAACATCGTCGCGGCGCTGGTGCTGTTGTATTGGGAAGCGGGCGAGTGACGCACGCCATTACGCTGATCGCGGGCGATGGGATCGGCCCGGAAGTGACCAACGCCGTCGTGCGGATCCTCGAGACCGCCGGACTGCAGGCGCAGTGGGATCGGCAACTGGCCGGCGTCCTCGCGATCGAGCCGCATGGCTCGCCGCTGCCAGCCGAACTGCTCGCCTCGATCGAGCGGACGAAAGTCGCGCTGAAAGGACCAGTGACGACACCGGTCGGCGGCGGGTTCACCAGCGTGAACGTCGGACTGCGGAAGGCGCTCAACTTGTTCGTGAATCTGCGCCCGGTATGGAACATTCCGTCGGTGCCGTCGCGTTACCAGGGGATCGACCTCGTCATCATCCGCGAGAACACCGAGGACTTGTATTCCGGCCTCGAACACGAGGTCGTGCCAGGCGTCGTGGAGAGCCTGAAGATCATCACGGATCAGGCGTCGACACGGGTCGCGACGTTCGCCTTCGAGTACGCGCGCAAGCACGGGCGGAAGCGTGTGACCGCGGTGCACAAGGCGAACATCATGAAGATGGGCGACGGGCTGTTCCTGACGTGCGTGCGCAGGGTGGCCGAACGATATCCGGAGATCACGTGCGATGACCGGATCGTGGACGCGGCGTGCATGCACCTGGTGATGAACCCGGCGCAGTTCGACATGCTGCTGATGCCGAACTTGTACGGCGACATCGTGTCCGATCTGTGCGCGGGGCTGGTGGGCGGACTCGGCGTGGTGCCGGCGGCAAACCTCGGGACCGAGATTGCCGTCTTCGAGGCCGTGCACGGCAGCGCGCCCGACATCGCGGGCAAGGGCATTGCCAACCCGACCGCATTGCTGCTGTCTGGCGTCCTGATGTTGCGCCACATCGGCGAGGGCGCGATGGCGGATCGCATCACCAAGGCGCTGGCGGAAACGCTTGCGTCCGGAACGAGAACGCGCGACCTCGGGGGCCAGGCGAACACCGAGGAGTTCGCCGACGCGATCTGCACGCGGCTCTAACCCGTGCACACTTTCCGCTCTTCAACCTAAATACTTCCACTTCTTCCACTTGTTCCACTTCTTCCACTTCTTCCACTTTGGTATAGTGCGTCTTTGGCGATGATCGACGAGATCTCCCAGGCCGTGCTGTCGCGTGAAGAAATTGCGCGCTACTTGCAGGGGAGCCACGGCGAAAGCGGCCGCGCCGCGCGGGCGCGAATCGAGTCGTATCTGGAAGAGCTGCGAACTACGCAGCGCTACTCCATCTACCGGGCGCTGAAGCACCCGCTGTATCCGATCCTGCGCAAGATCGAGCGCGTCAGCGAACACATCGAGATCGCCAAGGCGGCAACCAAGGCCGGCCGTGTGGTCTACGCGTCGAATCACCGCAGCCACATCGACTACCTCGTCGAGCCGCTGGTGCTCGACGATAACGGCATCCGGCCGCCGATCATCGCCGCCGGCATCAACCTGTTCGGCGGTCCGCTCGGGCTGATCCATCGCCACGTCACCGGCGCCATTCCGATTCGCCGCAACACCAAGGACCCGGCGTATCTGATGACGCTGAAGGCGTACGTCTCGGAGCTGCTCCGGACGCACGACTTCTTCTTCTATCCCGAAGGCGGGCGCAGCTACAGCGGCGAGATGAAGATCCCGAAGACCGGATTGATGCACGCGGCGCTGCAGGCGAAGCACGCGCACATGGTGATCGTGCCGACGGCGGTCTCCTACGATCTGGTGCTCGAGGATCACGTGCTGGCGCGGCAGCAGGTGAAGCGTTCGCAGCGCCCGTTCACCCGCGAGCTCGCCGAGATGGTGCGCTATGCGGTCGGCTATCGCTCGCGGGCGTTCGTGACCTTCGGCACGCCGATCTCGGCAAGCGACATCGATCCCGATTCGCGCCGTGCCGTGCTCGATCTGTCGCATGCCGTGATGAAGACGATCGGCCGGCTCTACAAAGTGCTGCCGGTTCCGGTCGTGGCCGCTGCGATGCGGCCGTCGATCACTCGCCGCGACCTCGAGGCGCGCGCGTCGGCGCTGATCGACACGCTCGGCACCATGGGCGCAAATCTCGGTGTTTTAACCGGCGCCGACGCCGTGGCTGCCGCCATCGAACCGCTCGAGGCGCGCGGCATCCTGGTGCTCGACCGGGGCCGCGTGCGCGTCCGCAACCGGAACGTCTTGCGCTACTACGCGCATTCCCTCGATCACCTGCTGGCCTCCCCTTCCCGCCGCACGCACTAGGGCCGGCTGATGAAGACATGGCGACCGTAATGCAAAATTCAAAATTCAAGATGCAAAACGTCTGAGATGTTCGATCAATTGTTTTGCATTTTGCATTTTGCATTTTGCATTGGGTGTCGCGTGGGTTCAGCCGCCAGCTAGCCCACCTCACGGGTCATGTTCACCCTGCTGTCGCGCAGCGCCGGTCTCAAGAAGTTCGCGTCGCAATACGGCATGCGGCAGAACGGTTTCGCCCGCCGATTCATCGCGGGTGAGACGATTAACGAGGCGATCGAGGTGGCGCGGACGCTGCAGGCGCGCGGCCTGCTCCTGGCGCTCGACTATCTCGGCGAGAGCGTGTCGACGATCGCGAAGGCAAGTGCGGCGGCACGCGAGTACACCCGGCTGACCGAGGTGATCGAAGCCGCCGGGATCGAGCGCAACATCTCGCTCAAGCTGACGCAGCTCGGCATCGCCATCGACCGGGCGACGTGTGTCGACAACCTGCGTCGCATCCTCGAGCCGGCGAAGCGGCACAATTTCTTCGTCCGGATCGACATGGAGAACACGCCGTACACCGAGGCGACGTTGCAGGTGTTCGAGACGCTCTGGCAGCTCGACTTCCGCAACATCGGCATCGCGCTGCAGTCGATGCTGCTCCGGACGGACCAGGATCTGCGCCGGATGAACGAGCTCGGCGCGCGGGTGCGGCTCGTCAAAGGCGCCTACAAGGAGCCGGCGTCAGTCGCGTTCCAGCAGAAGGCCGACGTCGATGCGGCGTACGTGCGACAGATGCGTCTGCTGCTGGACCACGGCACCTACCCGGCGATCGCGACGCACGACGAAGCGATCATCAAGGAGACGCGCGCCTACGCCGCCGAGCGCGGCATCGCCAACGATCGCTTCGAGTTCCAGATGCTCTACGGCGTCCGCCGCGATCTGCAGAATCAGCTCGTCGCCGCCGGCTACCGCGTACGCGTCTACGTGCCGTTCGGCCAGGAGTGGTATCCCTACTTCATGCGCCGCATCGGCGAGCGGCCCGCCAACCTGTGGTTCGTGATTCGGGCCATGATGCGGGAGAAGTAGGGCCGCTGGCGACCTCCTACTTGAACATGAGCGCCAGGTCGTCGCGGAACTGAATCTCGAGCGGCGACTCGTCGACGGTCGTGAATCGCGAGCTCAGGCCGCTGATCTTCACCGAGCGGTGCGTCTCGAGCCCCTGACGACGCGCGACCCGCGCCCAGTGGCGTGCCTCGAGGCGTCCGCTCCCCGCCATCCACACGTGTCCCGCCTGATCGGCGCGCCGATTCCACCAGAGACGCGTCGGCAGCATGATTCGCCGCCCCAATCCGAGCACCCGCACGTACTTCGCCACTGCCCGCTCGAACGCGCCCTCTGTCACGCTCACATTCACGACCGCGTCGGTCCGTCTGAACGCCAGGTTCACGTTCTTCGGATGCATGTAGGTCGCGTCATGCAGCTCGTAGCCAAATCGACCTGCAAGCCGCTCGAGCGATTCGCGCGTGAACGAGTGCAGATGCGGCAG